>CAVKWN010000034.1:4697-30440 GCA_963660075.1 Lachnospiraceae bacterium
CGTAAAGCCGAGTCAAAGGCTCAAATTCAGGCCATGTCTAAGACTACGAAAAACATAACCATTTAGCAATCAAGATGTTAAGTTGTTTTCGCAAAAATGGCCTCAAATCGCACGGGAGGATAAGTTTTTCAAAAAAATCGATTCTCAGAGAGCCTTTTGTCCTTGAATTTCTAAAGATGTAGAGGGTTCTTACTTTTATACAAAACAGAAGCATCCGCTTTGGAGACCATTGTGCCACCAAAGCGGATGCTTTCGTTATGGAAGGTATGTGTTTAAGATCGTTTCTTTGGTATATCGCCTGATTCTTTCTATTGCATGAAGCATGTGTTCCAGCCGGTATCTGTCTTTACTCCGTTCTCTCATAGACCAAGATTCTATCGTGTTCTGCAGATTCTTTGGCAAAAGGAAGCAGTGTCCCTTCTGACACCAGGTCTACTTTCCTGCCTAAGAGTTCTTCTAAATCGCTCCACATGCCAAAGAACTTTAATCCAACTGGCTTGCTTTTGTCTAAGGAAACTATGATGTCCACATCACTGTTCTGCGTTTCTTCTCCTCTAGAGAAAGAGCCGAACAACCATGCTTTCAGTACGGGCTGAGTGCTGAAATAATTGTGCAATGTTTCTATGATGGCAGACTTTCCCATATTGTTGTATGTCGACAAATATCTGTCGCAAAGTTACGCCTTTTTATTTGAAATGGTCTGATTTTTCTTGCTCTTTTTTATTCGTATTTTATATAGTTCAATATCTCCTATGCCAGCACGAAGCGTCCTTCAAGAAAAAATCAGCCAAGCGGATTTAATATTAACAATGTTTAATATTCAGGGGGGGGGGCGAAGCCAAAGGCTTTGTTTAATTTTGCATTGTTGTAACATTTTAAAACGAAAACAACAATATGAAAACTCTCTTTAAAAGGCTCGCCTTGCCAATAGTCATGATTTTGATGAGCCTTGACTCTCAGGCTGCAACGCCCGGCGTGACATTCCTGTTAGCCGGAGGTCAGACGGTCAGCTTTGCTTTTGCTTCCAAGCCGCAGATTGTTGTAACCGCCGACGGACTTACCCTCTCCTCATCAGGCACAGCCACAGTAAGCTATCAATTTTCCGACGTGGAAAAATTCTATTTCGAGGACAACGTTGAGACCGGCATCTCTCAGGTAGAAGGCAAAGCGTGCGCCCGGCGCCCTGTGTTCAATTATGTTGGCGGCGTGTTGACGGTCAGTGACATGGCAGCTGGCGAGCGCCTTGCCGTGGTCACTCTCGGTGGTAGCCTAGTTAAGGCAGCTAAGGCAAACGGCGATGGCTTGGCTAGCATTGACCTCGGCAGTGCCCCTGCAGGAGTGTATGTTGTAAGCACCGGCAGTGGTGTAAGCTTTAAACTTCTGATGCGATAAGCCGTTAAGAAAATATTGTAATAGTAGAAACAAACAAACCCAACACGAAACTAATATGAGAAAGATTTTTACACTCTTATGCAGCATGGTATTCGCAGCGCAGTATTCTATGGTTTCTGCACAGAAAACCACAATGCAAATATGGAAAGGCGGCAGCGTAACACAATTTTACGATACGGCCGATGTCGACTCTGTTACTTTTAAGGCTGACAACAGCAAGACCGTCAACGGCCATAAATTTGTAGACCTCGGTCTGCCAAGTGGTTTGCTTTGGGCAGAGACGAACGTCGGTGCCGAAACTGCTACAGACGATGGTAACTACTATGCTTGGGGTGAGACGGAGCCTCAGAGCTCAAACTCGTATTCTTCGAGTTCTTACAAGTATAGTACATCATCTGGTGATTATACCAAGTACAACTCCACCGACGGCAAAGATGTCCTCGACAATGAAGACGATGCTGCTTACGTCAACTGGGGATCCTCCTGCCGCATACCAACCGAAGCAGAGTTCCAAGAGCTTTTAAATTACAATTACTGCACCTGGTCTAGGAGCAGCATGACAACCTCTGCCGGATCTTCCATCAATGGCTATAAAGTCACTAGCAAAACGAATGGCAATTACATATTTCTCCCGTTTTCCGGCCTTCGAAGCAATGGGAATTTAGGCCAATACGGTTCGCAAGGCCAATACTGGTTGAGTTCGCCCTTAATACAAGGCTTCCCGTACCTTTTCGTCATCTCCAGTAATGTCAACCAGAGGCCCCAATACTCCTATGGCTACCGTTTTGATGGCCGCACTGTCCGCCCCGTCGCGGAACCTTAGAGCGGCAGGTCCAGGTACTCAATGTGCATCTGTTCAAAATCACGTTAAAACAGTAACGCCCTCATTATTTCTTCCAGAATATTTGCCGTTACGAAAGAAAAAATGTATTTTTGTCGGTAAAATCAATAAGGTCATCTTATGAGTACAAACGAAATCCAACAGGCACTAGCCTTTGCTGCAATGTGTGTGGATGTCACGGCGGAAGCTGTGGGATGCTCAAGAAGAGAAATGTATGAGCGCATGAAGGCAGTAGGTCTTATTCATGGCTTGACATCAAGACTGGATGCATCGCATACACAAAGCCGCGAATACGTAGTGCAGGACTTACTCCAAGCTTTGCGACGTTTGGAGAGTGCTGCGAAGTGACATATTGTCAATGACGGACCAAAAACCATAATCTGATGCGAATGATGTATCATGGTGCCACACGCATAGTAGAGGCACCTCTTTGCCATATAGGACGAAACAACCTTGATTTCGGAAAGGGTTTCTACCTTACCGATATGCGTGAGCAGGCTATAGGTTGGGCTACGCGTGTAGCAAACCTTGGCCTGCCGCAATGGTTGAATACGTACGAATTGGATATGGACTATATACAATCACACGCAAAGTGCAAGACATTCAAGACGTATGACGAGGAATGGTTGCAATTTATCGTGGACAGTAGGAGTGGTGGCCGCCCTTGGCTAGGGTTCGACTATATTGAAGGAGGAATAGCTGATGACCGTGTCATCACTACGGTAGAAGATTATCTGAATGGTGATGTGTCTATGGAGTATGCTTTGAGGCGACTCTCAGAACATCAGCCCAACAACCAAGTATGCCTTTTGTCGCAAGCGTTGCTTGATAACAGCTTGCATTTCTTGATGGCAGAACCGCTTAATGATTTGGCAAGAAAGGAGGGTGTGTCATGTTAAGAGACTCGCAACTGTGGATGAAAATAGGACGGATATGCACACGATTGTCGGAATGCCTTGATATTTCTCCCGAGAGAGCTTTCGATATATTCCAGCGAAGCAAGACAGGCGAACTGTTGCACGATGAGCGCTCGCTCCTTTATCTCATGAGTGACCTATACATCGTAGACGATATTATAAAAGAGCTATCTGAACAGCATTAGCTCTGCAAAACAATGAAGGAGAAAAGTCAAGGTCGCTCTCAAGCATTGTCGGTATACACTTGTGCTACGTAGTTGTGTTCATAGAGTAGGTGTTTTCTGACTGATGTAGAATATCATAAAAGTAGCACAAAAAAAAAGATTTGTACAAAAAAGAGGGGTGGCATTTTCGTAAAAAGTAGTAACTTTGAAGCTGCATTAGAATACTCAGGAATAACAAAACTCAGGAACATGAATTCAGGTGTTGCTTCACCAACCAATTCTCTGCAGCGTATGCGCCTTGCCGTGGCTGCTTATTATTTTGTACCGGGAATGGTGTTTGCCAGTTGGGCAAGCCGTATACCCGACGTGCGCAGCTCGCTGCAGTTGAGCGACGGGCAATTGGGCTCCATGCTCTTTGCCATTCCCATAGGCCAATTGCTGATGATGTCTTTCTCCGGCATTCTCGTAACGAAACTGGGCAGCAAGAAGATGGTGGTGCTTGCCGAAGTGCTCTATGCCTTGATGCTGCTTGGCTTGGGGTTCAGTCAGACCAAGACGAGTCTCGTGGCGTTTCTCGTGGGCTTTGGCATGATGGCCAATCTGATGAACATCGCCTCCAACACGCAGGCATGTCTTCTGGAGAAGATGTACGGTCGCAACATAATGTCGTCCTTCCACGGACTGTGGAGTCTCGGTGGATTCACAGGCGGCATCGTGGGGGCGTTGTTTGCCAATACTTCGTTGTCGATAGGCGAGCATTTCTTGTCGGTTTTCGTCCTCTGTATGCTCATCATTGCTGCAGGACTGCCGTTTCTCGTCAATGATGCCATGGCGAAGGCAGAGGAAAGCGAAGTGGATAGTTTCAAGTTCAAGAATATCGACCCATTGCTGTTCTTCCTCGGGCTGATGGGCTTTGGCGGAATGTTCTGCGAGGGCACGGTGTACGACTGGAGCGGAGTGTATTTCTCCACAGTGGTGCAGCCAGACGCTATGTTTCTTCGCGCGGGTTATATTGCCGGTATGGGAGCCATGACGCTGGGACGTTTCATGGGCGACAGGTTCGTCACCCGCTATGGGGCGGCTAAAGTGCTATGCATGTGCGGTCTGCTCATCGTCGGTGGATTGTGGCTTGCCGCGGCCCTTCCTTATCTTGTGCCAGCCACGTTGGGCTTCCTTCTCGTCGGCTTTGGCATCAGCTCCTCAGTGCCAATCTGTTACAGCATCGCAGGCCGTCTGGGCACGATAAAGGCGAGCATCGCTATCACCATCGTTTCCAGCATAAGCTTCTTTGGTTTCCTTGTCGGTCCTCCCGTCATCGGTTGGCTTTCCGAGGCCACGGGCCTACGCATCGCCATCAGCATCGCCGCCTGCTTCGGCTTGTTCATCGCCTTGCTCTCAAGGAAGATTGAAAGCTCGAACCGCTAACGATAAAGGCTGTCAAATAGCATAAGAACCGACTTCGTTTTTCAAACACAATGAACCCCGAAAGCCAGATGAATGACCTTCGGGGTTCATTGGTGTTAAGCTCAAAAGCGCGAATTTTGCGATAAATCCGCATTATTCCCATTAAATATTTGTGACTATGAGGGGAAAAGCGTATTTTTGTCAACAAAACTGAACAGAATTAATCTAAATCATTGCTTATGAAACTTCTCAACGTCAATGCCTTGCACGCTGTCTTTGCTGCGCTTCTTGCCTTTGCCATGGTTTCTTGCCAACGCATGGTAAACGAGGACCCTGAACAACCAACCGTTGAAAAGTCGGCGGTCAAGTTCAAGATAAGCCAGTTCGAGACCATGCCTTTCTCCACAACGCAGTCGCGTTCCCAACCTGTTTCCGACTTGTGCAAACAGATAGACCTTGCGGTGTTCCAAGGAGGAACTCGCGTGCAGAAAACAACGCAAAAATCTGGCGACAAGGATTTTGGCACGTTGTCAGTAGCCCTTGATCCGGGATCTTATAAGGTCGTGATACTCGCCCACAACCAAGACAAGACTCCCACGACGACCAATGCCGACAAGATAACGTTCAGCGGCGACTTGTCGGACACGTTCCTGTGGAGCAACGACATCACGGTAAACGAGGGCAACGGCCTCGACGTAGACGTCAGCATGCATCGTGTCGTGGCAATGGTAAGGTTCGTCACCACCGACAATGTTCCCGACACTGTCTCTACATTGCAATTCTACTACACGGGTGGCAGTTCAACCCTTGACGGCTTGACGGGCAACGGCTGCGTCAACTCTCGCCAAACTGTCAAGTTTTCTATTACCGACGACATGAAGGGCAAGCCCGCAACGTTCGAGATATATACCTTCCCGAAGAGCGACAGCAAGGAGCTGAAGATAGAAGTGACGGGTCTCGGACCTACAGGCAACACAGCTTGCAGCCACACGTTCGAGAACGTGCCCGTCAATCGCAACCAGATAACCCAATTCACGGGCGCGCTTTTCAGCGATGATACCGTGACCGGAGACACATCATCGAAATTTAAGCTTACCACCGATGATGAGTGGTTGACCGTGGAGCTATGACGGAAGAGATAAATCGCAAGGTTGCTCAATACCTTTTATCGGGAGAAATGAAGAAGAATTAAAGAAGAGACCATGGATATAGAGGAGCTTGAGAGGCTTATAGCCAAAGATGAGAATGTACATCTGGAGTTGAAAAAGACTACTGGTGAGTTGAAGGATGGTATGCACACGGCTTGTGCATTCCTGAACGGTGCAGGTGGTTGGCTGGTATTCGGCGTTGCCCCAAAGTCTCTCAAGATTCTCGGACAGGAGGTTACGGACAATACGCAAAGGGAGATAGCCCAAGCGTTGAGTGGTCTCGAACCAGCTGTGGCGGTTGACATCCAATACATAGATGTGCCAGGCAGACAGGGGTGTCAAGTCATAGCCATGTATTTCGAAGCATTCGTCTGGGGAACTGCGCCCTACACGTATCACGGCAGTCCATATTATAAGGTGGAGAGTACCACAAAGCTGATGCCACGCACGATGTTTGAGGAAAGGCTGCGTGCCAACAAGCCCAATTATTATGCATGGGAACGGCAGACGGCTGACGGTATAACCATTGACAATATGGATGAGAAACTCATAAGGGGAGCCTTGCGTCTTGGCGTGGAGAAGAACCGTATGCCTGCCACGGCTTTGACGGAACCATTGTCGGACGTACTCTGCAAACTTGAACTGCTGAATGACGGCGTTCCCAACAATGCCTCTGCAGCCTTGTTCTCCACCAAGCTAAGGGGCTATACGCAGATGCAGTTGCGTTTGGCTCGTTTCCGCGGCATCAACAAGATAGAGTTCATTGATAATCAGAGGGTGGAAGGCAACTTCTTCCAACTGCTTGATGCAGGTATGGCTTTCTTTTTGAAGCACTTGAACATGAGTGGCAAGATCGTTGGCTTCCGCCGTGAGGAAAATATGGAGGTGCCTGCCGAGGCATTGAGGGAAGCCCTTACCAATTGTCTTTGTCATAGGCAATTCGAGAAGTATAACCTTACGCCGAGCATTGCCATATACGATGACCGCATAGAGATTGAGAATCCCGGTGTATTGCCACCGCAACTCAATACGGAAACCATTAAGCAGTTGCACAGTTCGTACCCGTATAACCCAATAATGGCGGAAGTGCTTTACCGTACTACGTTTCTGGAAAGTTGGGGCTCTGGCGCATCCCGTATCATGGAAGCGTGCAAGGCGCAGAATGTGCCAGAACCGACATGGAGCATCAATGGCGGATTCGTTTGCGTGACATTTGTGCGTCCTATAACCGACCCGATGAAAACACCTGTCGGGCTGCAGTTGGGGCTAAGCTCAGAACAAGTAGGTCTAAAGTTGGACCAAAGTTCGTACCAAGCTTGTACCAAGTTCGTACCAAGTTCGTACCAAGTTCGAGAGCTCATAGATGTCATGACTGACCGGTACGCGTCTTTGGTAGAAATTATTGGACATTTTAGTGTAAAGAACAAGACCAGGTTCAGAAAAGAATATATACTTCCAGCCCTAGAAGGCGGAGCGATCGAGTATAAATATCCAGACATTCCCAATCATCCTCGCCAGCAATACAAGTTGACTGAACTGGCAATAGAGTGGAAACGTGAACAAAAGTAATCAACAAAGAAATACTGTCCGAATCAGCAAAGTTTGCGATAAATCCGCATTATTCCCATTAAATATTTGTGACTATGAGGGGAAAAGCGTATTTTTGTCAACAAAACTGAACAGAATTAATCTAAATCATTGCTTATGAAACTTCTCAACGTCAATGCCTTGCACGCTGTCTTTGCTGCGCTTCTTGCCTTTGCCATGGTTTCTTGCCAACGCATGGTAAACGAGGACCCTGAACAACCAACCGTTGAAAAGTCGGCGGTCAAGTTCAAGATAAGCCAGTTCGAGACCATGCCTTTCTCCACAACGCAGTCGCGTTCCCAACCTGTTTCCGACTTGTGCAAACAGATAGACCTTGCGGTGTTCCAAGGAGGAACTCGCGTGCAGAAAACAACGCAAAAATCTGGCGACAAGGATTTTGGCACGTTGTCAGTAGCCCTTGATCCGGGATCTTATAAGGTCGTGATACTCGCCCACAACCAAGACAAGACTCCCACGACGACCAATGCCGACAAGATAACGTTCAGCGGCGACTTGTCGGACACGTTCCTGTGGAGCAACGACATCACGGTAAACGAGGGCAACGGCCTCGACGTAGACGTCAGCATGCATCGTGTCGTGGCAATGGTAAGGTTCGTCACCACCGACAATGTTCCCGACACTGTCTCTACATTGCAATTCTACTACACGGGTGGCAGTTCAACCCTTGACGGCTTGACGGGCAACGGCTGCGTCAACTCTCGCCAAACTGTCAAGTTTTCTATTACCGACGACATGAAGGGCAAGCCCGCAACGTTCGAGATATATACCTTCCCGAAGAGCGACAGCAAGGAGCTGAAGATAGAAGTGACGGGTCTCGGACCTACAGGCAACACAGCTTGCAGCCACACGTTCGAGAACGTGCCCGTCAATCGCAACCAGATAACCCAATTCACGGGCGCGCTTTTCAGCGATGATACCGTGACCGGAGACACATCTTCGAAATTTAAGCTTACCACCGATGACGAGTGGTTGACCGTGGAGAAGAGTTTTTAGCGGCATGCGCAAACGTTTGCATGATTTATGTCAATATTCTTGCTTGCTTTTCTTTTTGTTGCATTGGAAAAGACCTAAATTTGCACTACGACAATCAAAAAAGAAACCCTGAAAACTGCATTAAATGGCACAATCTTCTATAACAATGAGAGACATTGCCGAGGCCATGGGTGTTTCCGTGGCAACGGTGTCGCGGGCGTTGAAAGACAGTCCGCGAATAAGCGCTGAGCAGCGCGAGCGCATCAAGTCTTACGCAAAGGAGCATGATTATTCCCCCAACGTGCTTGCCGAGTGCTTGCGCACCAATGTCGCGAGGACATCAAAGGCCATTGGTGTTATTGTGCCGCAGTTTGAGCATTTCTATTTCTCGTCGGTCTTGAGCGGCATAAACCAAGAAGCCATGTCGCATGGTTATACCTTGATGGTGAGCGAGAGCCTTGACGAGTATGAGGCTGAGACCCAGATTTGCAAGCGTTTCATGGAGAATCGCGTGTGTGGGGTCATCGTCTCCGAGGCCAAGAACACGGTGCGCTACGAGCATTTCAAGCGCATTATGGACAGCCACATGCCTCTCGTGTTCTACGACCGCATTTGCACGGGCATCAATTGCGACCGTGTTGTGGTAGACGATTATCAAGGCGCGTTCAACGCAGTCAACTACATGATAGAGCGCGGCTGCCGTCGTGTCGCCTTCTATGGGTCACCGATGACCATGGAGATAAGCAAGAACCGCTATAACGGTTATCGTGACGCGTTGTTGCGCAACGGCTTGAAACCGGAAGAGAGATATTTCCGCATCTGCGACAACCGCTCCGACGCGGAGGCCATAACGCCAGAGCTCTTGTCGCAAGATGAGATACCTGACGCTTTCTTCGCCGTAAACGACGACACCGCCATAGGCATACTCTATACCGCCAAGCGTATGGGTTTAAGGGTGCCCGAGGACATCAGCATCTGCGGATTCACCAATGGGCAGCGCGCTGTGGCCAGTGACCCGATGCTCACGACGGTGGAGCAACGGGGCGTCAGGGTAGGCGAGGAGGCAGCCAACATCCTTATAAGCAAGGTGGAAGGCGGGTTGCCAATGGAAAAGATAGAGAAGAGGATCGTGAGGACGCGCCTTGTCATAAGAGGTACCACACGCTAACGATTTATATGAAATCACGGATAATTATTAGATACGATGAGTAGTGAATTGAATAAAGAGACCCCACGAATGTTGAAAGAGAAGCCAGACATGTCGTTTGGAGGGTTATGGAACCTCAGCTTTGGCTTCTTTGGCGTACAGATTGCCTACGCCCTTCAGAGTGCCAACATCTCGCGTATCTTCGCGACACTTGGCGCTGACCCTCACGATCTTAGCTATTTCTGGATATTGCCGCCGCTGATGGGCATTCTCGTGCAACCCATCGTGGGCACTTGTTCTGATAAGACGTGGTGCCGCTTTGGCCGTCGCATTCCCTACCTCTTCGTCGGCGCGGCCATTGCGGTTCTCGTGATGTGCCTGTTGCCAAACTCCGGCTCTCTCGGCATGACCGTCAGCACGGCGATGGTCTTTGGCCTTATAGCCTTGATGTTTCTCGACACCAGCATCAACATGGCAATGCAACCGTTCAAGATGCTTGTTGGCGACATGGTAAACGAGAAGCAGAAAGGCTTGGCTTATTCCATCCAGAGCTTCTTGTGCAACGCAGGCTCATTGGTGGGCTATGTCTTCCCGTTCGTTTTCGCCGCACTGGGCATTGCCAACACCGCAGCCAAGGGAACCATACCCGACTCGGTAATATATAGCTTCTATGTGGGCGCTGCCATTCTTATCCTTTGCGTCGTTTACACCGTGTGGAAGGTAAGGGAGTGGAATCCAAAGCAATACGACGAATATAATGGCTCGTTGCAGTCGGTAGAGGAAAAAGAGCAAGGCTCAAGCAACTGGCTCACGCTGCTGCGCAACGCCCCTGCCACATTCTGGAAAGTGGGTCTCGTGCAATTCTTCTGCTGGTTCTCGTTCATGTATATGTGGACTTACACCAACGGCACCGTTGCCGCCAACTGTTGGGGCACCACCGACGTGTCGAGCGAGGGTTATCAAGCCGCAGGCAACTGGGTGGGAATACTTTTCGCTGTGCAGGCCATTGGCTCCGTTGTCTGGGCCGTAGTCTTGCCGAAGTTCAAGAATCGCAAGATGGCTTATTCGCTCAGCCTTGTCCTTGGAGGCATAGGTTTCGTGTCGTGCGCTTTCATCCACGACCAATATGTTCTCTTCATACCCTTCTTGCTCATCGGTTGCGCTTGGGCAGCCATGCTCGCCATGCCGTTCACCTTTGTCACCAACGCCCTTCAAGGCTATGGCCACATGGGGGCTTACTTAGGCTTGTTCAACGGCACCATCTGCATTCCGCAGATTGTGGCAGCTGCCATTGGAGGCGTCATATTGGGACTTGTGGGCTCTGCCCAGAGCAGCATGATGGTCGTGGCGGGTGTGAGCATCTTGCTTGGCTCGGTAGCCGTGTTCGCCATCAAGGAAAAATAGGCGTGGCAAGTCGTTGGCATTCTTCTTGCTGACGACAAAGCCTCACACAAACAGATAAAAACAACAAAAGCAATAATGAAAAGACTGTTCTTAACTTTTTCATTCATTTTTACCATGACCATGATGAACGCAGCCCAGGCCTTGCGTGTTGATCCCGTCAATTGGTTCGCGGGCATGAAAGACCCTTCGCTCCAGATAATGTTCTACGGCAAAGGCATCCGCGACGTGCGCAACGTCACCACCGACTATCCCGGGGCGAAGGTCGACTCCGTGGTACGCCTCGACTCCCCCAACTACCTCTTCGTGTATCTCAATCTCAAGGACGCCAAGGCTGGCGAGATGACGTTGAGGCTCGACGGGAAGAAGGTTAAATATGAGCTCAAGGAGCGTCAAAAGTCAGGTGAGGCCCGCAAGGGCTTCACCAATGCCGACGTGCTCTATTTGCTCATGCCCGACCGTTTCGCCAACGGCAATCCGAAAAACGACGTGGTGAAAGGTATGCGCGACCAGCTGTGCGACCGTACGCAGCCTTCGCTCCGACATGGCGGCGACCTTGAGGGCATACGCCAGCATCTCGACTATTTCAAGCAGCTTGGCGTGACGGCTCTGTGGTTCACGCCCATCCTTGAGAACGACTGGCCCAACGAGGGCGTTAACTCGTCGTACCATGGCTATGCCACGACCGACTACTACAAGGTGGACTCGCGCTTTGGCTCAAACGACGAGTATTGTAGCCTGATACGCGAATGCCACGAGCAAGGGCTGAAAGTGGTGATGGACATGATTTTCAACCATTGTTCCGACTATCATATCTGGAATCGCGACATGCCGTCGAAGGATTGGTTCAACAACCCTGGCTATGGCCTTCAGACCAGCTATAAGCTCACGCCGGTGCTTGATCCTTACGCCTCGAAGGTCGACATGGCGGAGACCACCGAAGGATGGTTCGTGAAGTCGATGCCCGACCTTAACCAGCGCAACCCTCACGTGATAAAGTATCTCATACAAAACAGTGAGTGGTGGATAGAGACAGCCGACATCGACGGCATACGCATGGACACTTATCCTTATGCTGACCGTGAGGCAATGGCGCAATGGATGAAGACCATAGACACCGAATATCCCAACTTCAACACCGTGGGCGAGACATGGGTAACGGAGCCTCAGTACACGGCTTCTTGGCAAAAGGATTCAAAGCTCTCCAAGGTAAACAGCTACCTTAAAACGGTGATGGACTTCGCCTTCTTCGACAGGCTCAACCTGGCAAAGCGCGAGGAGACGGATGCTTGGTGGAACGGTTTCAACCGCATCTACAACTCGTTGTGCTACGATTATCTCTATCCCAATCCTTCCTCTGTGCTGGCTTTCATAGAGAACCACGACACCGATCGCTTCCTTGGCAACACCAAAGACTCGACAATGCTCAAGCAAGCCTTGGCATTGCTGCTCACCATCAACCGCATACCGCAACTCTATTATGGCACTGAGGTTCTCATGAACGGCACCAAGGAGGTTACCGACGGTTACGTGCGCAAGGATTTCCCTGGCGGTTTCCCTGGTGACCAACACAACTGTTTCACTGCCGAAGGACGCACCAAGGCGGAGAACGAGATGTTCACTTGGTTGAGCAACCTGTTGCATTGGCGTCAAGGAAATGACGTCATAAGCAAGGGTTCGCAGACCCAGTTCATACCTTATAATGGCGTTTATGTCATAGCCCGACAGTATGGTGGCAAGACGGTGATGACCATTCTCAATGGCAAGCACTCAGCCAACGTGCTCGACGTGGCTCGCTATGCAGAGGTCATCAAGGACAACACGACCGCCAAGGATGTCATAACGGGTAAGACGGTTAACTTGTCCAAGAACGTGCCATTGACGCAGCGCGAGGCACTTGTCATAGAATTTTAATATAGCAAGATGATTCTTTCTGTCGTCATTCCTGTATATAATGTTGTCGGCACGCTTCGGAAGTGTGTCGACAGCGTTGTGGCGCAGAACGTTGACGACATGGAGATTATTATCGTTGACGATGGCTCTACGGATGGATCCGCGGTGATTTGTGATGAATACAAGTCGCAGCGGATTCTTGTTGTTCATCAGCCAAACCGTGGTCTTTCCGAGGCGCGCAACGTAGGCATCAGGTTGGCGCAAGGAGAGTTTATCACGTTTGTCGATTCCGACGACTTTCTTGAGCCTGACACTTATCCGGCGTTGCTCAACAAGGTGAAGAATTGCGACGCCGACATCATCGAATATTCTCTTGTGCGCGATGGTGGACGTGAGCCTGTCTCGCGTGTTGTTTTTCCCGACCATACATACACCAGTATGGTAGATTATTGGCTTGACGGTCAAGCCTATGCTCATACCTACGCTTGCAATAAGATATACAAGCGGCAACTGTTCAACCACGTTGGTTTCCCAAAGGGCAAGAAGTTTGAGGACGTGCCCACCTTGTGGAACATTCTGAAAGACGCGCGAAAGGTCACGACAACCTCGTTGGGACTTTACCATTACACCGTTAACCCCATGGGCATTTCCTGCAGGGCAGGCGGTGCCGAATATCGCGATTTGCTCGACGCGCATCTCGCTATCTTGTCGAGCAAGAGGTTGAACGCGCGAAAGGGATTAGGCGAATATTACCGCCACGTGCTCGACATCCAGTTGCAGACTTATATCTACACTGGCGACGTGGCAGA
The DNA here is from genome assembly GCA_963660075.1 of Lachnospiraceae bacterium. Lineage (GTDB taxonomy): Bacteria > Bacteroidota > Bacteroidia > Bacteroidales > Bacteroidaceae > Prevotella. The sequence goes on from CAVKWN010000034.1 coordinate 18,394, forward strand.
CATCAAACTGCCAACGATGCGCTTCGCTGGCAGTTTGAAACTGTTGTTGCTTAATATTTTAGGCATGCGTGGTCTTTGTCGCCTTGTAAGGGCGATAAAGACTTATTTGTAACGCATCCACTTTATTATCTCTTTTATGCTTGGTTTCTTGCCATACATGAGTATGCCGACACGATAAATCTTGCCGCTGACCCATATCATGAGCAATGCCGAGGCGTAGAGCAAGACGACGCTCAGAATCTCTTGCCACAATGGTACGCCAAAGGGCAAGCGAGTCATCATCACAATGGGCGAGGTGAGTGGAAAGAGCGATGTCCAGAACGCCAAAGGCCCATTGGTGTTGCCCATGCTGTACATGGCGGCATAGAGGCCAAAGAGGGTAATCATCGTTATGGGGACAACAAACTGGTTGGCATCTTCTTGCTCGTTGATGCATGCTCCCGTGGCGGTAAACAGGCTGGCATAGAGCAGGTAGCCGCCAATGAACATGACGATGAACATCAGGCTTATCTCCATATAAGGCAGGTTCACGATAGCTGCGAGAATTTCATGCGTGTCTTGGCTCATGGCAACCATCGGTGAGGCCATGGGCTGACCGGCTGCCATTGACGGATCTTGCTCAATGGCGAAGACCACCGAAGCAACAGTCATTATAACCGACAACATCACGCCCCACAACGCCATTTGCGTTATGCCGACGAGCATCACGCCAATGATTTTGCCCATCATCAGTTGGAAAGGCTTGACGCTGCTCACCAGGAGTTCCACTATGCGGTTAGTCTTCTCTTCTATCACGCTGTGCATGACCACGCTGCCGTAGGTTATGACGAAGATATAGATGAGAAGCGTGAATATGCCTCCCACTATTATTGCCACATAAGTGCTGGAGGCTTGTTCGTCACCTTCCTCGCTCCATTTCACGGTGTTCATCTTCACGTTGCGTTGTACGTCGTCTATTATCTTGTCGAGGCTGGCTATTCCCATGGCCTGCAGCTTCTGCTTCTGTACCGTCTCGTTGAGCTTCGACTGAACGTAATCGAGCAAGTTTACCGGAACTTCCTTGTGGCTGTATATTGTCACCTTGCCCTTGTTTTTCACGAGGTCGCCGGATATCGCAACGACAGCGTCGTAGGGGGAGTCTTGCGAGCGCATCTCCTTGGTTATGGCAGTGTGGGTGGTGAAGGCAAACGGCTTGGACTCTTGCAATGCCTTGACATATACTCCCGTGGGGTCTATCACTGCCACGTTTTGCGGCTTGTCGTTTTCTATCATCGACAAGCATAGTGGCACGATGACGAGTGCCGCCATTACAAACGGCATGGTAATGGTGAGGAGGATAAAGCTCTTTGTTCTCACGCGCTTTAGAAACTCGCGCTGGATGATAATCAGTATCTTGTTCATTGCTTACCTTCTGTCTGTTCTTCGTTCCACTTGGTTTCCTTTCCGATCACTTTCAGGAAAATGTCGTTCATGGACGGCACGTGCTCGGCGAAATACCTCACCTCGACCATCTCGCTAAGCGTGCTCACAAGTTCGTTGCAGCCTATTCCCTCGTTGGCCTGGAGCAAGTATCGCTCCATGCCGTGGTTGTTGTCGTGCTCCGTTATCTTGTAAGGTTGGCCATCGCGGTCGGGCAGGGGAGTGGTGGTCCGCAATTCGTATAGTCCTGTGCGGAAACTGTCTTTTATACTCCTCATCTCGCCCTGCATCACCACCTCTGCGTGGTTTATCAAGGCTATGTCGTCGCAGATCTCTTCCACGCTCGACATGTTGTGGGTAGAGAAGATGATGGTATGGCCTTGGCCCTTGAGCTTGAGAATCTCCTGCTTGAGCTGTTCGGCGTTCACGGGGTCGAAGCCTGAGAAAGGCTCGTCGAAGATAAGAAGTTCGGGCTCATGTAGCACGGTCGTGATGAACTGTATTTTCTGCGCCATGCCTTTCGACAGTTCTTCAAGCTTGCGGTTCCACCAGGGCATGATGCCAAACTTGTCGAACCAGATGCTCAGCCTCCTCTCCGCCTCTTGCTTGTTCAAGCCTTTCAGACGAGCGAGATAAACGGCTTGCTCGCCAACTTTCATCTTGCGGTAGAGGCCTCGCTCCTCGGGCAGATAGCCTATCTTGTAAACATCGGCTCGCTCCATGGGGCGTCCGTCAAAAAAAATCTTACCGCTATCCGGGGCGGTGATGCGGTTGAGAATCCTTATCAGTGTTGTCTTTCCGGCACCGTTGGGGCCGAGCAGTCCAAATATTCTGCCACGGCGAACCTGCAGCGACACGTCGTTGAGCGCTATGTGGCTCTCAAACCGCTTTGTGACATTCCTGACTTCTATTAAGTTGTCCATGCCTATCTATATATGATGCACAAAGGTAACAACAATAAAGGTAAACCTCGGTTAGCCGAGCTTTGTTTAAAGCTTTTTTATAGTTTCGATGCCACAAAAAATCCCCGCATGCCACAGCTTTGCATGCGGGGATTTCAGTATTGCTTATGTTGGATGAATGTGGTTACAGGTCATAGTCGATGTCGCCATCTTGCGGGCGATGAATCACGGTGAGGGTCTGATAGGTGTCGAAGTTCTCATCGCTCCATCCGCTGATGCCTGTCATCTGCATCTTGTCAATGGTCACCCAAGCATCACCTGCGCCACCGAAACCGTAGTTCACGTGCACCATGCCGTTCTTCTTGTAGCCGTCGATCACGAAGGCGTGGGAGAAGTAGTTGTCGTTGCCATTGAGGTATGAGGTGCCACCGTAGAGCACGGGGTGACCTGCGCTCAGCTCCTTGAAGATGATGGCCTTCCACTTGGTCTCATCCTTGTCGGTGGGATAGTCGCGGTAGCCGTAATATTTCACCTTGTAGCCGAAGGCCGTTGGGATGCCAGACTCCACGTTCTCGGCGTAGCATGTGCTGGAAGCGCCATAGGTCATGCTGATGGCGGTGCCCACCTTGCTCATGAGGGTTGCCACGGCTGTGGCCTGTGCATCGGTGAAGTCTCCGTTTTCGTAGGTGTCGATCATGTTGCCCCAGTCGATAGTCGTGCCGTCGGAGTAGGTTGAGGGATACTTATAGTAGTTCATGATCTGCGCCATGGCTGTGGCCATGCATCCAGTTGCGGCGTGCGAACCGTCGGTCAGCGTGGGGCACTGGTTGTTGTAGGGGTACCACTGGCTCCAGGTGGTGGTCATCAGCGGGTCAACCGACTCCTTGCATCCGGCAGGAATCTGATCCACCTGCTCATCGCCTTCGCCATCCCAGTCGAACTCCTCGTAACCCCAACCAAGGTTGGTGCCGCTGGCGGTGTAGAGATATGTCATCCACCACATGCTGCCGCCTGTCTCGTCGCCCTTGAACTCAGAGTAGCTATATGAGCCATAGGCGGAAGTATAAATGTTGGCGTAGTAGTCGCTGGCCACATAGAAGTTGTAATAGCTGTATTCGTCGGGCTCAACGCTTGTGATGGTGAATGTGGCGTCGCTGTTCTTCTTGAACGCGAAGCTGTAGCCGTCTTCGCCGTAGGGCGAGAGCAGCTCGTAGGTGCCGTCGGCGTAGCAAACCAAAGTGGCCTTAAATGACTTGCCAAGTACGGCGCTGGTGAGTGTGCCTGTGCGGCGCCACTTCTCGCCCTTGGTGCGCTGGAACTCAAAGGTCACGGGTTCCGAGTTGCTGTAGTTCTCGTCTGAGCTTATGGCCACGAGTGTGGCTTTGTAGGTGCCCAGGTCGAGAGCCGCGCTGAAGCTGTTGGTGCCCACGGTGCCTTCGGCCACAAGGCTGTCGGCTTCGTTGTATACCGAGTACATGTAGGCTGTGGCGTGTTCCACCGCCGGCCATGTAATGGTGACCAAGTCGGCACCCGAGCCTGCGTCTATGCTCTGGATGGTGGCCAGTTGGATGTAGTCGTTAGTGGTGGCCTTGAGCTCAACGGTTGGCGAGGTGGTCTTGTCGCCGCCGTATGGACCGTAGGCCCACACCTTGAGGGTGTATTCGGTGTTGGCGGTGAGTCCGGTGGCGACCATCGACGTGGTGGTGGTCACGCCGCCGGTGACGTGGTTGCCGTTTGCGTCTACCAGTTCGTAGGCATACTGCGATGCGCCTTCCACCTTGGTCCAGCTGAAGGCCAGCGTGCTAACGCTCTTGTCGCCGGCATTGACTGATGGTGAGGCCAACTGTGTGGTGACTAAGTTGTCGTTATCCTTGCACGAGGTAGCGGCTACGGCCACAAGCGCTGCCACGAGCAGCACGGCGACCTTATGTATTGATGATATCAATTTCATATTCTTGTGTTTTTCTTTTTATTTGAAAAAGTCGTGAATTTGAAAATAAAGACGGGCGGAATCAGTCTTTTGTCTTCCCGTATTTTTCCCTCACGTCGGCGGGCATGTCGCTGCTGTCGAAGTAGATATACATGTAAGTCCAGCCTGATGTCTCGCCGTCTGAATAGTAGACGTAAGACTGCGACCATCCTGCCGACTCGGTGGTAGAACCGTTCATGTCTATGCCGCAGTAGCTCTCACTGCTCTCGTTGATGGGGAAGTTGATGTAGCTCACTCCGCCGTGCTCATGCCCCTCGATGTCCCATGATGCGTAGTCGCCAGTGTCGTCGAGCAGCCACCAGTAGTAGTAGTCGTAGTCGGAGTCGTAATCCATGTAGTAGTTGCTCAGAGGCACGATGACACCCTTCCAAGTGCTTATGTTGTTCGGGTCGAAGTTGTCGGCCGAGTAGGTGCCGTCTTCGCCTGCGGGAATGATCTTGAACTTGAGGTTGATGCCAGAGCCAAGGAAGTTCTCGATGTAGAACTGGTTCACTCCCTCCAAGTGGTAGATGTCCGAGTAGGTTGTGGGCACCTCGCTGTTAGAGAACAAGAAGTAAGCCCCCTCTATCACCTTCTCCCACTGTGAGACCATCACCTTGTAGTTGAACTTGTATGAGCCCTCATCCTCTTTCAGATAGGGGTTGGTATACGATTCGTCCAAGTGTACGGAGTATTTGTATTCCTTGTACATCTGCAGGTTGTTCCGGCTCACCACCATGTTTGTCACGGTGTCGCCGTCGGCAAAAGTCACCGAGGTGGGGAATTGGAACACCGAGTCGGCGTAGTCGACGATTACGGGAACGGTAACCTGTCCGCTGGCGTTGTGGCGATACACCTTCACCGTGTCGGCTGGCTGTTCTGCATATTCTTGTGGCGAGATTATCACGTCTGACGAGTTGGATGCGGGGAAGTAGGCCCTTATCACTCCTTCGGCCACCTGCGGGGCGCGCAAGTAGGTGTCTTCTTCGCTGCACGATCCCAGCACCATGGCGACCGATGCAAGGAGCAGTGCGCATATATAATGATATGTTGCTTTCATTGTTATATCTGTTTTATATAAATAATGTGAGTGGATATAAACTTGAGGCTTGGATTATTCGACCGAGATAGCTCCCGAGCAGTTGGGGCCTATGACCACTGCGGGGTTCATGTCCTTCTCGGTCTCAGGTATCATGTAGTTCATCCATGGAGCCACGCTGTTGTTGTATGAGTTGAGCTGCAGGTTCGAAGCGTAGTTGCTTCCAGTATAGCTGCGGCGCACGGGCAGGTTGAGTCGCTTGTAGTCGAAGAACACGAGACCCTCACCCCACAGCTCTATGCGGCGCTGCACCATGAGGTCAGTGATGAACGATTCCATATCCGATGAAGAGCACTTGTACGACTTGTCGGTATAGCGGTAGGTATTCACCCATGTCTGCAACTTTTGTGCTGCAGTGGCCACGCCCTGTGTGTGGGCAATGGCTTCGATGTAGTCGAACATCATCTCTTCGTAGCGCATCAGGGGCATGGAGGCTATCAAGCCTGTTTCGAGCGTGTTGAGCTCGCCGCTGCCGGGGCGGAACTTCAGGTTAGCGTAGGCGGGCAACTTGCTCCAGGTCGAGATCTTGGTTATCTGCGTCTTGTATTTCGAAGGAATGGTCTTCGAGGTGTTTGCCTTCACCTCGTCGGCGGTGATTACGTCGTTGGGGTTCACCCAGCTGTTGCGTCGCCAGTCGCCTGCTCCAATCTTGTCGTAGAGGCGTTTGCCTATGCAGCGGAAACCGTTGTACTTGGTGGTGCACATGCCCCACTCGGGTTCAGATGCCATCCAGCCCAGGAAGGTGTTCCAGTAGTTGGTGTTTATCTGCTCCTTGCTGTTGACTAGCGTGCCCAATATCCACGAGTCGTTGGCGGTGTTGAATCCCGTCGACACGTTGGTCCACTCGTCTTGGGTCATTGGAGAGTAGCCGCTCATGGCCCTCTGTGCATACTCGGCAGCTTTGGCGTAGCAGTAGTTGGCGTCGGTGATGCCCAAGGTGCCATAGCCGTCGGTGTTGGCATCGGCGTCTTTCAGCTTCTGCAAGTCGTCGGCGCTTTGGTCAACACGGCTGGCGATGGTGAGCCACAGGCGGGCCTTGAGGCCGTAGATCACGCTGCGGTCCATGAACGCCTTGTTGGTGCGCACGTAGCCTTGCAGGCATGTCTCGGCCTCGTCGAGGTCGTGCATGATGAAGCGGTACATGGTGGTGAAGGGTGCGCAAGGATTGTTGGTGAGGTCAGTGGCCGAAGTGTTCTCGGTCACGATTGGCACGGTGATGCCGTATGAGCCCAACTTCTCGGCTTCATTGTCGAGGCTCGTCACGCCCGTCTTGCGGTATTCGTAGAGTCGGGCCATGTCAAGATAGAGCATGGCGCGGTAGCCAAGGCCTTGGCCAAGGTAAGGCTTTGCCTCGCTCGACTCGTTTCCGCGTGCGGTGCTTATCACGTTGTTGGCGTTCTTGATGAACGAGTAATAATAATAGTATGGGTAATAATAGGCGTAGCGCAGGCTCGAACCGTCTTCGTAGTACGACCAATAGTTGTAGCCGTTGTCGCTTGCGGGGAAGTCTTCGCCAAACACTTCACGCATGTATATTTGGCAGGGGTAGCCCCAGTCTTGCGTGTTGCCGCTGGTGCCATAGGTGTCCCATGTGGTGAGGAACGCCGGCAGGCTGTTGCACAGGTATGTCAGCGATGTGCTCGACGAGTTGATCACGTCGGGCGTGGCAAGGTCGGTGGGTGTCACCTCTTCTATACAACTGCTCATCGAGCACATGGCGAGTGCGGCGCCGGCAGCCGTGATGATATGTCGGATATTTGTTTTCATAGTGATGTGTCGTTTTGTTTTTTCTTTGTTTACAAGGCTTGAAGGGGCTTGTGGAGTTTATAAGCCGTCTGTGCCTTATATTTATTCCAATCGATTAGAACTGCACTGATATGCCTCCGGTGATGGTGCGCTCCTGGGCATAGTCGGTGGCTGTCGCGCTGCCCCAGAAACTGCTGCGTGGGTCGAAGCCCTTGCGGTGACTGAAGTAGCACAGGTTCTGACCCGACACATACAAGCGCAGCTTGGTGAGATGCAAGCGATGCACGAGGTTGTTGGGCAGAGAGTAGCCAAAGTTCACGTTTTGCAGCGTGAGCGTAGAGGCGTTGGTGAGGAATCGGTCTGACGTGGCGTTCGAGCTTGTGTCGTTGTCCTTCGTGGCGTATTGGAAGCGAGGAATGTTGCTGTCGGTATTTGTCTCGCTCCATGCCTTGAGCTGGTCTTTGTGAATGGCGAAGCCGGTGACGCCTGTAGATGGGTTCTTCATCAAGGCCTGGTAGCCATAGTCGAGAGCCTTGCCGCCCAAGCTATAGTTGAATGTCACCGAGAGGTCGAATCCCTTGTAGCTCAGCGTGGTGCTGAAACCACCGTAGACATCGGGGTCTGAGGTGCCGCAGTTGAAATAAGATCCCTTGCTTGAGTCGGTGGTGGTGCTGAGCTCGCCCGTGGCATCGTCGCGCACATACCACATCGATTGGCCGTCGGCAGACACGCCGGCGTAGCGCTTCAGGCGGAAGGTGTGCAAAGGCAGGCCCTCACCCACGAAGTAGTTGCCGCTGACGTAACCCTGGTGTCCGTCGAGGGTGTTGCCCTTGTTCTCGTCGTCGAGCATGGTCACCTTGTTCTTGAAATGGGTGGCATTGAGGTTTATCATCCAGTTCCAGTCTTTGGTGCGGATGGGGTTGAAGTGCAAGTCAAGCTCAACACCACGGTTCATCATGTCGCCCACGTTGGCGTATGAACCTGAGTATCCGCCCGACATGGGTACGCTCACGAAGGTAAGCATGTCGGTGGTCTTGCGGCTGAAGTATTCCACGCTACCGGTGATGCGGCGCTTGAGGAGCTCAAACTCCAGGCCTACGTTGAAGTTGCTGTTGGTCTCCCATGTGATATTGGGGTTGCCCACGGTGTTGAGCACGAAGCTCACCTGCCCGTTGAAGTTGCTCAGATAGTAGGTGTCGGTGTAGCGGAAGTCGCCGATGGCGTCGTTGCCCTGCTGACCCCACGAAGCCTTGAGCTTGAGCATGTCTATCCAAGACGACTTGAACCACGATTCCTTGGAGATGATCCACGCTCCGCCGACAGAGTAGAAGTTGCCCCAGCGGTGGTCGGGATGGAAGCGCGACGAGGCATCGCGGCGATAGGAGGCTGACGCGAAGTAGCGTCCGTCGTAGTCGTACATCACGCGGCTGAAGTAGCCCTCTGTGTTGTAGTTGGTGGTGTTGCCGCTTGCCGAGATTTCGGTCACGGCACCGTCAAGCTCCTGCGAGCCGAAATAAGAGAACATGTTCTGCTTGTCGCCGCTCAGGTATGAGTATTTGTATTTGTAGTATTCGTGTCCAACCATGGCCGTGAGGTTGTGCATCTGGCCGAAGGTATGGGTATAGTTCACGAGCTGCTGCGTGTTGACTGTATAGGTGCTATTGTTGGTCTTGCCCACATAGCCGCCGGGATAGGTGGTGGCGGTGTTGCCGTAGAACGGCTGGATGGTGTAGGTGGCCTTGCTCTCGTTGTCGAGCACCGAACCGTTGAGGGTTATCTTCAGTCCCTCAATCGGGGTGATGTCCACGTATCCGCTCATCGAGAAGATATCCATGTCGGTGTGGTTGGTGTTGAGCTTGTCGGCCTGCAGGAAGTTGCGGGCAGGGTCGAGCTGTGTCGGGCGCTGCGAACCTACGGTGCCGTCGCCGTAGTCGTACATCTTGCCGTTGCTGTCGGTCATGATATTGCCTTCGCCGTCGCGCAGGTAAACGGGATACACGGGGCCGTAGTTGGTAGCGATGTCAAACACGGTCTGGCTGCCTGTCGACACGTCGTTCACGCCCGAGCGTGTGTATGAAGCGTCAGCGCCCACCTTCAGCCACTTGCTGGCCTGGTAGTCGGCCTTGAAGCGTGTAGAGAGGCGGTCGAAGTCGGAATTGTAAACAATACCGTCTTGCTTCAGGTATCCCATTGAGCCGTAGTAGGTGAGCTTGTCGCTGCCGCCGCTTATGCTCAAGTCATATTCCTGGCGCAGCGATGTGCGGAAAGCCTCGTCTTCCCAGTTGTCGGGCAACAGGGTGTAGTATTTCCCGTTGTTGTATACGCGTCGGCCAAGCGTGGCGTTGGGGTTCAGCCTGCCGTTGGCACCGATGAGATATTCGCCCTCGGGCACGGTGTAGACGATGTAGCCCAATCCGCCCTTGTCGCCGGTGCTGCCTATGGTGTTGTTGGCGGCCACGTGGGCGTCGTAGGCCGACAGACCCTTGTCGCGTACATTATAATTGTAAAGTGCGGTGTAGTAAGTCTCGTAGTATTGTGCTGGGTCGGTGATGCGGTCGTAGTCTACCGATGCTTTGCTGCTTGCGCCCCACTTCATGTCAACCGAGATTGTTGGCTTGTCGGCTTTGCCTTTCTTTGTTGTCACGAGGATAACGCCGTTGGCGCCGCGGGCTCCGTAGAGGGCGTTGCTGGCAGCGTCTTTCAGCACGGTCACGTTCTCTACGTCGTTGGGGTTCAGGTTGTTCCATCCGCCCTCATATGGTGATCCGTCCACGATGATGAGTGGCGAGGTGCCTGCGTTGATAGAGCCGAAGCCGCGAATGGCAAACGAAGGTGTGGCGTTGGGCGAACCCGACGACTGGGCCATCTGTACACCGGCTATCTCGCCTTGCAGACCGCTGAACACGTTGGTCACCTGCTTCTTGTCGAGGACGTCGCTCTTCACCACGCCGGCCGATCCTGTGAACGACGATTTCTTCTGCTGTCCGAATGCCACGACGAGCACCTCGTCGAGTTGCTGGTCTTGCGATTGCATGCTTACCTTCATGCCAGGAGCCGCCTTCATGGTGCGTGAGTCCATTCCTAGGTAGTTGATGACGATGATGTCGCCACGCTTGGCATCTGGCAGTGAGAAGTTACCGTTGGCATCGGTCACGGTGCCCGACTTAGCTCCTTTTACCTTCACTTGGGCACCAATCACTGGGTCTCCGTTCTCGTCGATGACTTGTCCTCCAATTTGTCCGGAAGATTGTGCCATCACTTGCCCTGATGCGGCAAGCAACAGGGAAGCTAATAAAACCTTCATTCTCATATATAAATCTTCTAAAAGTTTTGTGTTGGATAGGTTTATATATGCTTCTCTCTACGAGAAGACAATATATAATAAAGCCACTGTCCTTGCCGCCAAGAGAAAACGCGCTCTTCCTTGACAAGGAAAAAACAGATTATCCCACCGTAGGGATAGTCTTAAAATGTGGGACTGAACATGACAGCCCTAAAGCGATGCAAGCCCTGCAAGGCTTGTCCTGAAAACCTGTCGTAAATCTCCATTGGCCGTTAAACAAATGTTGCTGTTCTTTATCTTTCCGCAAAGTTATGTTTTTTTTCTTAAACCTTCAAATAAATCAGCAGAAAAGATAAAATATAAGTGTTAAAATGTCAATTTGATACTAAATTGCCGAAATATTGAAAAAAACGATTTCCCGATCATGGAAAAACAATGGTGGAAATTTGTTAAGAGGTGTGGATAGATTGGGATAAATGGCAGGGTGCGGCCCCGTGGCCGCACCCTGCAAAAACATGTCGTGCACGATGTCTGTATATTGTGAAGCATGTCGCGCGACAATTGGCTACAACGTTATGCCAATGCCAAACGATAAGGAATGGCGGGTGTTGTTAGTGTTGCAATAACGAGTCTCTTGTGTGCTGGTATTATAGATGTAGGTTGGAATATCATTAAACCTCTTCAGGTTATACGCTATCTGGAGATTCAAGCCAAAGTGTCTCTTGAACATGTGTGTGTAGCCTATTCCGATATTGCCCGTGAACCCTTTTGTGAAGTCACCAACCTTTAGTGCGTATCCTAAATCGGTGAAAAGATAAAGGTCGGGCACTTTCTCAATGGCTTTATACCTTACCGTAGTGTAGACGGGCAGCGTGTTATAGTCGAGGTTGGTGTACGCGCTAAGCCCAAACCCCATTCCGGCAGACCATTTTGGGGTTATGTCATAGCGTGTGGTGAATTGTAAGGAGTTTCCTCCCATCTTATATTGATCGCGTTTGAGCGTTAGCCCCATCATCTTTTCGCATAACCCCAAATTGTAATGATAGTCAATATCAAAATGGAACTTACTTTGTCCCTTGGCGGTTGTCAGGCAAAATAACAATGCACCAAATAAAATAATAAACAAGTGCTTCATTTTTTTGAATCTACTTTAAGATTTACGAAGCAAAGGTATAATTATTTTATAGTTGCAGTAACGTCATTGTTCTCGAAATGGGAAAAAAGGACTACGAACGCGGAAAATCATGCTGTGAAGAGTTTCAACTCCATGTTCTATTATTTGCTAAAAAATATAGTAGAGCGAGATAAAACAACCATGCTGATTCTTTCTTTTAGGATAGTATTCGTCAAAGCGTTTGCCATCAAAAATCATGTTGCGGCGCATACCAAAAATGTCAAGGTTCGAATGTATATACCCTATTGAACATCCAAATTGGTCGTAAGTAAAACTTAATCCGATTTTATAATCAAATGCATACCATCTACCTTTATTAGTGCTGACTTTTTTATAACCAACTGTTGAACCTCTGTTGTCTAATAGTGTAACGAGTACATTGGCATATGGTATATTCATCATTATACCAGGTTCAAAGAACAAATTGAAATGTCCATCTTCAATTTTTGCAATAC
>CAVKWN010000035.1:0-30145 GCA_963660075.1 Lachnospiraceae bacterium
ATTCATTTACTGGCATCCATACAAATTGAGGACGGCATCTTCGCACGCTTTTGTGTGCGAAGATGCCGTCCTCAAAATATTTACCTAAAAAAGGTTTCGTGTGTTTAAAGTTTCACGCTGCTGATATCAACAAGGTTATTGACTATGGCGTAAATGGTAAGACCAGCCGGCGAGTGGATCTGCAACTTTTTGGCTATGTTGCGGCGATGAGTAATGACGGTGTTGGTGGAGATGAACAGGTGATCGGCAATCTCCTTGTTTGTCATGCCTTGAACGAGAGCAATGATGACTTCTCTCTCACGGTCGCTGAGAGCCTCGTCGGAAGCCTTAGCCTTGCCAATGATGTTTTGAATTTTCATGCTCACCTCGCTCTGTCTTGACTTTTGCTCCAATAAGCGAACGGCAGGAATGAAGATGTGCTCCTCTACAGCGGCATGCTGTTTCAGCCATTGCTCACAGTTGTATATGTCGTAGAGAGTTGCGGTGAGTTGGTGGTTGTGCAAGCCATCAGACGGCAAGTATTTTATGATAATGTTCTTTAGCTCGTTTAGCTTGCGGTCTGTGGCAGAATGGTGCTTTGAGTAAGTCTGCACGTCATAACCCGAGGGCTGCTCATGTCGCTCAAGGGCCTCAACATAAGGAAAGACTGTCTTTTCCTCATACTGCATATGATTACGAGTGGTGTGATCATATTCGTCATAAATCTTGAGTATCAACTTTGCAAGACTGTTCTCTTGATCGAGAGCTCCCTCAAGTTTCTTTCTAATCGTAGGCAACTGATAACCAAGAAAATAGTCGTGGCTTGCTTTAAGATAATGAATGAGAGTGGGCACAGAGATGTTTGCAGCGTCCTCAAAAATCTTATAACCATTCACGGTAAAGTTGACGATAGCCAGAAAGGTGTAAGTGTCCACCTTCTCGTCATTGCACACTTCTTCCACGGTCTTGTCACCAAAGCCAAGGTTTATACCGAAAGCTCCTAAACTTTGTAACACCGAGTAGTTGTCACTAATTATATTAATGAGCTTGTCGGTTTGCTCGTATACTTTCTGGTTCTTCATATCATAATGGATTTGCTTTGCAAAAGTATTAAATTATAGGATATTTTAAACCGTCTTGTGAACTTTTATTTTCCCTTGTCGCAAAATACCTAAAAATGGGGATAGCCAGACCTTTACAAATGCCATCGGTTGCCACGGGTGGCCCTTTGTGGCGAGGTTACAAATCCGCCTATGCTTCCACCACCGGCAGCTCCACGGTATTGTGCCCAACGGTCACGAATGCGACTTACGTAGTCTACGGTTTCCGTACCTCGCATATAACCATAGCGCACGACCGGGTCATTGTAATATTGTGGTTGGGAGAGCTTTAACACGAATTCGGAGACGTCACCCCAACGGTGATGATCGCGACCGTTTTTCCTTGCCAACGCCATTGCGTCGCGCACGTGCTTGGATCCGCCATTATAGCTTGCGAGTTGGAACCAAATGCGTTCAGAGGCTGGCACGTCAGCAAAATGGCCTCCCAATTCAAGCATGTATTTGGCAGCCGCGGCAATATTCTCCTCCGGATTAAACAACGACGACCGTGGGATTCCCAAATGGTCGGCTGTGCCAGGCATAATCTGCATCAGACCGCAGGCTCCTGCCCACGACCGGGCGTTAGGATCAAAGGTTGACTCCTGGTAACACTGTGCGGCCATCAGCCTCCAGTCAATACGCGCAAGGGGGGCATACATCATGAAATATTTGTCATATCTAGAGATTATGCCTTTGGAGCGATTGAGCATTGGAGAGAACACGTGCCGGCGAACGCTTGCCGTTGAAAGCCAAAACGACTCCTCCTTACGTGTTTTTGCCACCAAGTCTTTCCTAAACCAGGCATCGATGCTTTTGGCAAGATCCGCATTGTCAGAGTTCACCGCCCAACCATGCTTTAGCGAGTCAACTTTCACATTGGTATAGTTAACGCCTTTCACGGAGTCGGGCAACTGCAGAGCCACAATGTCAACGTCGCCGCTCTTTATCTTGCGAACAACCTCGGCAGTGTCCTTACAAAGATCCACACGCAGCGACACGCCTAACTTGTCGGCAAACTTCTGGCAGAGAAGATATTGCAATCCCATGCCGTGGCCATGGTAGTCGTAATAAGTCTCAGGTCCAGACAATGTGGCGACAATCATCTCGCCATTGTTCACAATATCGTTAAGGCCGAACTTTCCGCCTTGTGGAATTGTATCGCCCTCAAGCGGCGTTCCCCAAGGAGTCATCTCGACATGTTTTTTTTCTTGGCAAGAAACCAAGAAAAACAAAGATAAAAGGAAAATTATGTAATTAATATGAAACCTCATAGACTTATTATGTACAAAATTACGAACTTTATTGGAGATATAAGAAAATTAAGCTACTTTTGCAATGAATATTATTAATCAGAGAGAATAAAGACACAAACACATAGAAACATGTTAAGAATTGCCATTCAGTCAAAAGGCCGCCTTTACGAGGACTGCATGAATCTCCTCGCGGAAGCGGACATCAAAGTAAGTCCAAGCAAGCGCACCTTGCTCGTGCAGAGCACCAATTTCCCTTTGGAGGTGCTCTTCCTGCGTGACGACGATATCCCACAAAGTGTTGCCAGCGGTGTCGCTGACATTGGTATCGTAGGCGAGAACGAATATGAGGAACGACACGAAAAGGCACAGATTATCGACCGTCTTGGCTTCTCTAAGTGCCGTTTGTCTTTGGCAATTCCAAAGAACGCAAATTATGAGGGACTTGAATGGTTCAACGGAAAGAAAATCGCCACAAGTTATCCAGGCATTCTCAAGCGTTTCCTTAACAAGAATAATATTCATGCCGACATCCATGTCATAACGGGCTCTGTGGAAATAAGCCCAGGCATTGGTTTGGCAGACGCCATCTTCGACATCGTAAGCAGCGGTTCTACGCTGGTTCACAATAACCTCAAAGAGGTGGAAGTAGTCATTAGGAGTGAGGCTTTACTCATCGGCAACCTTAACATGGACGAGGAGAAACATGATATTCTCAACGAGATGCTCTTCCGTTTCAAGGCCGTAAGGTCTGCACAAGACAAGAAATATGTCATGATGAACGCTCCAAAAGACAAGATTGACGATATTGCGGCGGTCTTGCCTGGAATAAAGAGCCCTACCATAATCCCGCTCTCAGACCCCAACTGGTGTGCCATACACACCGTGCTCGACGAAAAGCGTTTTTGGGAGATTATAAATAAACTAAAGGAACTTGGCGCACAAGGCATCTTGGTGACGCCAATAGAAAAAATGATTCTTTAAAAATGAACATTATAAAGTATCCTGCAAAGTCAGACTGGAGCTCAATAGTCGAACGTCCCCACATGGACTTGTCTAAGCTCAACGCCACGGTGGCAAGCGTGCTTGAAGACATAAAAGTTAATGGTGACGAGGCTGTAAAAAAGTATGAGGAGAAGTTTGACCATGCGAAACTGTCGACCCTAAGAGTTACCGAAGAAGAGATCGACGAGGCTTTTGAGTCTATATCGGATGACTTGAAAGACTCCCTTGAACAGGCGCACCATAATATTGCCGTCTTTCATGAGGCACAGCAATTTGGAGAGGGCCAACACATTGAGACCTGCAAGGGTGTAACTTGTTGGCAGAAGAGCATTGCCATTGAAAAGGTTGGACTGTATATCCCAGGCGGCACCGCCCCACTCTTTTCCACGGTACTCATGCTCGCCACGCCAGCCAAGATTGCTGGATGCAAAGAAATCGTGCTTTGTACGCCCCCAAACAAGGAAGGCAAAGTGAACCCAGCAATTCTTGCCGCGGCAAAGATAGCGGGTGTCAACAAAATTTATAAGGCAGGTGGTGTTCAGGCTATTGGCGCAATGGCTTATGGCACCGAGACGGTGCCAAAGGTCTACAAGATATTTGGTCCTGGCAACCAGTTTGTAATGGCTGCCAAGCAGCAAGTGAGCCTCCACGATGTGGCTATTGACATGCCGGCAGGACCAAGCGAAGTGTGCGTTTACGCCGACGAGACAAGCAATCCTGTGTATGTCGCGGCGGATCTTCTTTCACAAGCTGAGCATGGAATTGACTCGCAGGTCATATTGATTACCACTTCCGAGAAACTTCTCAATGATGTGCAAGACGAGATAGGGAAGCAACTACAGCCTCTTCCACGCCGTGAGCTAGCCGCAAAGACATTGGAAAACTCCCAGTTGGTTCTTGTACATGACAGTGATGAGGCAATGGATCTATGCAATCTTTACGCCCCAGAACATCTAATCATTGCCACGACTCAATATGAACAACTTGCCGATAAGGTGATCAACGCCGGCAGCGTGTTCCTCGGACAATGGGCATGTGAGAGCGCAGGCGACTATGCCAGCGGCACAAACCATACACTTCCTACCCATCAATACGCACTTGCCTACAACGGCGTGAACCTTGACAGTTACAACCGCAAGGTGACTTTCCAACACCTCAATGAGGATGGTATCCGCAGCATAGGGAAGGCTGTAGTTTGCATGGCAGAGAATGAGCAATTGGAGGCGCACGCCAACGCCATGAGACTCCGGATGGAGAGTCTCAAAATGAAAAACAAATAGACATGAAACAACTTCACGACTTAGTAAGGCCAAACATCTGGAAACTCGCCCCATACAGTTCCGCACGCAATGAATATAGCGGACATGAGGCACACGTGTTTCTCGATGCCAATGAGAATCCTTATAATTCTCCACTCAACCGTTATCCTGACCCATTACAGATGGATCTCAAGGATAAGCTCTCTAAGTATAAGCAAGTTAAGCCAGAGTGTATTTTCCTTGGCAATGGTTCTGACGAAGCCATTGATTTGGTTTACAGAGTCTTTTGCCGGCCGCAAGTGGACAATGTTGTTGCCATTGAGCCAACATACGGAATGTACAAGGTGTGTGCCGACATCAACGACGTGACCTATAACCCCGTGTTGCTCAACGATGGCTACCGGTTGAACGCCGATAAACTTTTGGCGGCTTGCGACAAGCATACCAAGGTGGTGTGGCTTTGCTCTCCCAACAATCCCACTGGAAACAGCTTTGAAGTTAGCGAGGTCGAGAAAGTTATCAGACGGTTTGAGGGTATCGTTGTCGTTGATGAGGCTTACAGTGATTTCTCCACATTGCCTTCATTCCGAAAACGAATAGCCGAGTTTCCTAACATCATCGTCCTCAACACCATGAGCAAGGCTTGGGGTTGCGCGGCAATTCGTTTAGGCATGGCATTTGCGAGCAAAGAGATAATAGATCTTTTCAATAAGGTGAAGTACCCTTACAACGTCAACCTGCTTTCACAAAAGCAAGCCTTGGAAGAGCTTGACAATGTGGAGATGGTTGAGAAATGGGTCAATATCATCCTGTTGGAACGAAAGCACATGGTGCAAGCCTTCAAGGAGCTTCCCGAGTGCATCGAGGTCTTCCCGACTGACGCGAATTTCTTTCTCGCGCGTATGACAGATGCCCAAGCCATATACGACTATCTTGTTGAGAAAGGCATCATCGTCAGGAATCGCACACGAGTAAAGATGTGTAAAGATTGCCTTCGCATCACCATTGGTTCACCTGCAGAAAACTCCGAACTTCTAAGTGCGCTTAGAAACAGAGGGTAAACCTTTGGCGATGCAATCAGCGTATTTTGGTATCTTGTAAAGCCATAAGGCCTTTTAAGGTCTTATGGCTTTACAAGTGTTCCTATCTCCTCACCTTCAATCACCTTTTTGAGATTGCCAACAATGTCCATATTAAATACATATATGGGCAGTTGGTTGTCTTGGCACATACATATGGCGGTGAGGTCCATGACTTTCAATCCACGTTCAAGCACGTCATGGTAAGAAATCTCCTTGAATTTCATCGCAGTGGGATCTTTCTCAGGGTCAGCCGTGTAAACACCATCCACACGTGTGCCTTTCAGCATCACGTCAGCCTCTATCTCAATACCACGAAGCGAAGAGCCTGTGTCTGTCGTGAAATAAGGACTGCCGGTTCCAGCCGAGAAAATGCATATGTATCCTGCCTCAAGTGCCTCTATGGCTTTCCACTTGTTGTAGAACTCTCCTATCGGCTCCATCCTAATGGCGGTCATAACCTTGTTTTTCACACCAATGGCTCCCAAGGCAGAACTAAGCGCCAAAGAGTTTATAACCGTGGCGCACATTCCCATTTGGTCACCTTTCACGCGGTCGAAACCCTTTTGTGAGCCACTGAGCCCACGGAAGATATTGCCACCACCAATGACGATTCCTATCTCCACGCCCATACCATGAATTTCCTTAATCTGGGCAGCATAGTCAGCAAGTCGCTGAGGGTCAATGCCAAATCCTTGCTTCCCCATCAAGCTCTCGCCTGAGAGCTTGAGCAGAATTCTCTTAAATCGTGCCATCTGTCTTTATTTTATAGTTATATAATGCCTATTAAGTTAAACCACGAACTCCACTTCCTTGAAGCCGTAACTTCGTATTCTGCCATCCTTGTCTCTCAAAATTAAATGGCCATCGTCTTCCACCTCTACCAATGCCGCAAAAAACTCGCCATCTTGGTCACGATACTTGAAAAAGCCATGGCCACGGTATAGATGTGACGTATACAGGCTCACGATTTTGTTGTAGTCGCCATTGCGCAAGTCGTTAAGGTACAAGGAAAAAGCATCTACCACTTTTTTAAGCAGCGCATCTTTGTCAACCTCATTACCCAAAATTTGGACTAGCGACACAGGGTTTGGAGCGTCACTGTGAAACTCTTTTTGGTTCACATTTATTCCAGTACCAATGATACAATCTCGGATATGGTTCTGCGACAAGTAATTCTCAATGATAGTACCGCTTATTTTCTTGTCTTTCCAATATATGTCATTCGGCCATTTTATCATAATGTCGCTGGTATAATTGGAGAGAACTTCGTGCAAGGCTATCGCAATCGCTTCGGATATAAGGAATTGGGAGCGTAATGGCACCCAAACAGGATGACACAGTATGGAAAAGAGCAAGTTCTTGTCTCGCTCACTCTCCCAACTGTTATTTCCCTGTCCTCTTCCTGAGGTTTGGAACGCCGTGGAAACGACCGTCAAACCCAAGCCGTTCCCTTCAACCTCTGAAAGATGGTTTCTTAGATAAGTGCTTGTGGAATCGGTCTCCTCCACATTTATATAATTGACCTTGGGTCGATTCTTCTTTTTCCTGTCAAATAAGGAGAGGATTGAACGCATCTTCAATATGGTTTAGTATTATATTTTTACTGTTTCTTTTCCCGACGATTGTCACAATGTCAAAGCGTAGCTCCTCACTTATGTCGTGCGACTTGACATATTCGTCGGCCGCTACCATCAAGTGACGCATCTTCTTTACGTCGACCGCATCCTCGGGGCTCGCCACGTCGTCGTTGCCACGGGCCTTTACTTCCACAAAAACCACAGTGGTCATGTCGGAAGTCTTGCAAATGATGTCTATGTCACGCTTGCTTCGGCCAAAAGTCCAGTCGCGCTCCATGATTATGTAGCCTTTCTTTTGAAGATATTCAGCCGCATAATCCTCGCCCCATTTCCCGAAGTCGTTATGTTCTGCCATTACGCGCAATATTATTTTGCAAAAATAGCTTTTTTCTTTTATAATTCAAAGAGAAAGGCTAACTTTGTGGAAACAAAAATGGAATTATGCAAGAAGAGCGAACAAATCGTGATGAATATTTCATGCGTCTTGCCGTAGCTGAGGCCAAGGCTGCTTATGAGGAAGGCGAGATTCCTGTGGGGGCTGTCATAGTGGCTGGCGGCAAGGTCATCGCGCGCGCTCATAATCAGACGGAAACACTGCACGATGTGACAGCTCACGCGGAGATGCTCGCCATCACATCTGCCGCAAGCCTTCTCGGTGGTAAATACCTCTCTGGTTGTACGTTGTATGTCACTGTTGAGCCTTGCGTGATGTGTGCCGGAGCATTGGGATGGTCACAGATGAGCCGCATTGTCTACGGAGCTGCCGACGAGAAGAGGGGCTACTCCGTATTCGCGCCTCGGGCGTTGCATCCCAAGGCTAAAGTCACGAGTGGAGTGCTGGAAAGAGAGTGCAAGGAATTGATGCAATCGTTTTTTGCGTCAAGGCGTCGATAACTACTTACTTTACCACGGCTACGAGATATTTACTCGTGCTCCAGAAGAGTTGAGGATTGGTGATAACCAATATGTACATTTTGTTGTTGTCGCGAGTAAGCTCATAACTTCCCATGGGATGCGAGGTCAACAATCTTGCCGACTTCGAGTAAAGCTTTATCTCCTTGGTCACGCGAATGTCTATCTTCGTGAAGTAGTTCTTGTTGAAGTTTTGCTGCAACACCTTGTCGCCCACAAGAATGCGTTGGTCTTTTAGCTCCGACCTCGTGCCGAAGACATACCAAGCGGTATTCAACTGGGTTTCCTGGTTGTTTATTATTTGCGACTTCTCATCACTCTCGCTCTTGAGTTCAGTCATGTTGTCGTTTAGGTTGCTGATGGTCTCATCAAGCTCGGCAATATGAATGTTCTTGGCATCAAGCTCAGCCCTAAGTTGTTGCAATTGACGGTCTTTCTCGTCAAGCTGACGCAACATGTTGGCAACTACTTTCTTTAATTCATGGCTCTTAAAATCGCTATCGCGCAACTGTCCCTGCAGCTTTTTTATAAGTTCCCTGTTTTGCTGCATTCGGTCGGCTATGAACTTTATGTTTTCTTTTATTTCGCTGGATTTGTCAGCACGTTCGTCAGCCTGTATCAAGTTGAGCCGGTTCTCGACATCGCTTATCTCGTTGAAGCCCTCTTGTATCTCGTTCATCGTGGCCATCATGTTGTTTATTTGCGTTTCACGCTGCGAGATGACCTGTTGCAATGAGTCGTCCTTGGCCACTGTAGGTTTATTCACCACGGGAGCCTTGTTTTCCTTGCAACCGCTAAAAAGCACCGCAAGGACAAAAAAGATATATGACAAATGTTTTATCATGGCAAATCCTCCGTTTCCATGTCGTGTCGTTTGTTTTTCTTCTCCGGCTTTACCTTTTCTTTCCCTGCTAGCACAATCACAATTTCACCTTTTGGTTCAACCTCTTCAAAATGCGCAATGACCTCATCAAGCGTGCCCCTGACATGTTCCTCGTGGATTTTGCTTATCTCGCGCGCCACGCTAACTTGACGGTCTCCGCCAAACGTCTCGCCAAACTGCTTCAAGGTTTTCAACGTACGATAAGGTGACTCGTAAAAAACCATTGTACGCGTCTCGTCTTTAAGGCTTTCCAAATGGGTTTGGCGACCTTTCTTTTGGGGCAAGAAACCCTCGAAGCAAAAGCGGTCGCACGGAAGACCGGAAGACACTATGGCAGGTATGCAAGCGGTGGCTCCAGGCAACGTCACCACGTCGATGCCTTCTCTCGCAGCCTCACGCGCGAGGAAAAAGCCAGGATCGCTGATGCCAGGGGTTCCAGCGTCGCTGATTTGGGCTATCGTCATTCCTGCCTTCAGTTTTTCTATGATGCCCGCAGTGGTACCATGCTCATTGAACTTATGGTGAGCCACAAGGCGGTTTTTTATGTCATAATGCTTCAACAGGATACCTGAGGTGCGGGTATCCTCGGCAAGCACGAGGTCTGCCTCTTTGAGAATGCGAAGGGCGCGGAGCGAGATATCCTCCATATTGCCCACTGGTGTCGGAACGATGTATAATGTGCCCATAATCGCAACAAATGTAGGTAATATTTTTCAATATGACAAGGTTTTGACAAAATCTTTGCAATTTTTAAGAGGCTCCTTCAAATTATATTGTTTACCTTTGCATTCATGATTGACAATCTCGTGGGGGAAATCCACCGCCCCGGCAGAATAGAGGTGGTTTGCGGATCCATGTTCTCGGGCAAGACCGAGGAACTAATCCGTAGGCTGAAACGCGCGCGTATTGCCCGTCAGCAAGTCATGATTTTCAAGCCTTCCGTTGACACGCGATATTCCGAGGAGAAAGTGGTGAGCCATGACCATAACTCAATAGGCTCAACCCCTGTAACAGACTCCAGTGACATATTGAAAGCGGCGCAAGGCTTCGACGTTATTGGCATAGATGAAGCACAATTCTTCGATGATGGCATCATAAATGTTTGCAACCAGCTGGCTTACAATGGCATGCGTGTCATTGTGGCAGGTCTCGACATGGATTATCTCGGGAAGCCATTCGGCCCCATGCCGAAACTCCTGTCCATTGCCGACGAGGTGACAAAAGTCCACGCCATCTGTGTCAAGTGTGGCTCCTTGGCTTACGCCAGCCATCGCCTCGTCAAAAACAACGCCCAAGTCATGCTTGGCGAGAAAGAGGAATATGAGCCTCTCTGCCGCGATTGCTTCAAGCGATCCATAGAAGAGGACGAGCGCAATGCCCGATCAAAAAACCTATTTGAGTAATATTCCATTCTTTTTCTTGCTAGGCTCACTTAAATAATGTAATTTTGCATCAAGTTTAGACTATAATAGTAAATAATAGAACAAGAGTGGTGTGTTTCTGACCATGGTCAGATCACGGTACATTTCTAAAGTAACAATAAAGAAACACATATTTTACTATGGGATTATTAACAGGAAAGACAGCTCTCGTAACAGGAGCCGCACGCGGCATTGGCAAGGCCATCGCCCTTAAGTTTGCCCAGGAAGGCGCAAACATCGCTTTCACCGACTTGTTTATTGACGAGGAGCATGGCGGCCTCCAAACCGAGCGCGACATCCAGGCCCTTGGCGTGAAGGCAAAGGGATTTGCCAGCAACGCTGCCGACTTCGCACAGACTGCTGAGGTCGTGGCAAAGGCCAAGGAAGAATTTGGATCAGTCGACATTCTCGTGAACAACGCCGGAATAACAAAAGACGGCTTGATGCTTCGCATGACCGAGCAGCAATGGGATGCCGTGATCAACGTTAACCTCAAGTCAGCGTTCAACTTCATCCACGCTTGCGTGCCTGTGATGATGCGTCAGCGCGGTGGTTCCATCATCAACATGTCGAGTGTCGTTGGTGTCCACGGCAACGCCGGTCAGAGCAACTACGCAGCCTCAAAGGCTGGTCTCATCGCCCTCGCCAAGAGCATTGGCCAAGAGATGGGCGCAAAGGGCATCCGCGCAAACGCCATCGCACCAGGCTTCATCGACACGGCCATGACACAGTCGCTGCCAGAAGACATACGCAAGGCTTGGATCAAGAACATTCCATTGCGCCGCGCCGGAACGGTTGACGACATCGCTAACACGGCACTCTATCTCGCTTCAGACCTTTCAAGCTACATCTCTGGCCAGGTAATCCAGGTTGATGGCGGTATGAATATGTAATGAAGTCGATTTACGAAGACAACCATATTATCATCATCTATAAAGAGAGTGGCGAAATCGTGCAGGGCGACAAGACCGGCGACAAGCCGCTCTCCGAGACGGTGAAAGACTATATCAAGGCGAAGTATCACAAGCCGGGGAATGTTTTCCTCGGGGTGGTGCATCGCCTTGATCGTCCTGTGTCAGGCCTGGTGGTTTTCGCACGCACGTCGAAAGCCCTGTCGCGCCTAAACGACATGTTTCGCAAGGGCGATGTTCACAAGACATATTGGGCGATAACCCACAATATGCCACCTCAGCAGGAAGGCACGTTGACCAATTGGCTGACGCGCAACGAGAAGCAGAACAAGAGCTATGCCTACGACCACGAGGTTCCCGGAGCAAAGAAAGCCATACTCCACTACCGCGTGATAGCAAGCAGCGACAACTACCACCTCTTGGAAGTACGACTGATGACAGGCCGTCACCACCAGATACGTTGCCAGTTGGCGGCAATGGGCTGTCCCATAAAGGGCGACTTGAAATATGGCGCGCGACGCTCAAATCCTGACGGCAGCATATCCCTGCTCTCGCATGAGGTGGAGTTTACGCACCCAGTATCGAAAGAAACCATCCACGTGGTTTCTCCATTGCCCCAAGACAAGCTGTGGTCTGCTTTCAATGTCAACATTCAAGAATAGAGCCATGACAGAACACTCATATCCCCGCGACTTTGAGGCATATTGGGAGAAGCACAAGGCTGATCTCATTAAGCAAGCGCCACGAGCCCTCAAGGAGGAACGAGAGAACAACGGCAAGATGAACACCGCAGGCGACTGGCTGCTGTTTGCCTTGCCTGTCATTGTCATCATAGGCTTCGCCAATACCGACTTTATCAAGAATGAGTTGCTAAGGTTTGTCGTGGCTCTCGTCATTGGCATGGCGTGCTTTGTCGTCACGGTTTATATCAAGCCTTATGTAACGGGCAAGAGAAACATCGTTGACATTGATGCCGACATCAAAGCCTATTTCTACAATGTTTACAAGGAAAAAGGCATGAAAGGCAATGATCCTGATAAGAGATAATATATCAAGGCACTCAATGAAACAAATCATAAGCATGGCAAAAAAGGCAGCTGACTACATTCACCGCAGTTGGCGTCGCTTGCAGGTGTTCGTGGAACGAGGTACACCCACATCGCCAGTGTCATGCGAAGTGGCTAATTGCAGTCATTGCGGACATGAATTCGTAGGCAACTACTGCCCAAGATGTGGACAACACAGGGACGCGGGAAAAGGCAAGCCGCATTTCCTTAAGACTTTCCGCGAGGCGTATCCGCAGCTGTCGAGCAATTTCCTCAGAACGATTATTAACCTCGCGTTACGCCCGGGCTACATGATACGCGACTATTTCAGGGGTCACCGAGTGCTCTATCAAAACCCGGTAAGCACCTTTCTGATAGCCATTTCGATTGTTGCCTTGTGCAACAGCATCTTTGGGCCGATAATTCACGGAGGCGCGAAAAAGGAAGACGAAACCGTCGTTAGTCTGATAAGCAAGGTCGTGTCTGAGGAAATCATGAAAGATGCCGAGAAGGACAGTGGCATCCGCGAAGCCCAACACCGCTGGAAGGCGGCACGCAGTATGGACGGGCACCGACGCGTGGCGGCAGCATTGAGGGTGGCAAAGGAAAAGCTGACGAGCGACGTGTCGCTTACCCTCTTCGCCCTGTTCCCTATACTCGGTTCGATATCCTATCTGGTATTCCGAAAGCGGGATTTTTACGGACGGCGGCTCACAATAATGGAACATTATGTGATATTTGTTTACCTGTATGCCTTTTTCAGTTTCATAGACAATCTCGACATCATTCATTTGTTCTATATTGCCTGGGCATACCGTGGCATCTACAACATGTCGTGGATCAAGTCAATAGCATGCGCTACACTCGTGTGCGGTTTAACGATTTTAGTGCTTATAGTGATTATTCTTATAGTAATCGCGCTGATGCTGACCCCCGTGTTGTATTACTACAACATGGCGGCAGTTTGACATCCGGCAAACCCGCCCGGCTCGTCATTTTGCATAGCTGGCACCTTGTGGCGAAAAGGACCACCACATAGGTTGCCAACTGTTCTTGTCCGTCCTTAGTGATGACAAACCTTAGTGAGGTCCACCGTGAAATCATCTCCGCCCGTTGCCGGCATAAACTTTCCGCGGGCTTCAAAGAAATCGACCAATTCCGCCGCGGTCAAACCCTGAACAGAGCATGTGCAAAACTGTTCTTCCGCACCGAAACGCTCAATGATCGCGTCTACGAGTTGCTGCTTTGTAGTGTAACTGTTTCCCTCCATCATGTGGAGCACTTCATGTCCATGTGTCATAGTCTTGTTGTTTTATTATTCTGTTATAGTTGTTGTCATTTCATCTTCACACGTCCATCAAGTCGCTCATTATGCGATTGCTGACGTTAATGCCCTCTCGTGTCAGGTGAAGGTGCCCATCCTCAAGTGCCAAAAGGCCACGATCCACATACTGTTTCGCGTTGTCGAGTAGGAAATCCCTATGACCGTTGTCGAGTTTGTCGAGACAGATGCCCTCACGGGTTCGCAACGCGGTAGTTATTATGTCATCATAATGGGTGTCACTGTCTATTTTCTCTTCCTCATAAGGCAAACCGCCTTTTTCAATGGCATCCATATACATTATTATATTGTCAGGATTCCAATGGCGCGTCATCTCATAATATGAATGCGCCCCTGCCCCTAAACCTATATATGGAATGTCATGCCAATAGCTTGAGTTGTGCCTGCTGCGCCATTTGTTCGCAGCGCCACAGTCAAGCCTTGCGAAGTTGCTTATCTCATAATGTTCATAGCCTGCGGCTTCAAGGCTGTCTACAAGCCCCGAATACATCCTTAGGCTTAATTCCTCGTCTATCTCCCTCACCTTACCTTCCTCCAGCATACGATAAAGCGGAGTACCCTCCTCAAACATCAACCCATAGGTGGAAATATGTTCGGGGTTGAGCGATATGGCATGTGCCACGTCGTGGTTCCAGTCGTCAAGCGTCTCGCCGGGGAAACCGAACATCAAGTCAATGCTGATGTTGTCGATGCCGTCCTTGCGAAGCATGTCAACCGCTTTATCAACTTGTTTCGACGTGTGTCGCCGCCGCAAGAAACGCAAGCGCTCATCGGAGAACGTCTGCGCGCCCATGCTCACCCTGTTCACGGGAAGGTCCTTGAACATGCCTTCACCGATGTCGTCGGGGTTGCATTCCATGGTGACCTCGGCATCGGGAGAGACATCGTACACATTATATATATATGAGAACAACTGACAAAGTTCTTCGTGGGTCAACTGACTTGGAGTGCCGCCCCCGAGATATATGGTTGAGACTCTCGGCTTGAATGGCAACATCCGCATCTCACGGCAAAGCGCGTCGACATAACGCTGACGCAGCGACAGCGACGTGGTGGAATAGAAACCACAATAGATACATCGCGACGCGCAAAAAGGAATGTGGACGTAAAGACCCGCGGAGGAAGACATATTGTTCAATACTATGTATATTTTTCTCTAATTGAACACGAAATTACTAATTTCTTTTAAAATATAGCACATTCCCGCCCTTTTTCTTTGAACTTGTCGTTTTTTTTCCTAACTTTATCATAGGTTTAAAAAATAAACCCATATAAGGGACTAAGACTAACTTTAAAACACTTTTGATATGCGAGTTTATCAAACCAACGAAATTAAGAACATCGCGCTCATTGGCGCCAAAGGTAGCGGCAAGACCACGCTTGCCGAAAGTATGTTGTATGAGGCTGGAGTCATCAAACGTCGTGGTACCATAGAGACTAAAAACACCGTCTCCGACTTCATGCCCGTGGAGCTTAACCTTGGCTATTCAGTGTTCCCAACGGTCTTCCATGCCGAATGGAACAAAAAGAAGCTCAATATTATCGACTGCCCTGGATCCGACGACTTCGTGGGAGGCGCCATCACGGCTCTCAACGTCACCGACCAGGCCTTGATTCTCATCAATGGCCAGTATGGCCCTGAGGTGGGCACGCAAAACAACTTCCGCTACACCGAGAAGCTGAAGAAGCCTGTCATCTTCCTCATCAACCAGTTGGACTCTGACAAGTGCGACTTCGACAATCTCATCACGCAGATGCAGGAGATCTACGGAAACAAATGCGTGCAGATTCAATATCCGCTTGAGACAGGACCTAACTTCCACAGCCTCATCGACGTGCTCATCATGAAAAAGCTCTCGTGGGGGGCCGATGGCGGTGAGCCAAAGCGCGAGCCCATTCCAGCCGAAGAGATGGAGAAGGCTGAAGAGCTGCACCGCACGTTGGTTGAGGCCGCTGCCGAGAACGACGATACGCTGATGGAGAAATTCTTCGAGGACGAGAACTCGCTCAGCGAAGACGAGCTGCGCTTGGGTATCCGCAAGGGATTGATAAACCGCGACATGTTCCCCATTTTCTGTGTCGACGCCCACAAGGACATGGGCGTGCAGCGCCTGATGGAATTCCTCGGCAACGTGGTGCCATTCGTAAGCGACATGCCTGCCTACCGCGACACGCGTGGCAATGAGGTGCCTGCCGACTCAACCGCTCCCGAGAGTCTCTATTTCTTCAAGACGAGCATGGAGCCACACATTGGCGAGGTGAGCTATTTCAAGGTGATGAGCGGCAAGGTAAAGGCTGGCGACGACCTCACCAACGCCGACCGTGGCTCTAAGGAACGCCTCGGCCAGATCTACGCTTGCGCTGGTAGCAACCGCATACCCGTGGACGAGATGGAGGCTGGCGACATTGGCTGCACCGTGAAACTGAAAGACGTGAAGACAGGAAACACCCTCGACGGCAAGGACCTCGACAACGTGAAGTTCGACTTCGTGAAGTTCCCACGCCCGAAATACTCACGCGCCATCAAGGCAAAGAATCCACAAGACATGGAGAAGGTGATGGCAGCATTGCTGAAGATGAGGCAAGAGGATCCCACGTGGGTGGTGGAGCAGAGCAAGGAACTTCGCCAAACCATCGTGCACGGACAGGGCGAATTCCACCTGCGTGTGCTGAAATGGCGCTTGGAGAACAACGAGAAGCTGCAGGTTGAATACGAGGAGCCACGCGTGCCATACCGCGAGACTATCACCAAGAAGGCACAGGCAAGCTATCGCCACAAGAAGCAGAGCGGTGGCGCAGGACAGTTTGGCGAGGTGGCTCTCATTGTCGAGCCTTACGCCGAAGGCATGCCCGACCCGGTGAGCTATAAGTTCAACGGCCAGGAGTTCAAGATGAACATCAAGTCGAAGGAGGAGAAAGACCTGCCATGGGGCGGCAAGTTGCAGTTTATCAACTCTGTTGTGGGCGGTGCCATCGACCTCAGGTTCATGCCTGCCATCCTCAAGGGCGTGATGGACTGCATGGAGCGTGGGCCACTGACCGGCAGTTACGCTCGCGACGTGCGCGTTGTGGTTTACGACGGCAAGATGCACCCGGTAGACTCCAATGAGCTTTCGTTCACCTTGGCGGCACGCCACGCCTTCTCTGAGGCGTTCAAGACGGCTGGCCCGAAGATTCTTGAGCCTATCTACGACCTTGAGGTTTATGTTCCGGCAGACTACATGGGCGACGTGATGAGCGACTTGCAAGGCAGGCGCGCCATCATCATGGGCATGGACGCTGAGGCAGGTTACCAAAAACTCAGCGCGAAGATTCCTTTGAAGGAGCTGTCCAACTATAGCGTGGCTCTCAGCTCGCTCACGGGTGGCAGGGCATCGTTCAACGCCAAGTTCGCAAGCTACGAGCTCGTGCCTAACGACATCCAGAACAAGCTCATAACCGCTCACGAGGCAGAGCAAAAAGACGAAGAATAATTTTCCCTCGTTGACAAAATGGTCAACCTACGACCAAAATAAAAAGAAGAACTAATAATATAACTCGAAGCCCACAGAAATGAGCTTCGAGTTTTTTTTATTTCATAACCGCAATGGCTTAGCACTGGAATGGCATCGACATAGTAACGTAAAGGCAATGGCTTTGCACTGAAATGACGACGGCTTTACAGTGCGAAGGCAACCCCATTGCTTAGCGTGAGATTTTTGCGAGAAGCCATGAGCCCTTACGACGCAAATTTTGACGGTTGCAAGATACTCTTCTATTGCTTGTTTTATGTTATAATATGACGCTTTTGAAAATTTTGTGTTAATATATTGAAATCACAATCATTTTGTTAACACTAAAATGTTAAGCAATTAAGTTAATCACTATCTTTGCGGCATGAAAAAGAAGACGATATGGACTATAGCGGTCATCATGGGCCTGTCATTCATAATACTGCTCACATTGCAGCTCACGTATATGCGCGAGATGGCAAACATGAAGAAGGAGCAGTTTGATGAAAGCGTGAACCGAGCCCTCTATCAAGCCTCACGCAACCTTGAGTTGAATGAGACGTTAAGGTATCTGGAGAAGGATGTCAGAGAGGCTGAGAAGAAAAAGCAAGACAAAGGCTCATCCAATACGCAAACCGGCAATGGCGACTCGCTGTCGCGTCAGTCGGCATCAACCTTCCGCGGCTCCAACTATCTCACGTTCCGTATGAAGATGAAAGCTGACAACCCGGTAAATACCCCGAAAGCCATGATCTTGATAAATGACAAGAACTCAAATAATGCCGCAAGTCGTTCGCTGCAAGAGATCGTGAAAAACAGGTATGTCTACCAAAAGGCACTTGTAGACGAGGTGGTGATGAACATGCTCTACTCCGCTTCTGACAAGCCGTTGAAAGAGCGTGTCAACTTCAAGATTCTTGACCAAGACATAAAGGCTGAGCTACTAAACAACGGAGTGAACATCCATTACCACTTCACCGTGACGACACAAGACGGGCGAGAGGTATACCGCTGCCCCGACTACAGCGAGGAAGGCTCGGAGTTCACATACACGCAAGTGCTCTTCCGCAACGATCCCAGCTCGAAGATGGGCGTGGTAAGGGTTCACTTCCCCGACATCAACAGCTACATCTTCTCAAGCATCAGGTTCATGATACCCAGCGTGTGCTTCACGCTTATACTTCTCGTGACATTCATCATCACCCTCGCGATAGTGTTCAGGCAGAAGCGATACAGCGAGATGAAAAACGATTTCGTGAACAACATGACCCATGAGCTGAAGACTCCAATAGCCAGCATATCGCTCGCCACGCAGATGCTCAACGACGACACCGTGACGAAGAGCGAGAAGATGAGGAAACACTTGGTGGGTGTCATCACCGATGAAACAAAGCGTCTCCGCTTCCTTGTGGAGAAGGTGTTGCAAATGTCGATGTTCGACCGCAAGAAGTCGTCGTTCAAGAAAAAGCACCTTGATCTCAACGAGATTGTGGAGTCGATAGCCAATAGCTTCTCATTGCGCGTGGAACACACGGGCGGCAAGATAAACGTGGACATCGGGGCTGTGGATTCAGAAATCTACGTGGACGAAGTGAACTTCCAAAACGTGATATTCAACCTCATGGACAACGCCGTGAAATATCGCAAAACCGACGAGCCCGTCGACGTCTTTCTCAAGACATGGAACGATGACAAATGGCTATACCTCTCGGTTCACGACACTGGCAAGGGCATAAAGAAAGACGACTTGAAAAAGATCTTCGAGAAGTTCTATCGCGTTGGCACGGGCAACGTGCACGATGTCAAGGGCTTCGGCCTCGGCCTCGCCTATGTGAAGAAGGTGGTCGACTTGCACGATGGAGAAATAAAGGTAGACAGCGAATACGGCAAAGGCTCTACATTCACCATCAAGCTGCCCGTGATTCGCGACGAGGATTGACAGGAGAGTCGTTTACAAACTTAACAGACATAATAACATTTCATTATAAACAGAACAATAACATTAAAACAGAAAATACTATGGAAGACAAAACAAAGATCCTGCTTTGCGAGGACGACGAGAACCTCGGAACATTGTTGTGCGAATATCTCATCGCCAAAGGTTACGACGCAGTGCTCTGCCCCGATGGTGAGGTTGGATTCCGCGAGTTTCAGAAAGACAAATACGACATCTGCGTCCTCGACGTGATGATGCCAAAGAAGGACGGCTTCACGTTGGCTGGTGAGATTCGCCAAATCAACACACAGGTGCCAATCATCTTCCTCACGGCCCGCGTACAGAAGGAAGACGTGCTGGAAGGCTTCGACAAGGGTGCCGACGACTACATCACCAAGCCTTTCTCTATGGAGGAACTCGTGAAGCGCGTAGAGGCCATACTTCGCCGCGTGAAAGGCAAGAAGAACCGCGAGAGCACCAAGTACAAGATTGGCAAATACATATTCGACACGCAGAAGCAGCTGCTCACCATCGGCACCAAGCAGACAAAGCTTACGACAAAGGAGAACGAGCTGCTTTCCCTGCTTTGCTCTCACGCCAACGAGATTCTGAAGCGCAACGATGCCCTGCGCACCATCTGGATTGACGACAACTATTTCAACGCCCGTTCAATGGACGTTTATATTACCAAGCTGCGCAAGCACCTCAAGGACGACGACCAGGTCGAGATTATCAACATCCACGGCCAGGGCTACAAGCTCATCATCCCCGAAGAGGAATAAGCACTACCTTCGCCCCACCCCATCTTGTCGTGGGGCGACATTTCCAAGCCTCAAAGCGCATAGCGTTATAAAAGCATATAAACGAGTGAAGCCTGCTCCCTTTGGGAACAGGCTTCTATGTTTGTTTGGAATAAGTTTTGAATTTTATCTTAACGACTTATTAACGTTAAGCGTCAGCCTTTTTCGTCTTAGCTGCGTAAGCCTCAGGGCTGAGCACAGATACCGTGCTCTTGTCACGGGCACCCTTGTGGAAATAAACCACACCGTCGGTCAAGGCATACAAAGTATCGTCCTTGCCCTGTGCCACATTCTCGCCTGGGAAGTGCTTGTTGCCACGCTGGCGAACAATGATGTTGCCGGCAACAATCTTCTGGCCACCCCAAATCTTAACACCTAAACGCTGAGCTGCTGATTCACGACCGTTACGGGAACTGGTCTGACCTTTTTTGTGAGCCATCTTGTTTTACCTCCTGTTTTAAGCGTTAACTGATTTTACTTCTACCTCAGTGAAGTGGGTGCGATGACCATTCTTCACACGGTAATCCTTACGGCGTTTCATCTTGAACACCACTACCTTGTCGCCCTTTACGAGTGGGTTAACCACCTCAACGACAACCTTTGCACCTTCCACTGTAGGCGCACCGACTGTTACGGCACCGTCGTTGTCGACGAGCAGCACACGGTCGAACTCAACAGTATTGCCGGCTTCAACATCCTTGATGTGATTGACAAAAAGCTTTTTGCCTGCCTCTGCCTTGAACTGCTGACCGTTAATCTCTACGATTGCGTACATTTTGTTATTTATAAACGGTTTTCTCCGCAAGGCGGACGACTTAAACGTGTCGCCACTTGTTTTAGCCTCCACGGACTCAAATTCGGTGCAAAGGTACATATTTTCACTGATATGGCAATGAATTAGCCATTGATTTTTTCCTTCTGTTTCACATTTTTATTAATTTTGCACACTACTTACGAAATAACAAGAAAACGAAAATAGAAATGGTAATAGACAAGGAAAAGAACAAGGAAGAATTTGAGAGCCTCTTGCGTTCCACGAATCGCGAGGGTATGGACTATGTACTCGAGGATCTTGAGAAGGGTGGATTCTTCGAGGCTCCCGCATCGGCAGGTCACCACCTCAACGTGGAAGGCGGACTCTGCCAGCATAGTCTCAACACTTGCAAGGCTGGACTGATGATATACGAGGGACTGAAAACCATCGACGCGGCATCGGCAGGCGAGGTGAAGCGCGAGAGCGTCATCATAGCCACTTTGCTCCACGACGTGTGCAAGACCGACATATACAAGAAGACCATAAAGAAGCACAAGAACAAGCTTGGGCAATGGGAGGAAGCCGAGGGCTACAACATCAGTTACAAAGACTTCCCGATGGGACATGGCGAGAAGTCGGTGGTGATGCTTCTGCTCAGCGGCCTTGACCTCCACGACGATGAGATGCTCGCCATAAGATGGCACATGGGTGCCTTCGGGCTCAACATGAACTCATACGAAGACGAACGATGCTACGACACGGCAAGGCAAGAATACCCGCTCTGCTGCATCGTGCAGTGTGCCGACTCAATGGCGGCGGCTATCCTTGAGGTTAATGCCGCCGATCGCGAGTCGTTGTGATAACCAGACTGGCCAGCCCGGCGGAATCGGAAGAATCTACTCGTCGAAATTGAGAGTAGGTGCTTTTTCCGCTCCGGCTGCGGCCTCAAACTTCTCCATTCTGTCGAAGCCGAACATTCCGGCAAAAATGACGTTGGGGAAACGGCGCACTGTTTGGTTGTAATCTTGAACCGCTGCGTTGTATTGCTGCCGTGCCTCGTTGATGCGGTTTTCCGTGCCTTCCAACTGTATTTGCAGACTGTGGAAATTCTCGTTGGCCTTGAGCTCAGGATAACGCTCAGCCACGACCATCAACTTGCCAAGGGCATTCGTCAATTCGCCCTGTGCAGCCTCAAACTGCTTCAACTTCTCCGCAGTGAGGTTGTTGGCATCAAGCTTTATTTGTCCCACCGAGGCGCGCGCCTTGGTGACAGCCTCAAAGGTTCCCTTCTCGTGCTTGGCATAAGCCTGCACCGTTTTGGCGAGGTTCGGGATGAGGTCGGCACGACGCTGATAAGTGGCCTGCACGTCAGCCAAGGCAGTAGTGGCAGTCTCTTGCTTGTCAACCATGCCATTGTATGCGCCACAACAACCGAAACAGGCAAGCACGATGGCTGCGGCAACGACCAATAATATTAAATTACTCTTTTTCATCTTCATAATCTATAATTCTTTATTGTTTGAATTCTTCAAGTTAAATCTTTATACAGATATTTACGCGGACAACTTACCATCCACCGCCGGAACCTCCGCCGCCAAAACTGCCGCCACCAAAGCTTCCGCCGCTGAAACCGCCACCGCCAGAAGAACTCCAGCCACCGCCTCCGCCGCCAAGGAAGAAAGGCGGAAACCAATCGTCGTTGTCACGACGCCGGCGTTTCTTTGGTTTCGGCTTTCGCAGCCCTAACTTCTCAAGCACATAAAGCACCAAGAGGTAAATCGGGTGCGCAAAACACAAGATGAGTACTATAAGTACCAACAACATAGACTCGTCGCCATCGTCCGCGTCATCATCGCCAGTCACAAGCTCGCCCGTCTTGAACTTTCCGTACAACGCCCTTGCAGTATACAACACAGCCCTGTCAACATCGTTGACTTTCATGTTTTTCACAATGCACTCCCGGGCAATGTCGTCACATTCAACGTCGGTGAGGTCGCCCTCAAGTCCCTTGCCTGGGGCTATGAAATATTTGCGGTCGTTGACGGCAATGACAATAACCAGTCCGCGGCGCGTCTTCTTGTCGCCAACGCCATACTTGTTGCCAACGTCCTCTGCCATGCGAAAGCAGTCGGCGTTTTTCACGTTGCCCACCACAATGAACACCGCCTGTATGCCACACTCCTTGTGGAGGCGCTTCAAGCACACGTCAGCCGAGTCGAGGTCGGCAGGGCTGATGATATTGTCGGGGTCGCAAACATAGCGATTGCGATCTTGGAGATGCACCATCGGTATGTTGTCGGCAGACCATACAGTCGCGCTTGCGGCAGACGTGGCAACAATCGCCGCGACGAGCAGCAGAAGCCTTTGGATAGCGCTACGCCAGACCATTGCCTACATTATTTTATTATTATCATTCTAGTAATGCGCACGTCCTTTAGAGGTCGATCGTGCTCGTCGGTAGCCACGGCGTCGATGTCGCCAACAACCGACAGACCCTTCACCACCTCGCCAAAGACTGTGTACTGACCATCAAGCCATGGCGTGCCGCCGTGCGACCAATAATAATCACACATCTCGGGAGGGAATTTCACGGCACCATTCGTTGTGGAGTCGAGCCTGGCCTGAAACTTTGCCATGCCTTTAGGTCCATACGGGAATCCCCAAACAATGTAAAACTGCGATGACGATGACTCACGCTTGGGGTTCTCCGCGTCACCCTCGCGCGCCGCGCCCAGGGCTCCACGCTTGTGGAAATATTTTGGGAAATTGATTTCAGCCGGCAAGGTCCAATCGGGCGTGTATTCGCCCACCTCAACCCCGGGAGCGGCATGGCGCGTGGTGGAATCGCCAGTCTGGATCATGAAATCAGAGATAACACGATGCCACAAGTTGCCGTCAAAGTAACCCTCGCGCGCCAGTCGAAGGAAATTGTCCCGATGACGCGGAGTCTCATTGTAAAGTTCCACGGTGATGTCACCCATCGAGGTCTTTATAAGCACCTGATGGCGAACGTCGGAAGAATCAGTCTTTACCACGAGCGAATCGATAGGCGTGGCAAACGACAATTGGCTAAACATGGCCAACAAACACAATATATATTTTTTCATCATACTTCATTTAATGTTTTCAAGACATGCCAAAATTACGAATTATTATCAAAAACATTGCTCTTTTTGTTCCCAAAAGTAGTTAAATTATAAA
Organism: Lachnospiraceae bacterium; assembly: GCA_963660075.1. Classification (GTDB taxonomy): domain Bacteria; phylum Bacteroidota; class Bacteroidia; order Bacteroidales; family Bacteroidaceae; genus Prevotella. Next base: position 23,950 of record CAVKWN010000035.1, read on the forward strand.
ATAATAATAATTTGGGAGTGGCAATACTTTGCCATTAAGCTATTATTCACTACTTTTGCAACATATTAGAGAATTATAAAGATATAAAAAACAAGACATAAAAAATGAACAAGAAGGTTCTTATACCATTGATTATTGTCATCATCATCCTTTTGGGTGGTATCGGAGCGCTTTATTACAACCTGAATAAACAACGCGCCGAAAACGCTGAAATGGAGCAACTTGCCGCGCTCGACAAGAAAGAGATGGAAAACGAGTATCAGCAGTTTGCCAACCAGTACAGCGAGATGAAGACGCAGATCAACAACGACTCCATCGTCAAGCAGCTCACCGCTGAACAGGAAAAGACCCAGAGATTGCTAGCCGAGTTGCGCAGCACGAAGAGCAACGACGCTCGCGAGATTGCCCGCTTGAAAAAGGAGCTTGCCACGGTTCGCGCTGTACTCAGGAGCTACGTCATACAAATCGACTCGCTTAACCGTGCCAACGAGCATCTCACCGCCGAGAATAATCGCATTCGTGGACAATATGCCGAAGCAAACAAGCAGATAGAAGGCTTGAGCACGGAGAAGGCATCGCTTTCTGAGAAGGTGGCAATCGCTGCCCAGCTCGATGCCACAGGCATACAGATGACCGCTCTCAACAAGCGTGGCAAAAGCACCGACAAGCTGAAGAAGGCAAAGAAGTTCTTGGTGAACTTTACCATCGCACGCAACGTGACAGCCCAAAGCGGCATGAAGACCGTATATGTCAGGGTAACGACACCAACGGGAGCGTTGCTCGGAAGCGCGGGAAACTTCAACTATGAGAACCGCTCGCTTACATGCTCGGCAAAACGCTCTGTGGAATACAATGGCAAGGAGACCCCGATGAGCATCTACCTCGACATAGACCAGACTCTTGAGGGCGGCACGTTCAACGTAAGCATCTTCGCCGACGGCAACATGATAGGCAGTCGAAGCTTCTCGTTTGATTAACTTGAAGCACTCGCCAAATTATTAATGCAGTAAAAGATAGTCATAGAGTTGAAGAAATATATGAACAAGCTAAAGATAGCCCTTATTCTCTTTTGCAGTTCAGGCTGTTACTCGGCTGCCTTGGCACAACGGACTCTCACGCTCGACAGTTGCCGTGCCCTTGCGCTAAGGAACAACAAACAGCTGCAAGTGGCTCGGGTCAACAAGGAGATGACGGGGTATGCCAAGAAGTCGGCACGCACGCAATACCTTCCCAAGGTAGATGCGGTGGCTGGATACAGTTATTTCAGTCGTGAGATAAGCCTGCTGAGCAAAGACCAGAAAAGCGCGCTAAGCAACATGGGCACCAATGGAGTGAGCAAAATTACCGGAGACGTGTCCACTGGCATTAACAATCAATTGCAAGAATTGGTAAGCAAGGGCACCATCACGGCCGAAGAGGCTCAGAAAGCCGGCGGAATCATACAGCAGTTTGCCAACGGTCCTATTTCGCAATATGCCGCGGGGGTGGGCAATACCCTTGGCCAAAAGCTTGTGGATGCCCTTCATACCGATACCCACAACATTTTTGCCGGATCGATTTTCGTACGCCAACCTATATATATGGGTGGTGCCATAACGGCTGCCAACCACATGGCAGACATAGCTGAAGAAATGGCGGACGACAACATTAGCCTGAAAAAACAGTCAACGCTGTACAGCATTGACCAGGCATATTGGCTTGTAGTTTCACTTCGCCAGAAACAAAAGTTGGCATACAGCTTCCGTGACCTCATAAAGAAGCTCGACAACGACGTGAGCAAGATGATAAAACAAGGCGTGGCAACCAAGGCTGACGGACTGAAAGTGAAAGTTCGCGTCAACGAGGCTGACATGCAGATCACGCAAGTGGAAGACGGACTCACTTTATCGAAGATGCTGCTCTGCCAACTATGCGGATTGCCTATGGACGAGAGCATCACGCTTGCCGACGAGGACAAGGAACACATAGACACCAGCGTGACAGTGAATGCGGAGTTCCAAGATTCTGGCGATGACCTTAGCGGCAGACCAGAAATAAGACTTTTGCAGAAGACAATAGACCTCAGCGAGGAAAGCACAAAACTGGCACGTGCCGCCCGATTGCCGCACGTCGCTTTTACAGGCGGCTATTCCATAAGCAACCCTAACGTTTTCAACGGCTACCAGAAAAACTTCTCTGGAGTTTGGAATGTAGGCTTAATGGTACAAGTGAACGTTTGGGACTGGAATGACATTCGATACAAGGTGCGCGCAGCTAAGTCAGCCACAAGTATGGCTTGCCTGGAGCTTGCTGACACCCAAGAGAAAATAAACCTTCAGGTCACCCAAAGCAGGTTCAAGGTGAAAGAGGCTCGCAAGAAACTGGCAATGGCAGAGAAAAACATCAGCAGTGCCGAAGAGAACCTCAGATGCGCACAGGTGGGCTTCAAGGAAGGTGTCATGGGTTCAACAGAAGTGCTTGCCGCACAAACTGCATGGCAACAGGCGCAAAGCCAAAAGATAGACGCACAGGTCGAGGTCAAGCTCGCACAGGTAGGCCTGGAAAAAGCGTTGGGAATATTACAATAGACCGTTTATAAACATTAGCATAAATACCAATAGGAATGAGTGCAAAAAGCCAACACAGAAACATACTTCTTGCGGTAATGGGATTTGCCATTGCCGTGTTAATAGTCGCCATCATTGGCTTCTTCACGTTAGGCAAGACCGACGAGGTGATACAAGGCGAAATAGAAGTCGCTGAATACAGGGTAAGTTGCAAACTGCCCGCCCGTGTGGTAGAGATTCGCGTCAAGGAAGGCGATTTCGTACACAAGGGCGACACCCTCGCCATACTTGAGATACCAGAGGTTAGTGCCCAAGAGAAAGTGGCACAGTCGGCTGAGGCAACGACCAAGGCTCTTAGCGACCTCACAGAGGAAGGCACACGCCGGGAGGCCATACAGAGCGCGGAACAACTCGTCATGCAGGCCAAGGCCGCCACTGACGTGGCGAAGAAGACCTACGACCGCATGCAAAACCTTTTCAACGAGGGCGTGATGAGCCAGCAGAAACGTGATGAGGCCAAAGCCGCTTGGGAAGTTGCCCTTGCACACGAAAACGCCATGAAGAGCCAATATGAGATGGCCAAGCACGGAGCGAGGACTCAAGAGAAGAAGGCCGCGCAAAGTCAAGTCAACGCGGCCAAGCACGCCGTGGACGTGGTAAGCTCCATACTGAAAGAGACTGTGCAAGTGGCAGCCGTGGATGGTGAGGTGAGCGATATCTACCCAAAGGAAGGTGAGCTTGTAGGAATGGGCTCGCCCATAATGAGCATCTCAATGATGCAAGACATGTGGGGAACGTTCAACGTGCGCGAGGACCAACTCAACGGATTGAAGGTTGGCGACACGTTCACGGCTTTCTCGCCTGCGTTCAATAAGGAACTGAAACTGAAGGTTTCTGAAATAAAAGACGAGGGTTCGTATGCCGTGTGGAAAGCCACGAAGAGCAACGGCCAATACGACCTCAAGACTTTTGAGGTCAAGGCTCGCCCAATAAACCCATTCGACGGTCTTAGACCCGGAATGTCATTGATTGTGAAGAAGTGAACTTTATAGAAATCATAAAACGCTTCTACCGCATATTTGTCCGCGAGCTGGTCATTATGTGGCGGCATCCCATCTACGGTTTCTGCACCTTGGTGTTTCCTCTTATGGTGGTGGCGTTCTTCACCACTTTGATGAACGAAGGCGAACCCGTGGAGATGCCCGTGGGAGTTGTCGACCAAGACAACACCCATGTCAGCCGTGCCATGATTCGAAAGCTTGACGGTTTCCAAACGACTCATGTCGTGGGGCATTATGCCAACATGAACGACGCGAGAAACGCCATACAGCAAAACAAGATATACGCCTTTCTGCTCATTCCAAAGGGCACGACAGACAAGTTGCTCAACTCTGAGCAACCAAAAATTTCGTTCTATTACAGCAACGTAACTCTTGTGGCAGGGTCATTGCTCTTCCGCGACCTCAAGACGGTGTCTGCATTGGGCTCCGCGGCAGTTGGCTCAGCCAAATTGTCGGCATTAGGAAAGACGTCCAAGGAAATCAGGACATTCCTTCAACCAATCAGCATCGACCTTCACATGATTGGCAACCCATGGGCAAGCTACAACATATACTTGAGCACTGCCATGGTGCCTGGCGTCTTGATGGTATTCGTCTTTCTGCTTGTGCCTTATTCCATCGGCACAGAGCTGAAATTTCATCGTTCAAAGCAATGGATGAGAATGGCAGACAACAACATACATGTTGCCATAGCCGGTAAAATCCTGCCTCAGACGCTGCTTTTCACCCTTGTGATGTGGTGTTTCGAGTTCTACATATTCTACGGACTCGGCTTTCCGCATCCTGGAGGAGTTGTGCCAATCATGCTGTTGGGTTTTCTGTCGATATTGGCTTGCCAATGTTTTGGCATCTTCGTATTTGGTCTCATGCCATCCCTACGATTGGCAATGTCGGTATGTTCACTATGGTCTGTTATCAGCTTCTCCGCGAGTGGTGCCACGTTCCCGGTGTTCGCCATGGATTCCATGATACAGTCGCTGGCGCAACTGTTCCCACTGCGCCATTACTACATGATATATCAGATGTGCATATTCAACGGCTATCCATTGAGCTACGCATGGTTCAATTTCATGGCATTGGCCATGTTCATATGCCTTCCGATATTCACTATCAACAACATCAAGAAAGCGATGCTCGTTTACGTTTATATACCATAATAAATGAATAGAGACAGCCTGTTTTTCAGAATCAAGCAAGGTATCCAAGACTCCTGCTACATCATGGTGGAGGAGATACGCAACGAGTTCCGCGATGAGGGATTGCTCATCTTCTGTGTTCTTGTTCCGTTGCTCTATCCCCTACTCTATTCGTGGATATACAACAATGAGGTGGTGCGCGACGTACCAGTGGCAGTGATAGACCTTAGCCATAGCAACGCCTCGCGCGAATTCATACGCATGGTAGACGGTAGCCCTGACACGAAAGTGGCATATTATTGCATGTCACTCGACGAGGCCAGGGAACTTACGGGCAAACAACAAGTTCACGGCACCATCTTTTTCCCAAGAGATTTCGAGACAAAACTAAGACGCGGCGAGCAAGCCACAGTCAGCGTGTATTGCGACATGAGCCTGATGCTCACATACAAGGCAATCTACCAGACCACTCAGGCCGTGGCATCGAAAATCAACTCGGGCATACAAATCAGCAAAAGCATGGGATTCACCAACCGAGACGACGAAATATCGACAAAGCCTCTCGATTTTGACGAAGTGCCCATCTTCAACAATACCTCTGGCTATGGCAACGCCATCCTGCCAGCAGTATTGATACTCATCCTGCAACAGACGTTGCTCCTTGGCATCGGACTCTCGGCAGGTACGGCACGCGAGAAAAACAAATTCCAAAATCTCGTGCCAATAGAGAAACACTACAACGGTATCTTCCGTATCGTGTTAGGAAAGAGTGGTGCCTATTTCGCACTTTATATGGTAATGGCAGCCTACATGACCCTTTGCGTGCCAAGGATGTTCCATTTCGTGTCACTCGTCACGGCACAAACGCTCATAGGCTTAATGGTGCCATACTTGTTGGCAGTGATATTCTTTGGCTTGACAGTGTCGTGTCTTGTAAGGTATCGTGAGAACGTGATGTTGCTCGTGGTGTTTACGTCGGTGCCATTGCTTTTCCTTACCGGTGTGAGTTGGCCACAGTCAAACATTCCTTGGTTTTGGGAGGCATTCTCGTGGCTCTTCCCTTCTACATTTGGCGTGCGTGGTTTCCTGCGTATCTCATCGATGGGAGCTACATTGCCCGACATTAGGGTGGAATATCAAGCTCTTTGGATTCAAACCCTCATTTATTTCTTTACGGCTTGTCTCGTTTATCGCTACCAGATCATCCTCTCGCATAAACGCGCGAGGGCGAGACTCAAGCAAATCGAAGAGAGTAAAAAAGCGGCAAACAAAGCCGAATAAAATAAAAACGCAGCCTATTAAGGCTGCGTTGTTGTTTGTAGTTGTATGCTCGGCATGAGCATTGTCTATTCATATATATTGCTGTCCGCTAAAACTTTTTTGAGCATGAAAAAGATAGGGCTGGATTCCTCGCTTGGAATTCAGCCCATTTAGTTACTTTTGTTTATTGCTA
>CAVKWN010000036.1:0-29744 GCA_963660075.1 Lachnospiraceae bacterium
TACTCTCCTCACAGGACAAGGAGTCCAAAGTAACTGTGAGCAGAAGCCCCCCTAGGGACCTATTATACCTCTTTGATACTTAACTTAATTCTATTAGTTATATTCCTTATAAAAGGTAAAATTAACAGGTATGCTCAATATGAGATATGTATTATATGTTATTCCTTAATGAGTAACTTCCTTATGAGGAAGAAAAAAAAATAAAAGAGTAAGGCTTCTTGGATGAAACCTTACTCTTTGTTATTTATGTTGAAGTATCCTATACAGGTATTTGTAACCACTGTATCTTATTAGTTCCCTGAAGGTAATGTTATGTCTGCACCATACAATGAGTATGATGTTAGCCAAGCATAATATGCTCCAAGAGACTGTAATCTCAGAGCATATTAATATGAATGACAAACAGCAGGAAATGTAGAATGCTAATGCTTTCATGGTTATAACCCTTTACAGTGTTCAAGGTACTCTTCTCTTGTTATGGTTATCTCCTTCCCAAAGACTTTAATTGTTTTGTACTTTGGAATGTAAGGTATAGAAGATGGTATTGTTGATATGAAAGAGAAGTCTTTATGCTTTTCTCTAAGCATGTTTTGGTGAGCCTTTTTGCTTGCCATGTAATTATCAGAGCTGCAAATGGCATTTGTGTTTATTCTTTTTCTCATGGTATGTATGTGATAAAGATTATGTGATAGTCAGACTTTTGATTAGAAAAAGAAAAAAAGACAGAAGGCAGTGTTTCCACTGCGCTTTCTGCCTTTCTGTTTGCCTTAGAAGCCAAGGTCAACTGCTTGGGCATGGCTGTCTACACCATTTCTGCAAAGGCTGTAGAAGGTTCTGCCTTCTGCATCTTGCAGCTGGAGGACTTGAAGGTCCTTGGCTTGAGTCTTGAGGATTTGGGCAATCTCTGGGATTGTCTTATCCTTGGTTTCACCAAAGACCTTTCTTGCAAGGCTGACAAATGTCCTTACACCATCTTTGGTGAGTTTAAGGCATTTGAACTCTCTGCCTTGCTTGTCTTTGTAGTCACCAATCTCCCTGCCTTTGGTGATGTCCTCTTCTGCATGGTCTTGTACAAATGCCATGAAGGAGTAGTTGTTGACGATGGTGTACTTGGACTCTGTGTTAGCTGTGTTTTCCATAGCTTTTAACCTGCCTCTATGCAGGTGATGCACTGTTGGATTAAACTTAAAAGCACTCTTACACAGTGAAATAAGAATGCTTTTTTATTGCTGGGTTTTCCCTTTAGGCTTCTTGCCAAGGGGGTAATAACCCAATCTGTCCAACAGGGGGAGGGTGGTGTGTACATTATCTCTCACTTTTATAAACACAGTCCACTTTTCTAAATCAGCAACATCTGACAGCACCTCATCTATGTCAAATGTTAAAACAAATGGAAACTCTAAAATAATTTCCATAATCCTTACAAGGGTTTGCTATAATTATTATATCTTTGCAGACGAGTTAAAACAACTTGCATGAAATAAAAGCTCGTGCATTGTTTAATGACTCAGCACTGTTGAGTAATAAAGGACAAAGGCAATAGTAGCTTCAGCCCTAATGCTTGCAGTGTAACTTTAGTGGGAAAGGCGTTTATCACGCTTTATTTGAGATGTACTTTAATCTCGCAAGTTAAATTACCAATGTCTTGAATAAAGTCAGCGATAGATGCCCCTTTGTATGATTATATAGTAGTTGCAATAATGTGACTGCTTGTTGTCATATACACGTGGGGCTTCTATGCTGTCTGTTCAACATTGGAGGCTTTGCGAGAGCCTAAGTACATGGGACAGATAGTTAGTTGCCCCATGTTTTTATCTCTTATTTAGTGTGACTGCCATAAATGAAAAGCGTATGGACGAGAATACTATTAAGAGCATGCAACAGGGGGCAAAGGTAATTGTCCCTATTAAGGACTATGACTTGAGTAATGACAAAAGGCTTCTAATCCCATTTGTCTATGGGGAAGAGCTTGGCTTCTTTAATCAAGACTTAGATGTAGTAGTATCTCCCAAATACATTGCTTATCATGGGGAATGCTATGAAAAGGATGACTATGTAATGACAGTGAAAAGGATTCCCCATTACTTAGGTCATAGGCATATTTACTTCTATGGTGTAATAGATTACCAAGGAAAGGAAGTGCTTCCTAATGAATACTATAGAGTATGGTTGCCATATAAAAGCAGCACCTTGTTCACTGTTGAAAGTGATAAATGTAAGTATGCTGTAATGAATACAGAAGGAAAAGAAGTAATACCTTTTGGCAAGTACTCATACATAGATGGCGCTTCCTATGATTACTTCAGAGTGAAGGTCGGTGGCACTCCTGATTGCCTTGAAGGAAATGGGGCGAAGTGGGGAATAATAAACAGTAAGGGAGAGGAAGTTGTCCCTATGAAGTATGACTTCATTCAGCCTTTCTACCAGAAAGACAAGGCTTCTATCTACTTGAGGTCATATGTTTCTGGAGGCTATCGTTGTGACTACTATAATCTTCAGACAAATAAATAAGATACATTGATTTTTAAATAAGTATGACACATATAGGTTATGTATGTTTCTTCAATGAAGAAACTCATAATGGCATTTTATCTGATTCCCATAGAGAAATTCATGCTTTTGTAAGTGACAAAAAATATGATAGGTATCAATTTGTCACTTATGAGGGAGAGGGGACTTGTGTTAATGAAGTAATTCCATTAACAGAATATGAGATTACAGATGATTACAAATCAAGTGAGTCCCTACTTGCAATACAAAAAGTATCGGACGGTATATTCTTATATGACAAAAATAGAGTAGAATATAAAGCTAGTGGAAGTGAATACTTTATTTTAAGGAGGTATTGCTTAGGACAATCTTTAGCTCCAATAAAAGATTTTAATAATTGTAAATACAGCATTTCTGAAGTACATGATAGAGTAGATTATGTAAGCAGAAACAGGAAGAAAATTGCCGATTCTTACAAGGTTTTTATTAAGTCCACTCATATTTCCAAGATAGGTGGTGATGATAGGTTTTATGTCAGAAGGATTGTTGACCTATGTTATAGAGACCTTTATGTTGACAGGTTCTTTCTAAGTAATGATGTGGAGCTGGATAAACAATCAGGCTATACAAGCAACTTTAATTCTCAATATAAAGATGGAGAAGATTGGGAAGAAGAAAGAAGGGGGAGAAAGTATTTTCTAACCAACTATAATTATGAAGAACATTTTTCGTATCTGTGTAAGGAATACTCTAAAGATGAGAAGGTAGAACATTACAATATAATGAAGGAGAACCTCTTGTTTTTAGAATATTGGGGAATTGGACTACGTGGTCTAAGTGAAATTCCTTATTTGAACATTAGCTTCTCAGATGTTGTAAAGCCTATACTTGATGGAAATAACAAATTAACAGATTTCGGAGTTACCATATTCAATAGATATGAAAAGTCGAAAAATGGATTAAAGATAAAATGTAACTGGGGAGCATTGATAGATGAATATTTAAGAGAGGTTTTGGGAGAGGAAGAATTTAAAAAACTGGATAAACAATTATAGCTTATCCAGTTATAAATTACAATACGTCCTCCCATTCAATAGGGTCGTTCATGAACATACAATCTGCATAGAACCTGTTAAAAATTACTCCTTCCATGGCATCAGGGTCATCTATCATGTCCTTGATAAACATGGCTAAATGAGTATCATCAGGTATTGACTTCCCATAGAAGTCAGCCCTGCACATGTTGGCTACATACACTGCATCATATAGCTTATTGTTGTTAAGCTTTATGTTTCTTGACTCAAGAAGGGTATCAACAACATCCTTGCTGTAAGGTGTAATGTATTCCTTTCTGCCATTCACTGTTTTATACATCCTCTTGGCAGCTTCATCACATAGTTTCTTGTTGAAGTGACATCCATAATTGTTGATGTATTTCTTCATTCCCTCAGGAATGGTGTCATAGCTTCCAGTCTCCTTTTGGTACATATTAAGTAATGTTTAAAAGGGCAGTAAATATCAGCCTTACTGCCCTATGATTATTAACTATCTTCTTGCATAGTGGTATCTTCCAGAAATCCTTAAGGTATTGTCATCATGGTCATTCCTGTCATAATCATCCCTATAAGAAGTTCTTTCCCCATAAGAATCCTCTTCTTCTGTATTGCAGAGGAAGTCCTCAAGCTCTTCTGAGAGCCTTCTGATTTTCCTCAGCTTTTCCTGAAGCTCACTATACTCCTCACTGTTTTTGTATTTAAGTATCATCATAGTCTATTCCTCCCTTTTTGATTTTTCTTTAAGCAAGGCAAGGGCCTCTGCCAGCTGACTTTTCAAGTCACTTATCTCACTCCTAAGTTCCTTTACCTCAGTATTTCCTGACATAGATGGATTAAGGTCAGCAAGAATACTTTCATACTGCTCAATAAGTCTCTTATGAACATCCATGCTGTTCACTATAGACCTGCTGTTTTGAAGTTCCATGGTGGCATAGTTCACAAGGGAGTCCTTGTTGTCAGCAAGCACCATGTTACCCATGTCATATATGGCATTAGTGCTTGGCACATTAAGGAAATCCCCTTGCTTTCCCTTGACAGTGGCTTTGATATTCAGGGTACTCTGCCCCATAGGCATATTCATCATATTAGGCAAGGCAAGGCTTACACTATCCACTGTGGCAGTAAACAATGTTACCCCATCTCTTTTGTCTAGTCCATACAGAACACTTCCCTTACTTAAATTTGAAAACATGATTGTTGAAAATTAAAAGTTAGTTTATGTTGTAGATGCTTCAGAAGTTGTGGCAACCTTAGATGCCACCCTTGCTGAGATGTAGTTAGCCATCAAGTCATTCCCCACACTGGCATACCATGAGGGTACCACTGAGTATTGTGTGTTAGGAAGGGTAATGGTGGAAGGCTGGTTGGCATAAAGGGCATTAAGCTTAGCCTGTATAGGAGCAAGCATCTCAGCAAACTGTTGAGTCTGATTGGCATTGTTTATATTACTCCTCAGAAGTGCATTGTCCGCTGTCAGGCTTTCTATTTTCTCCCTGTACTCCCTGTCCTTCAAGTTGTTGAACTCATTGCTAATCATTGTTGACTGTGAGGCAAGTGTGTCAATAATCCTTTGGGTGTTATTGTTAGCGTCATTCACCAATGTGTTTGTCTGCTGACACATGGATAACTGGTCATTGCCTGCCTGTTGAGCCATCTGAAGTTGCAATGAGGAATGGTTGTTACTCAGCTGTCCTTGTAAGGCATTTGTCTGGTTTGCAATGGCAAACTTATTGTCGCAAGCAGCCTGGCATATCTGCTGTCCTAAGGTGGCATTGCCTGATTGTATTGCATTCTGTATTTGCATGCCACTTATCCCTACTTGGTTGCTTACTCCTTGGATAGAGGATTGAAGGGTATTAATGGCAGTCTGGACATTACCAATGGAAGTATTGGTAGCCATTGCAAGTTGCTGAGCAGCGTCAGCCCTTCCATTTATAGCTTGAAGAAGCAGTTCCCTTCCTGCATCATTGGATATTTGGTTGGAAAGGAAACCTGTGCCTGTGCTTCCTCCCAAGCCATTATTGTTCCATCCATTATTACCCCAAATCAACCATAGGAACAATATCCATATCCAGTTGCCATTGTTGCCAAAACCTCCATTGTTCTGAAGTGCAAGCATCAGGTTGGGGTCTAATGAGTTAGTAGCCTGTTTCATAGCCTCTGGGAATACGAAGATTCCATCACTTGTAGTAGCCATAGTCTTTGAATTTTAATAGGTTAATAATTAATGTATAGAAGCTTCTTTACGGCTACAAAGTTAGGTATAAGTCAGAAGGTTGTCAAACGTTACCACAAAAAAATATAAGACACTGTTTCACAATGCCTTATACCTTGAAAACGTTACCAAACTTATTTTATGGTAATGAAAATCTTTTCTTTTCTACTGATTGCAGGGAGGATATACTCATCAAGTAGCTTGTAATAGTAAGTGGTACTACTGGTAATCATTCCCTTGGAAGTGTTTTTCCCAACCCCTATGCATCCCAAAGTGTCCTTAGCGGTGTTCAATGGATGTATTCTTACCCCACTATATCCCTTTACATTCATGAGTTGAGGAACCTTGCCACCATATTTCCTTCCCCATGCTCTATTGGCAAACTTGGATGAATGGGTCATTTGAACCTCATAGGTACCTGTAGGAATGGCTGTCTGCCCATACACCTTCTTGTGGGTTATCTCATCAAGTGGCATGGAGCATTTAAGTCCCCTGTCCTTGTCTTCAAGTGTGTCAGAGAACTCCTTGCCATCAATATACATCTTCCCTATGGTGTAGTCATTTTCCTTCCATTTTCTGTCCACAAGCAATTCCATATATCCATTTATGAGTGAGGCAAGATGTTCTTCCTTTTATCACAGACAGTATCATAACAAACAGTGCCAAGCAATGATGCCACTTGAGCCTGCAAGTTGTTAATCTGGGCTTTAAGTGCCTCATTCTCCTTTTGAAGTTGCTCAATCTTTTGGTTTTGTGATGCTATGGTCTCGTCAGTCACCTCCTTGTAGTATTCAAAAGATTTCAAGTCCCTTTCAATTTTCTTTGTTTCCACTTCCACATTATACTTCTTCTTCGTGAGTACGAATGTAAGAATGGCAGTAGCTACTCCCACTAATGCCGTCATTAACGCTGTATCCATTTCTTGTCATTTTTTTTAAACCATTTGATGATACAAAAGTAAAGATTATTCATGGTAAACACCTTGACCTAAGTAAACAACTAAAACGGTTTATAAGATTCACTTAGGTACTTTCCTATCTACATGACTGACCATAACTTTGCATAAAAATCTTTGCCATGAAAAAGTATATTGTAATAGGGATTATCATTGCCTTTGTGGGTCTTGTAACCTCACTTGTCATAAGTATCAAGAATGCACGCAAGTATGAAAGCAAATGGAAAACCTCCGAGGCTAATGTAAAGGCATATGATGAACTCTTGTCATCAAGCAATAGGAAAAGTGCAGCCTTTCAGCTTACAAACAGTCAGCTTTCAACTGTAAAGGACTCACTCATAAAGGAGCTTGAGAAGACAAGGAAAGAATTGAAGGTAAAGGAGAAGGACACCAAGGCAATGCAGGTTATTACTACAGAACTTACAAAGGTAGATACCATTCTCATAAAGGATACTATCTTCAAGGATAGGGCATTAAGCATTGACACTATGCTATATGACAAGTGGTATAGCCTGGATTTGAAGCTAAAGTACCCCTCAACAGTAATAATCAAGCCTACATTCAAGAGTGAGAAGCATATAGTGGTATCAACAAAGAAAGAGACTGTAAACCCACCTAAGAAGCTGTGGATATTACGTCTCTTTTAGAAGAAGCATAAGGTTCTCAATGTGGATGTAATAGAGAAGAATCCTTACATGGAGAATCAGGAATCAAGGTATGTGGAGATAATAAAGTGACTATAGTTTGTCCTTTACTTTCTTTATTGCATTGACCACAGTCTCATCAAGCAACTTGGCATAGGTCATTTCAGTTATCCTAGTGCTTGAGTGACCGCATATCCTTGACACTATCCTCATGTCAAGGCCCTCATTAAGGAGTAGGGTTGCTCCTGTGTGCCTTGCCCAATGGGTGCTCATTGGCTTGTCAATTCCAGCTGCCTGGGCAACAATCTTCAAGTACTCATTATACTTTACATTACTTATTACAGGGAGGACATTATTGTATTTAGCCAGTATCTCCATTGTAGGTTTTAGCATTGGAATGGTAAATTGTCCTCCTGTCTTGCCTCTTTTTCCAATGTAGACTTTCATCTTGTTAATGTCAATAAGCTTGCTGATGTCAAAGTTTCTCAGGTCCACATAACTTAGGCAGGTGTAAGTCTGAAACACAAAAAGGTCTCTTACCCTTTCAAGGCATTCAGTAGGCATCCTTGCTGCCTTTAGCTTATGAAATTCCTCAGGAGTAAGGCACTTGGATAAGCTGTCATTGTTCCTTCCCTTGTCTATGTTCACCCACTTGTAAGGGTTCTTTGTGAGTAAGCCTTCATTTATTGCATCCATAATGAAACTGTTGAGAAACCTGTGATAGTTTGTCCACTTGCTGCAATCACTCAACCCATGCTTTCTAAGGTATTTGTCATATAGGATGATATTATGCTCTGTTATGTCAGAGAATGTCTTGATACCTCCCCATTGATGGAAGAACCTTTGGAATCTTTCATACCTTTTGAGTGTGTTCTTGGCCTTGCCATAAGTCCTCACCTCCATCCTTTTCCTAATGAAGTCTTTCAGGCTTATGCCATCCTCATTGTTTTCCATAATATTTGATATGGAAAAGATGTCTATTTCCCCCCTTGTCACACATCTTGTATATTATTTGCATGACATTTGACAGCATCTTGTCAAGTAGCTTATTAATTGATATGCAGTCAGGTGTATTGATGACCTTCCTTCCATCCCATTGGCTAGGATAAAGCTGGATTCCTGTGCTTATGTACTTTTGTTTCTTCTTGTAAGTTATCCTCATTTCCACTGTGGCTTGTCTTGACTTTGAGGACTTGTGGTACCTGTCATATATGAAGGTAACACGAGGTAAGTGGTTAATCATTGTTAATTGTCTTATTAAGGGTTAGATAGGATGCGGAAAGTATTATACTGCATTCAAAGCTTAGTATGGCTATAATACTTTTTGTAATATATAGTATAGAAAAAACAGGGAGAGTAGGATATACTCTTCCTGTTGAGGATGTAAATTAGTAGTGGAAATACTTAAAAGTGATTCCGCAGGGATTCGAACCCTGGACCCACAGATTAGAAATCTGTTGCTCTATCCAGCTGAGCTACGGAACCTTTTATTGAAACAAAAACTTCTCGGGGTTATTATGATTTTGCCCGAATTGATTGTGCAAAGTTAACTATTTATTTGTAATTGCAAAAACAGAGGGGGGCTGTATTAGTTATATTTAGCTAATATTAACAAGACGACCAGGTACTGTTCTAAGTTGTCTTTTGTCATAAATGAAAGGACTATACATCGAAACACATACCGTTGCATAAAGTTGCTGCATAAAATATTGGTAAGACGTTAAATTTGCGAAAAGAGGCCAATTTTCACAAGATAATATTGTAATTTTGCACTAATATTATGCATTGTCATTATGCGATAATATATGCACTAAAATATATGCATTAATAATGTTGACATATTTAAGGACTAAGTCTTTCATCATATTGCTCATTTCCGCTGTGGTATGTGCCTGGGCTGGAGGAAACACCCTTCTTCCTGTGAAGAAGCATGACGCTGGGACGGCAAACGGCAAAGATGGCAAGGATTCGATAAATATTGACAAAGCGGAGATTGACACGCTTGCGATGGACTCTCTCCAACTTGCCGTTTATCATCACAATAAAGCTATAGACGACTCTATTAGAGCCGACTCAATAAATCGCGCAAGGAAACAAGGTATCGATGCTCCTGTTACCTATTCGGCCAACGACTCCTTGGTTTATGATGCCATGACCAAAGATGCCAAACTCTATGGTAACTCGGAGGTGAAGTATGAGAATATGGATCTGAAGAGTGACAAGATTCGCATGAACCTTGATTCTTCGCTTGTTCATGCCACCGGTTCGCCGGATAGCACCGAGAAGGGAGGCATAAAGGGACGTCCCGTATTTGTCATGGGTGCCGACAACTATGACACCGATACCATAGCTTTCAACTTCAAGACCAAGAAAGGCTTGGTGCAAAACGCGTTGACCAAGCAGGAGGATGGCTTCTTGCGAAGTCAGATATCTAAGCGTACAGCCACTGGTGACGTTTATCTCGCACATGGTCGTTACACTACTTGCGACAAGGAACATCCCGACTTTTACATTTCCCTTTCGCGTGCCAAGGTTCGTCCTGGTAAAGACGCTGTTTTTGGCCCGGCTTACATTGTCGTGGCCGACGTGCCCTTGCCATTTGCCATACCTTACGGCTTTTTCCCGTTTACCAAGAGTTACAGTTCGGGTTTTATCATGCCAAGTTATGGCGATGAGTCGAACCGTGGTTTCTATCTTAGGAACGGTGGCTATTATTTTGCCGTCAGCGACAAGATGGATCTTAAACTCATAGGTGAGATTTACACTAAGGGATCATGGGGAATTACTGCCACGACCAACTATCGGAAACGTTATAAGTATAACGGCTCTTTCCTTTTCAGCTATCAAGACACGCGTACAGGCGACAAGGGCATGCCAGATTATGCCAAGCAGACCAGCTTCAAGGTGCAATGGAGCCACCGACAGGATTCCAAGGCAAATCCATTCATGTCGCTCTCTGCCAGTGTCAACTTTGCCACGTCAAGTTATGAGCGCAACAATCTGACAAGCATGTACAATCCCCAGTCGCTAACGCAATCAACACGTACATCTTCTGTCAACTGGAGCACCTCGTTCTCAAGCATTGGCATGACGCTGAGTTCTACGGCAAACCTTAGCCAGAACATGCGTGATTCCACCATCTCAATGACATTGCCCGATCTTAACATAAGCATATCTCGCTTTTACCCCTTCCGTCGCAAGCATGCTGCTGGCGACGAGCGTTGGTATGAGAAAATATCCATGAGCTATACGGGACAGTTCTCCAATTCCATAAGTACCAAGGAGAACAAGTTAATGCATTCAAGCCTTATCAAGGATTGGCGAAATGGGTTCCAACATAGTATCCCTGTTAGTGCTAATTTCACGTTGTTCAAATATATAAACATCAATCCGTCGTTCAACTTTACTGACCGAATGTATACCAACAAGGTTAACAAGTCGTGGGACGAAAAGACGCAGACGGAAGTTTCCGACACCACCTACGGTTTCCACAACGTGTACAACTGGAATCTCTCATTGTCGGCATCCACGAAGGTATATGGGTTCTGGAAGCCGAGCCGCAAGATCTTTGGCGACAAGATACAGGCGATAAGGCATGTCATAACTCCAACGGTGAGCTTCAGCTATGCCCCTGACTTCAGTGCCTCACGTTACGGTTATTATCAGACATACCAAAAGACCGACGCGGATGGCAACGTTTCCCTCGAGCAATATTCACCTTATCAAAACGCGCTGTATGGCGTGCCTGGCAAGGGACGCACAGGAAGCGTGTCTTGGAGTTTCGACAACAATATAGAGATGAAGGTGAAGAGCGACAAGGACTCCACTGGATTCAAGAAGATCAGCCTTATCGACCAGCTCGGATGGTCGATGTCGTATAACATGGCAGCAAAGGAAAAGCCCCTTAGCGACCTCTCCGTCAACCTTCGACTGAAATGGTGGAAGAATTATACCTTCAACATGACAGGCGTGTTCGCTTCCTACGCTTATGAGCTTGACAGCCAAGGCAAGCCGTATGTAGGAAACCACACTTACTGGGGTATGGGAAAATGGGGACGTTTTCAAGGCATGTCGCAAAACATATCTTATACTCTGACTCCTGAGAAGATCAAGAAACTTTTTGGTGGAGCCAAGGATGATGACGACAAGAACAAAAAGAAGAAGAACGATAATGACGAGATAAACACTGATATTGAAAGCAATGTCGACGACACGATGATAGAGGGTCAGCATGGAGCCTCGAAGGACAAAAGTGGTGGCAAGGCCGATACCGATGGTGATGGCTATATGAGATTCTCCATGCCATGGTCGCTCACTTTTGGATATGGTGTAACCATGAGCGAAAACACCGACATAAACAAGTTCAACTACAAGAACATGCGGTACCCGTATAAGTTTACGCAGACACTCAATGTCAGCGGCAACCTCCGCATCTCTGACGGTTGGAACATCAGTTTCTCGTCGGGCTATGACTTCGACAACCACAAAGTGTCAATGACGACGGCGTCCTTGCAACGAGACCTTCATTGCTTCAACATGAGTTGTTCTGTCGTACTCGCTCCTTACGCAAGTTATAATTTCACGTTCCGTTGCAATGCGTCGACACTTACCGACGCGTTGAAATATGATAAGCGTTCAGGTTACAGCAACGCCGTTCAATGGTACTAATCATTAATTTAAAATGAAGAAAAATACACAGGCAATTCATTTGCCTTATCGCCGTCGCGATGCTTATGACGCCTTGAGTATGCCAGTATATAATGCCGTGGCATACGAATTCGATGACGCACAGACGATGGCAGACGCTTTTTGCGAGCGCATAGACGCACCGGACTATTCCAGATGCGAGAATCCTACTGTTGATAATCTTGAGGATCGCGTGCGTGTGCTTACTGACGCGTTCAGCGTGTCTGCCCTCAACAGTGGCATGGCGGCAATAAGCACCGTCATGCTTGCCCTTACCGCGCAAGGCAAGAACGTGGTGTCGTCCACCCATATGTTTGGCAATACATTTGACCTGCTCAACCGTTCGTTGAGAAAGTTTGGCGTTGACCTCCATACGGCAGATCTTACCGATATAGAGAAGGTAAAGGCGGCGGTAGATGACAACACCTGTTGCATCTTTGTTGAGATCATCACAAACCCACAAATGGAGGTTGCCGATCTTACTGCTCTCGCAAGTGTAGCCCACGAGCATCATATCCCTCTTGTGGCTGATACCACTACGATTCCTTTCACCATGTTCTCGGCAAAAAAGCTTGGGGTGGATATCGAGGTGGTGTCATCAACTAAATATATCAGTGGTGGCGCGACATCTCTCGGAGGCTTGATCATAGATTATGGCACCGAATACACCAAAGGCTTTACCTCAACGATAAAGAGCGAACTGCTCTTCAACTTTGGCGCTTACATGACCCCTCAAGTTGCCTTTATGCAAACCATGGGCCTTGAGACCCTTGATGCCCGCTATCGTGTGCAGTCGTCAAACGCCCTTGAACTTGCCAAGAAACTCCGTGACTTAAAGCAAATTAAGTTGGTCAACTACGTGGGATTGGATGACAATAAGTTCTATTCGCTCGCGCAACGACAATTCGGTAAAACGGCAGGCGCAATGGTTTGCATTGACTTGGAAAGCGAAAAGGCATGCTTCAACTTCCTTAACAAGCTGAAATTGGTGCATCGCGCCACTAACCTTTTCGACAACCGAAGCCTTGCCATTCATCCATACTCAACCATCTTTGGTAACTTCACTCCCGAGGAGAAAGCAAAGATGGACGTGCTCGACACTACCATCCGTTTGAGTGTTGGCTTGGAAGACGTTGACGACATATTCAACGACATAGAGCAAGCCCTGTCTTAAATATTAGTCATTTAGGCTAAAAACATAATTCATATGGAATACGATTTCAATACCATTATAGACCGTAAGGGTAGCGGTGACCTGATGCATGAGGCCCTGTTGCCACGTTGGGGTCGCGACGACCTTCAGCCCTTGTGGGTGGCCGACATGGATTTCGCAGTTATGCCCGATATCCTCGACGCTTTGCGTAAACGCTTGGAGCACCCAATCCTTGGCTACACCGTTGAGCCGAGCGACTACCGTCCTGCTATCATTGATTGGATTAAAGAGCATCACAACTGGGATGTTAAGCCAGAGTGGATAAGCTTTATACCTGGCATAGTGAAGGGCATAGGGCTTATTAGCAACCTTTTCTGCAAGCCCGACGAGAAAGTCATTGTCATGCCACCTGTTTATCATCCATTTTTCCTTGTGCCACGCGCTAACGAGCGTGAGGTGCTGTGGAATCCTTTGAAAGTACACCCCGAGGCACTTGAGGCTGACCATGTAGAGGCTGGCAATTATTATGAGATGGACTTTGAAGGACTGGAGCAAGTTTGCGACGACAAATGCCGCGTTCTCATCCTGTGCAACCCTCACAACCCTGGTGGTATATGCTGGAGCCGTGAGACGCTTGTTCGCCTCGCCGACTTCTGCTATGACCACAACTTGCTTGTCATTAGTGATGAAATACATTGCGACATGGCCCTTTTCGGACACAAGCACATTCCTTTCGCTTCTGTCTCGGAGAAAGCCGCACAAATAAGCATCACCATGCAGGCTCCCACAAAGACGTTCAATATAGCGGGAATAGTTTCCTCTCATGCCATAGTGCCTAATCCGGATATCCGCAAGAGGTTTTATGGTTGGATGAAAGCCAATGAACTTGACGAAGCCCACATCTTTGCCCATATCGCCACTATTACGGCATTCCGTAAAGGTGAGGAATGGCGAAAGCAGATGCTCGCAACCGTGGAGGACAACATTCGCTTTGTAGAGGACTTCTGCCGTGAGCGTATGCCACAAATCAAACCTATCCGTCCTGAGGCGAGCTTCCTGGTATGGCTCAACTGTCAAGGCTTGCATCTCAATCATAAAGATTTGCTTGATCTCTTTATAGACAAGGCTCATCTCGCTCTTAACGACGGCGAGATGTTCGGTCCTGGCGGAGAGGGCTTCATGCGTTTGAATGTCGGTTCACCAAAAGCCTATATTGAGGCAGCGTTGGACAAACTCGCAAGGGCTGTCAATAGATAATTTGGTTGGGGGGTATGAGATTGTATCCATGCCATTATCGTTCTCTGCTTTCGCTTGGCTTACCCATAATGGTGGGTCAGTTGGGGATGATAATCTTAGGTTTTGCTGACACTATGATGGTGGGGCATCACAGCACGACAGAGCTTGGTGCCGCCTCTTTTGTCAACAATATCATGAACCTTGTCATCATCACTGCCACTGGTTTTTCCTATGGGCTTACTCCGATTGTTGGAGCTCTCTTCGGTCGTGAAGAGTTGCCTCAAGCTGGCAAGGCTCTGCGTTGTGCGCTATTGGTTAACTTAATGGCTGGAGCTGTTATGATGGCAGCGCTCACAATACTATATTTCAACGTTGGCAATATAGGGCAACCAAAGGAATTGTTGCCCTATATCAGGCCATACTTTTTAGTATTGTTGGCTTCGCTGCCCTTTGTCATGTTGTTTAACGCGTTCAAGCAATTCACCGACAGCATTACCGAGACGCGCACGTCGATGTGGATTCTGCTTTCGGGCAATTTTCTTAATATTATTGGCAACTATGTGTTGATTTATGGCAAGGCAGGTATGCCGGAGATTGGCGTGGTGGGAGCCGGTGTCTCAACACTACTGTCGCGTATAGTGATGGTGGTATTGTTTCTTATAGTTTTCCTTACGAGAAAGAAGATGCGTCCATACCGTGATGGATTCTTGCGGTTGGGATGGTCGCGCCAAATGTTGCGCCGTTTAGTGTCGCTCGGCACACCCATAGCCCTGCAGATGGGCATGGAGACTGCGTCGTTCTCGCTGTCTATAATCATGGTTGGTTGGCTTGGCACCATCGCCTTGGCGTCTCATCAAGTGATGATTACCATATCGCAGTTCACCTTTATGGTCTATTACGGGTTGGGTGCTGCTGTAGCTGTGCGTACAAGTTATTTCAACGGTCAGAACGACCGTGAGAATGTGCGCCATACCGTGGTTGCCGGATTGCAGGTCATGGTGGCGTTGGAGTTGTTGCTAAGTGGCATCATCTTCTTGCTGCGCAACCACATAGGTGGTTGGTTTACAGACTCCGCGGAGGTGTCGTCGACAGTTGTCACGCTCTTGCTGCCCTTCTTCATTTACCAGTTTGGCGACGGTCTGCAAATCACTTATGCCAACGCCCTGCGAGGCATAGCCGATGTCAAGCCTCTCGTGGTGATAGCCTTCATAGCCTTCTTCGTCATCTCGCTGCCCGTGGGATATTTCTGTGGGTTCGTGCTTGGCTTTGGACTTGTTGGCGTATGGATGGCGTTTCCTTTTGGGCTTACATCGGCTGGTGTCATGATGTGGTTGCGCTTCAAGAGATTTTACGCTTAGCTGAAGTTATTTTTCCAACTTTTTAAGAACCTTTTCAAGCTCAGTCCAATGTTCCTCGGTCATGGAGTTGGGCGTGAAAAGGCTTATGCCATTGGCACCTGCCGCGATAGATGTCTCCACGGCTTCCTCAATCTCAGAAGGCAACAATCCGGAGTTTTCGGGGTCAACCACCTTGTCCTTGTTTCTCCAGTCATGGCAGATGAAGAGACCGCTATACAGCAACGTGTTCTTTCCCTTTATGGATTCTGCCTCTTCCTTGGTTATCTTGCCAACCCATGCGGCTGGTTCCATGTAAAAGTCATTGTAGTTCATTGGGAACACGGCGTCAAGTTTCCAGTTGTTCCATTGTTGGCGTACCATCCATTCTGCGTAGCTCTTCGGTCCAGGGAACACGTCGGCGCTTATCTTCTTGCCTTTTGCGTGAACGGCATCAGAAATGGTGTTCACGAGGTCTGTCACCGCCTTGCAACGGAATAGCGCCCACTCCTTTATCTTCGACGGGTCTGTCACCTTGGTAATGTCAATTCCGCTCTGCTTCTTGAATGCTGCCACACAGTCGGGGCAGTAGCAATAGTCTGCCTTAGCATACTCTCCGTTCATGTTAAGACCATACTTGTCCCAAAGTCCACGGGCAAGTATCACGTCGGCATAGCGAATGTAGTCGAGTTGCACGTAGTCAACCTCTGGTATTGAGGCTATTTCCTCAAACTTTTCAGTCAAGAACTTCTTCACCTCTTCATTTCGTGGGTCGAGCGTAGTGTAATAAGGCACATAGGCAGGATTGTCATAAGCCGACTCCCCAACACGGTTTACCGTATACCAGCTCTTGGGTTTCCCTCCTTGTACCATGGTCGGTACCCATGCATGGTATTCCAGTCCAACCTTTTTTGCGACCTTTGATGCAAGGCGTATTTTTTCCATGTCCATGCCTGCGTTTACACATACGCCAGTAACGCCATGCTTTTTCCATGCCTTGAAATCTGCGGTAAGGCTTTTTTCATTTGTGTTCTGCTCAAAGCCAGTCCATGCGTATACGGGAATCTTATTGCCTTTCGCGTTTGCGAGGAAAGCCGTAAGAACCAAAGTGAGGGTTAAAAAGAGTTTTTTCATGATGCTTGGTTTAAGTAATATAAAATTGTAGTACTCATTATCTTTCTGCAAAGGTAATGTTCTATTTCGAGAAATCAATAACATAAGGCATACAAAAAAAATATTATTAACTCAGGTGCAAGAAAAATAGGGGAAAAACATTGTCATGCTAGTATAATTCCTTACCTTTGTATACCATACAATATATTAACTCTTGAACAAACACAAAGACTTATGACAATCAATCGTTTCCTGTGCTCCTTACTCTGTGCGACAGCCATGACGGGTGCTGTGGCTCAGACAGCCACCTCAAATACAGAGACAGAGGAGCAAAAAGACAAACGCATGGAGTGGTTTGACCACGCCAAGCTGGGCATCTTCATTCATTATGGCATTTACGCTGTCAATGGCGTGTCTGAGAGTTGGTCTTTTTACAACAAGTACTTACCCTACGAGCAGTATATGAGCCAACGCGAGGGCTTCACAGCCAAGAACTATGATCCGAAGGCTTGGCTAGACCTCATCAAGGAGAGTGGTGCCAAATATACGGTGCTTACCACTAAGCACCACGATGGCGTGGCTTTGTGGAACACCAAGTACAGTGACCTCAACACCGTGAAGTCCACGGCTGCTAAGCGCGACATCGTGACACCGTTTGTGAAAGAGGTGCGCAAGCATGGTCTTAAACTAGGACTATACTATTCGCTGATAGATTGGTCTCATCCCGACTATCCTAACTATACTCGTACCGACTCACGTTACAGCGTTAAGGACGACTCCGCGAGATGGAAGAAATTTCTCAAGTTCGACTTCGACCAGCTTGACGAACTCAACCAGTACAAGCCGGACCTTTATTGGTTTGATGGCGACTGGGAGCAGACCGCCGAGACTTGGAATGCCAAGGGCTTGTCAGCATTCCTGCGTAAGGCCAACAAGAATGTCATAATAAACTCGCGCATACAGGGCTATGGCGACTATGCCACGCCCGAGCAAGGCGTGCCAGTGGTGCGTCCGCAAGACAAGCATTGGGAACTGTGCATGACAATGAACGATTCGTGGGGTTATCAGCATGCCGACACCAACTATAAGTCGCCATACATTTTGTTGCGCACTTTCGTGGATTGTCTCTCGATGGGTGGCAACATGTTGCTCGACATTGGCCCGAAGGAAGACGGCACGATACCAGAGGAGCAAGTCGCGGTTCTCAAGGAGTTTGGGCGTTGGACGAAAAAGCACAAGGAGGCAATTTACGACACGCGCGCTGGAATACCCAACGAGCATTTCCAAGGCTATACCACGCTCAACAAGGCAGGCGACATTCTCTATCTCTACCTGCCCTACAAGCCCAATGGCCCAATAGAGGTGAAGGGATTGATGAACAAGGTTAACCGCGTGTGGGTAGTGGGCGATGGCGAGATTATCCCCTCGAAGGTCCACAATAAGAACTATTGGAGCGAAGTGCCAGGCAATCTCTACATAGACGTGCCAGAACGCTCGCTTGACCCAATGATAACCGTTGTCGCAGTGCTGCTCGACGGCCCGATAAAGCTCTATCGCGGAGCAGGCAAGGTGATTGAAAGCAACTAAACTCACGAAATTTAATCTCATTTTGATGAAGCATATCATCCTTTCTCTTTCCATTCTGTTTTCCATCACGTCCTTTGCCGGCAACCACAAGGAATATGCCGCCAAGGGCGACACGGCCATCAAGGTGTTTGAAAAGGCAAACGTGCGTTTCGTCCCGTCGAAGCTCGCCAATTTTAACGCCGCCGATGCCGATGGAATAATCCACCTTGTGAATGGGCGAATAATACTGAAGAAGATTCATGTGCCTCACTATGAGCGCGACACCAAGGTGTATATAAAAACCACCGTGGCATCCAATGGTGACCGATGGGACAAGTCGGGCTCGGTGTTTGTATTGCCAAAGAAGTCTGCCATCAACCTCATGACGATAGCTGAGGGCAATAATCGCTTCCCTGCCGTTGACTCCACCAAATATGAGAAGCTCGTTGGCATTGTGGCAGGAAAAAATTACCTGCCCACGGTTGAGCTGATGCGATTCATGACTCCGTTTGGCGTAGGCTATTACAGTGGCAAGGACAATGAACTCTCGTCGAAGCGCCGTCCTGTCTACATACCCAAGTGGGCCGACTGCGTGGAATGGCAACAAGACATCTCCGACTTGTATCCCGAGCTTGAGGATGAGGCATACGTGGGCGTGTTTATTGACACATGGACCGAGCAAGGCTATTTGGCAAGCGTGGAACTGCAGTTCCAGGAAAGTCCTATAAGCTGCGTTCCCTTGCCTCGTGCGCACGTGTTGCCTCTTGTCAACACCGTTTATTACATAGGTCAGGAATATCCCGACTTATTTGCCCGCAAGCAGCTTGTCACGGATTTCAATCTTCCCAAGGGGGCAAGAAATGTCAAGCTAAGGTATATAGTGACGGGTCATGGTGGCCATGATGGTGGTGACGAGTTCACCCCGCAGGAGAATATATTGTCGGTTGACGGCAAGGTGGTATACAAGTTTACGCCTTGGCGCGACGACTGCGCTTCGTTCCGCCGATTCAATCCCGGCACGGGCGTGTGGCTTGAAAAGCGTGTGGCTTCCTACATTGGCGAAGACGGCAACTATACGGAGAAGGAAATAGAGGAACCCGTTGGCTCTTCAGACTTCTCGCGTTCCAACTGGTGCCCTGGTTCGGATGTCTCTCCCGAGGACATTCCTCTCAATGGCATAGCTTCAGGCCATCACACGCTGAGCATAGCCATCCCCAAGGCACAGCCGATAAAGGGCAACGAGATGAACCACTGGCTTGTGTCTGCCTATCTGGTTTGGGAGGAGTAATATAGGAGACGCATAAATACAGTTGTAGACAAAAAAAGACATCAGGCGACAAAGACAATGTTGCCTGATGTCTTTTTTTGTCTGATTATTATATTCCCGAAGGTTATTTCACTTCAAACTTCCCGTTTTGGTCAACGGTGTATCGCTTGTCTGTGCCCCCCACAAGAACGCTCACGCTAAACTGCCCCGTAGTAGCTTCCACCTCAACGTTGCTGCCTTTGGGCAGGGTGGCAAGGTCGGTGTCGGTCATCCCAAGCGAGGCAAGAGAGCTTGCGTATCTGCCAGTCTTCTCCTTGTTGCCGAATTGCGCGTGGAACAAGGCCCACAGCAGTTTGTATGCTTCCATGTTGTAAGGGCAGTGGAACTCATCATTCCCTGTGCCCACAAGCTTGTCGGAGAATTGCAAGAAGCCCCATTGGTTCGGAGCGTGCATATTTATCTCGCCCGTTGGTGTCCACACCCAGTTTTCCTCAGGTCCGCCTTTCTTCAGCCATTCCACGCGCGAGAAATTAATCCTCCACATGTTTCCAGCCGTCAGTGGGTTAGTGAAGTTGCGCGTTATGGCCTTGTGAGGTATTGCCATCTCCACTGTCCACGAGCGGTCAGTGTCGCTTTGCTTGTTGAGCGTGCCGTCGTGTTGTACGGCAAGTTTCAGTCCGGGGCAATCCCATTGCACGTAGAAGTTGCCACCGGAGCGATAGGCACGGTCGAGCATCAGGTCGAACACCACGCCACGCGCATTGTTTTCAATCTCGAAATAGCATTGCCCGTCGCCCGTGGGGTCAAGGAATACCTCAAAGTCGTTGTCATGATATATTATGGTGTCGCGTTGGGTCAGGTTTGCCACGATGTTAGGCTCCTCCAGTACCGCGGACACGTATAGATAGTGGTCGTCCCACATCATGCGCGCCTTGGTGTCGTATTTTGGTTTGGGAAATCCTTCACCGCTGATGTCTACAAACGATTCAGTCTCGGCAGCCTTCGCCCACGACTTCTCGTTGAGCTTGCCGTCAATCTTTATTTTCTCGTTTGTGCGGCAACACACATAATGACGTGGTGTCGTCAGCAGCCGTGCGTATTTTTTTAGCAGGCCATCTTGCGCCATCGTTGGCGTGGCGAAAGCGAAGGCAAAGGCGATTGCCGAAAGGATAGACTTGTTCATTTTATTGTGGATGTTTTTGATTTAGTTCTAAGAATTGTATGTCAATGTGCAAAGTTAATAAATTTGTTTGGAAATCCATCCATCTTGTGCCATCCCTATTATGCAATAATCTGTCAAGTCGTGTCCCTGCAACATCGTTGAGGATTGTTGCAGGGACACACGGGTTATACAGTTGTCAGTATGTCTATTCGAAGAGGCTTGCCACTTTCTTCCGTAGGTCGTCACCACGCAAGTCGCGGTCAACGATTATGCCGTCGCGGTCTATTATGTAGAGCTTGGGTATGGCCATAACTTCATAGTCCTTTGCTACGGGACATTTCGACATTCCCTTCAGCGAGGACACGTTGTGCCACATCAGTTGTTCTTGCTGAATCGCCTTGAGCCATGCAGCCTCTTTCGTGTCCATCGACACACCCACTACTTCGAGTCCCTTGCCGTGCCATGTTTCGTAGATGGCTTTTACATTGGGCATCTCGGCGCGGCACGGTCCGCACCACGAAGCCCAGAAGTCTATAATCACTACCTTCCCACGTAAGCTTTTCAGCGACAGCGTGCCGCCCTTGTCGGTTGGCAGTGTGAAGTCGGGTGCCTCGCGTCCGGGTGCCAGATGTTGCAGCGACACGATGTATTGTGCCATCTTCTTTCCCCGTTTGCTTTGCTGCACCTCAGTAGTCAGCTGACCGAAAAACTTCTCTATCTGTTCCGGCGAGCATGGTTTCACCATGTTGGCCTCCATGAAGCATACCGCCGTGTGGCAGTCGCCATATTGTTGCGGGTAGGCATTGAGAACGCTGTCGGCCCATGCCTCGCACGAGTTGATGATACCTTGCAGCGAGTCGCGCTTAGCTGTGTAGGTAGTGCTCTCGAGCATTGACTTTGCGAACGCTGTGCGAAATTCGTTTACGTTCGACTGTATCAGGAATTTATAGCAGTTGTCAGCGGCGCGCTGTTCCTTGCTTCCCTCGACGAGACGTATGGCCGCGGCTGCACGCTGGTGCCGTCCGTGTGTCTCCACGGAGTCGCGTATTTCCACCTTCACGGGAGTGCCGTCGAAGTAGATCATCTGCGCAGCCGACGGTTTCGCTACATAAACAATACCTAGTCCGCCTCCTCGGGTGTTGCCGGTCATGCGAAATGTTCCGTTAGCGGTCACGATGGCGGAGTCGATAGGCGTTTCGTCCATCACGTCGTTGCTGCAGGTGTTCAGAAACACCTTTTTGCCAGTGCCTTGCTTCCACGTGCCGCTCACGTCGTAGGCTGTCTGAGCCTGTGCGGTGCCGCCCAAGGCGAGGACGAGCACCGCTGTCCACATATGTTTCATTTCTTTCAGATGTACCTGTCAGGTTGTGCGATTACTTCTTGCCGTCGAAGAGTTCTGCCATTTTGTTTGCCAGTTCCTCCCCTCTGAGGTCTTGCGCGATGATGCGTCCTGAAGGGTCAATGATGTACATGCGTGGGATGCCGGTCACGTTGTATTCCTTTGCCACGGGGCAGTTCCATCCTTTCAGTGAACTCACGTGGTTCCATTTCAGTTCATGCTTGGCGATGGCTGCTTTCCATTTGTCGGCCTTGTCGTCCAGCGACACACCGTAGATTTCGAGTCCCTTTTTGTGATACTTGGCATAGAGGCGCTTCACGTTAGGCATTTCTCCGAGACATGGTCCGCACCACGAAGCCCAGAAATCGAGGAGCACGTATTTGCCTCGCAAGCTGGAGAGCTTCAGCATCTTGCCGTTGGGAGTGGGCTGTTCTATATCGGGTGCGATGCCACCGATGTTCACCTTCTGCATGGCGTCCACCTTGGCTTTCAGTTCTTTTCCGAGCAGCGAGTTTCTCACGCGATCGGTGAGTTGGGCGTAACGTTGAGCCAACTCCTTGTAGGGATAGTTTTTGGCGATGAACTCGCCGATGAAATAAGTGATGGCGTAGTTGTCGCGGTTGCGCACTATGAAAGAGTCGATGCTCAGGTTGAGCGCCGAGTCCATCTTTGCAGTATTGCTCTGTATGGAGTCTACGTCGTGTTTGATCTGTATGGAATCCTTGGTAGAGTCGTTGAGCACGTTGCTGAGTGCGATGAGGCTGCCGAACTTCATCAGCGTGTGCATAAGCGAGATTTGCCCTTGCTCCTCAATGCATTGCTGCTCGGGAGAGGGTGCTACCTCGAATGTCAGTCCCGTTGATGTCTTTCCCCTGCGTGTGTAAGTCTTTTCGATCACATTAGCGACGATGTCGCCCGAGCCGTCGGCAAAGAGCCTTTGTTTGCCAGGCTTGCCCGACAATTCGAGACGCATCATCTGTGGCAACGTCCCCTTGAACTCATAGGCTCCGTTTTTCACCACGGTAGAGTCGGTGGTCTTGATGTCATCGCTGGAATATACTGTCTTGAGCAATATCTTCTGTCCGTCGCCACCTTGCCAAGTTCCCAGTATGTGGTAGTCTACACTCTGTGCTGGGCAGTTTGTGGCCGCTGCGATGAGGGCAACGGCGGCGAGCCATCTGCGGCATGTTTTTTTCAGTTGTTCCATTCTTGTAGTTCTTTTTATGTTTCTTTGTTCCTTAATTTAGCTGACTTAAAATTTTATTATAGTGCAAGCCTTTGGTTGGCAAAGATAAGCAAAAACCAGGAAAGCTCACTTCTTACGAGGAATTTTATCGCACGAAACTCCCTTCCCTCATCTTTCTTGCGAGGGAAGGGAGCCGTAGTTAAGCGGTAATCGTTATCTCAGACTCTTGAGCTCGAATCCGAGCGTGTCTTTGCAGAATTCCTTGACTATGCGTTCTTTTTCTCCGTATACTGTCGGGTTGTTGGCATAGATGGTCTGCAGCTTGCCTTCGTCGAGCCACATGATGTTGGCAATATAGAGCGAGATGTCCTTTTTCGTGTCCATGCTGGTCCAGTAGGTCTCGGTCAGTCCTTTGCGACTGGTGTAGGTAGAGCTGAACATGGGCATCACCCTCACGAAACCATCGTGGAAGAAGCCGTAGTCTTTCATGTCCATCGACTTCGTGGTCTGTTTCGTGATATCGTATCCGGCAGTGGTGCCGCATTTGACGGTGCCCACATATTTGGTCAGCGTATCGGGCAGTGTGTAGAAGGCGAGCGCCTTTTCCGTGAGCAGTTGTGTCCACGTCACGTGCAGGTCGTCCTTGTCCTGGTCGGCATAGGCTTTGCCAGCATAGGCAAACACGCTGTAGTTGCTTACGTTGTATCCCATCATGCTACGCATGGCATCTTCGCTGTTGTAGGTGTAGGCGTTGTTGATGCTGTCCACGAGTAGAACGTGGCTCGGCAGATGGCTGGCGATGGCGGTGGGCAGTTTGGCGAGCACCTGCTCCAGTTCGGTGAGATAGGCCAGTGTTTTTGCCTTGTCCTCGCTCTTCACCTTACCTAGGGTGATGTGGTATTTGTCTTGCCAGTCCGACTCCGTCCAGTCGTACACGGCGAAGACGCTGTCATACTCCGTCATCACCTCTACGTTGTATTTGTCATAGATGCTTTTCTGCTTCTGTCCTATTTCGTCGCTGCCGAAGGTTGGCGTTGGGTAGTCGAACTTCCATCCGTCGGCTTCGTCCGATTTGTCGCAAGCCGTGAATCCGCAGAGAACTGCCGCGGCCACCAGCATTTTCAGATATGTATGTTTCATGTTGTTAATGTCTTTATTGTTATTTGTTGTCGGCACTTCTGGCCGGTCTTGGGTTGGCAAGCGTTGTGTCAAACTTTCTCTCCTCTGCAGGCGCGGCAAGCGTGTAGGCGCTGTCGCCCTTCTTCAGCGTGTATGTCTCGTTGCCCTTCCATGCATGCTTTATCTCAGGCTGTCCCATGCGCCGGAGGTCCCACCAGCGGTGACACTCGTCAAAGCAAAGCTCACGCCGGCGCTCGTCCCAGATGAAGTCTACAAGTTTGTCGGTAGAGCCGAAGTCGGCCATGGTGAGGTCGGTGTAGTCGGCTATACGGTTGCGTCGCAGAGTGTTCAGATAGCTGAGAGCCTTGTCTGTGGAAGGCGAAGCTTGTCTGGCATAAGCCTCTGCCAGGATGAGGTAAGCCTCTGCCGTGCGGAATGCCTGTTGCTCGTTGCCTTGGTATGCGTCCTTGCGGTCGTATTTGAAAATCTGTGCCACGCGTTGCATGGCAGGCATCATTTCGTCGTACATGCTGGCATAGGCATCTTGCCCGTAGTAGCACGATTCCTCGTAGAAATAGGAGTCATACATGCTCACCTGGAAGAAGAAGCACTTGCGCTTGTCGGCTTTGTCGTAGGCGGATTTGTCGACCTGTGCCGTGTAGCATCCCATGAGGGTGTTGCTCGCGTTATTGTTGAACTTGTCTTGCAGGCTGATACGCAGGCCCTCGTCGGTGCCCCATGCCAGCTGGAAGGCATATTCGTTGTAGAGGTTGGTGTTGCTGCGGTCGCAGAAGTTCCAGATAATCTCAGGGTTGCTCTTTATGTTGATGAAGTTGTCGTTGTCGGCTGATCCTGTCATGTTTGGCTCGACGAGTCCCTTACCCGAGATGTCGTAGAGCGATGACTTCTGCCTCAGCAGTTCGGTGGCGAGTTCTTCAGCCTTGTCATATTTCTCCATGTAGAGAGCCACGCGAGCAGCCAACAGCAGTGCTGCATAGCCATTTATCTCGTGCTTGTTGGACGGGTGATAATTGGCAAGCAGTGTCACCGCCTCGTTGATGTCGCTCTCCACCTGATCCCAAATCTCGCGTGATGTGTTGGTGGGGTAGGGCGAGGTCTTCGGTGTCGGGTCAAGCCTGAGCGGTGCCACCTTCTTGTCGGCCTGGTCGCTGGTGTAGAGATAGCCGTAGGTGTTTACGAGCAGGAAGTTGGCATAGGCTCTTTGGAAGAGTGCCTGACCCTTTAGCTCGTTGCGCTCCGTGTCGGTGCCGCTGGCATCCTCTAGCCCGTCGAGCACGGTGTTGGCAGCGAGCACCTGCTCGTAGATCCAACTGTACATCTCGTCGGTGAAGGCGGAGTTTTCTATTTCCGGCTGCCAGGTGTATACATAGTTCATCTCCTCGAGAACACCGTCGGGGTCAGCATCGATGTCGAAGTCGATGTATTCGATGTCATCGGTCATGTAGTTGATGAACTTCGTCTTGTTGTTGAAGTTCTTGAAGTATCCCTCTCCTTGCAGCAGTTCCTTGTATTGCGACACACTGTTGGGTATGACGAGGTCTTGCGCCGAGCGTTCGAGGAAGTCGCCGCAGCTGGAGAGCGCCAGTGCGGCGGCGATATATGTTGCGAATGTTTTTTTCATCGTCGTTACGTGTTTAGAAGTTGATGCTTACGTTGAAAGTGTAGGTAGGCTGTACGGGCACCGATGCCGATCCGCTCTCGGGGTCGCGTCCGTTCCATGCCTTGTCGGCCCAGAAGGCGAGGTTTGTGCCTGTGAGCGATAGCTGCATGTTGGAGATGCCGGCACGCTTCAATGCTGCCGAGTGCAGATAGTAGCTCAGGGTGATGTTCGACAGACGCAGCACGTCGGTGGGTGCCACGCGCACGGTGCTGTAGTTGTACATCGTGATGCCGTTCACCTGCGTGTCGGTGCGCGTGATGTCGGTGTAGACGAGTTTGTAGTATTCGCTGTAGTTGAAGAGCTTCGGAATGTTGGTGTGTGCTTCGTCTCCCGGCTTGTACCAACGGTTGATATAGTCCTTGGTCACGTTGCTGGTGGGATAGAAGGCTGTGCTTGTCTCGTTCTCATAGAGTTTTGGCAGACGTCCCACTGCACCCCACGAATAGCTGAACGTGCCAGAGAGGCGCAGGTCTTTCCATCGTCCGCTGAGGGTGAAACCTCCTGAGTGGGGTGGTGTTGTCACACCACTTTTCACCATCTCCACCTGGCTGTCATAGAGTCCGTAGTTGGTATATTCCTTTCCGTCACTGCCCATGGTAGTGGTTTTGCCATCCTTGTCGTAGAACACGGGATAGCCGGTGTCGTGGTTGAGTCCGGCGAAGTTGTAGCTATAGAGCACTCCCACAGCCTCGCCTTCTATGAGTGCGTTGCCGTTGGCCATGTCGTCGAGTGTATAGGTCACGTCAGGGTTGCCCTTCACGAGCTTGTTCTTCACATACGAGTAGTTGATGATCACGTTGGTTTCCCAATTTTTAGCCTTATAGGGCGTGAAGCGGAGTCCTACGTCAACACCCGTGTTGTTCACCTTGCCGTAGTTCACTTTCACGGTGCTTTGTCCGGTTGCCTGCGACACCTTGGCAGCCATGATCATGTCTGAACCGTGCTTGCTGTACACGTCTACGGTACCGTTGACGAAGTCGTTGAAGAGCTGGAAGTCGAGTCCGATGTTGTACGACTTGGTCTTCTCCCATCTGAGGTCGGCATTGGGCAGATACTTGAAGTACGACTCCTCAAGACCCGTTGTCGTGTTGAGTGCCCCCACACGCACCACTAGGTCTGGCGAGGTAGAAGAGTCAACGTTGCCCTGCACGCCATAAGAGGCGCGTATGGCCAGATAGTTGAGGATGTTGTTGCCACGCAGGAATTGCTCGTTGGTAAGCGTATACTTGCCAGCCACTGACCAAACAGGGAGGAAGCGGTATTTTGGATTGGTGCCGAACTGGTTGGAACCGTCCATGCGGATGTTGCCGCTGAAGGTAAGCTTGTCTTTATATGAATAGATGAGGTTGCCGAGCCACGACACGTAGTTCTGGCGGTAGCCGGTGGCTACGGGTTCTGCATTGCTCAGCAGCGAACTGCTCAGGTAAGCCTCGGTGTGTACGGGGCTGAAGGTATTGCCGCGGTCGGGCATCCAACCCGCGTAGGTGGCGCTGAGTCCGGTGGTCTTGATGGTGCGTATTTCCGACACGCCCATCACGCCCAATGTGTGGTGCTTGGCTATTACGGTGTTGTATCTCAAAGTGTTGCGCAGCGTGGCTGTCTCCACGGTGGTGTTGGCCTGCGAGTAGATGCCGCCGTAGGGCAGAGGCGACTGGTCTTCATAGTCGCTGCCTTTCTCCACATCGCCCTTCATGTAGCCGCGCCAATCTGCCACGTAGGTCGATGCGTCGTTGGCCCAATCCACCACCTTGCGTGTGTTCTTTTCATACGAAGCCATCAGCTCGTAGGTGAGGTCGGGGAGAATGCGCCAGTGGAGGTCTGCCTGTCCTTGCAGCGAAGTGATGTCGCTGTTCATGCCCGTGTTCGCCAGCTCGTTGAGAATGCTGTAGGTGCGCAGGCTTGGCACGCCAGTGATGGTGGTGTGAGAGAAACCGCCGCTCGCGGTGCCATACTTCGTGCTGTACATGTATGGTGTGCCGTCGCTGTTGTATGCCGGAATGGTGCGTGCGGTGGTGTAGGCATAGTTGTTGGGGTTGACGCCAGCCATCGAGCTGTAGCCGTCGTTTTTTGTCGCGTAGCTCTTCACCTGTATGCCCAAGTAGAGCTTTTCAGGTTTCAGCCACGAGTTGATCTTGGCGTTGAAGTTGTATCGCTTCGAGTCGGACGAGCGTCCCGTCGACTGCGTGTCGCTGTAGCCGAGCGAAGCATAATAGGTGGTCTGCGCGCTTCCGCCGCTGAGGGTCACGGTGTGGTTTGTGCTCAAGGCGTTGCGGAAAAGCAGTTTATACCAGTCGGTGTTGTTTGACGCCATGTTGTTCACGGCCGAGTTGAACTCGCTGAGTGAGTATTCGCCTGTCATGTACTTGTAGTAGGCACCCTCGTAACCCAGCTCGCCTGGCATAACGGCATAGCGGTATCCGTTTTCGATGATCTGACGGCTGAGGTCTATGCGCTCAGCGGCGTTCATGAGGTCGAGGTCGCCGTAGCCCAGGCGTTCGCTCACCGACACAGATCCGTTGTATCTCACTTGTGGGCGTCCTTCGCGTCCTTTCTTTGTAGTCACCACGATGACGCCGTTTGCTGCCTGCACGCCATAGAGGGCGGTGGCGGATGCATCCTTCAGCACGGTTATCGACTCGATGTCCTGTGGGTTGACACCGGCGATGGCATTACCCACGAGGTAGGCAGCGTCGTCACCGTTGAGTTGTGAGCGGTCGATGGTCACGTCTTCCGTCTGTATGATGCCATCAACCACCCAGAGAGGCGACTTGTTGCCGGTGATTGACGAGATGCCGCGGATGCGGATTTTGGTTGCCGACGATGGTTCGCCACTGGTCTGCACGGCCAACAGTCCGGGCACGCGTCCGGCGAGCATCTGGTCTACGGAGGGCAAGCCGGGGTTCTGGATGTCGTCCATCATGATCTGTGTCACGGCACCCGTGGAACGGGCCTTGGCAATGTTCTGGTATCCGGTTACCACCACTTCGTCGAGCGAATTCAGGTCGTCCAACATGACGATAGGTTTCAGTTCGATGCTGCTGCCTTGCTTCAGGTTCACGCCCTGTGTGCGGTCTTTCATGCCCAGATAGCTTACCGACAGTGTCGACTGTTGGCTGCCGTTGCATGGCACGCTGATGGAATAGAATCCATTGTCGTCGGTAATGGTCACTTCTTTCTTTCCTGCCACCTTCACCACGGCTCCAGGAATGGGCGTCTTGCTGTTGTCGAGCACAACACCCTGTACGATGCAATGGTTGGGGTCTGCTTTCGTGCCTTGTGCCGATGCGCTGATACCGCAACACATCATGGCCATAGCAAGAAATACTTTCAAGCATGCATGCTTAATGCTCTCTTTCCTCATATACATAAATATTGTGGGTAAAAATAAAATGGTTAGGCTTGAGTATGATATTACTTCATAATGTCTAATGCAAAATTACCTCAGTTCGGGATAAGAAAGTCATAAAAAATGGGCAAAAAAGTTGGCAGTCCAATAAATATTTTGTATCTTTATAGTTAGTAATCAAATAGTTACAAATATGA
>CAVKWN010000037.1:0-29427 GCA_963660075.1 Lachnospiraceae bacterium
AAAAAATAATCAGAACTCATCCACGCCCTGCACCTTGCGGTAGGCGTTGAGCTCCTTCTGCAGCTGCTTGGTGATCTTCTCGTAGCCGGGCTTGCCGTAAAGGTTGTTTACCTCGTTGGGATCGCTTTGCAGGTCGTAAAGCTCGTTGTAGTTGACCGTGGAGTCCTTTGGCTCGAAGTATCCTATGTCTACGAGCGACTTCAGCGTGGCGTTCTCCCTGGTGCCTTCCATTGCCTGATACTTGTTCTCGGGCACGGCGTCGAGTCCGCCCTTGCCGTAGAAGTGAATCAGCTTATAGCGGTCGGTGCGCACGCCGTCGTGCTTGCGCACCATGTGATACGTTGGGTAGTCGTAGTAATGGTAGTATATGCTCGTGCGCCACTTCTTCTGCGCGTCGCCGTTGTCAAGCACGGGCACGAGCGAGCGTCCCACCATCTCCTTCGGCTTCTGCACGCCGGCGAGGTCGAGGAACGTTGGCGCGTAGTCGATGTTCTGCACCAGCTTGTGGCACACGCTGCCGGGTTTAGTGTGGCCGGGATAGCTTATGATGAGCGGCGTGCGCAGCGACTCCTCATACATGAAACGTTTGTCGAACCAACCGTGCTCGCCCATGTAGAAGCCTTGGTCGGAGGTGTAGACTATGATGGTGTTGTCGGTGAGGCCGTTCTTGTCGAGATAGTCGAGCACGCGACCCACGCTCTCGTCCACGCTCGCTATGACCGACATGTAGTCGCGTATGTAGGCCTGATACTTCCATTGGTCGAGGTCCTTGCCCTTGAGGTTTGCCTCCAGCAGCTTGCGGTTGCGCGGGAAATAATACCGTCCCCAAGCCGAGCGTTGCGCCGGCGTCATGCGGTTGATCTCGCCCATGAGCGCATTGTAGGAGTCCTTGCTGTCCTCGTTGTCGAGGTCGAGCATCTCGGGCACCTTGAAGTCTTGCTCCCAGCGCATGTGCTTGGTCACCGACATCTTCTGCGTGCGCACTGCCGACCCACGCGTGGCATAGTCGTCGTAGAACGTTTCCGGCAAGGGGAACTCCACGTTGTCGTACATGCCGAGATACTTCAGGTTGGCCTGCCAGTTGCGGTGCGGCGCCTTGTGGTGAAGCAAGAGGCAGAAGGGCTTGGAGGTGTCGCGGTGTTCCATGAAGTCGATGGCGTGGTCGGTGGTGAGGTCGGTTGAGTATCCCTCTTCAACGATAAACTTGCCACCGGGCGTGTCGGTGCCGCGATATTGCGGGTTCCAATACTGTCCCTGGTCGTTGTAGATGTGATAATAGTCGAAGCCTTTCGGGTCGCATCCCATGTGCCACTTGCCGACGACTGCCGTCTGGTAGCCAGCCTGCTGAAGCAGCTCGGTAAAGAACGTGCGCGAGGTGTCGATGCCCTCGCCAAGCTGTCGCTGCCCGTTCTGGTGGCTGTAGAGACCTGTCATGAGGCAAGCGCGCGAGGGCGTGGAAAGCGAGTTCTCGACAAAAGCCTTGTCGAAACGCATGCCGCGCTGGGCTATGCGGTCGATGTTGGGCGTGGGCGCGAGTTTGGAGATGCCGTGGCCATAGGCGCTGATGCACTGGAAGGCGTGGTCATCACACATTATATATACAATGTTGGGCCGTTGGGCATCAGCCTTCTGCTGCGCCTGCATCGCGGAGGCGAAACCGGAAAGGGCCACAAGGGATAGAATGGACTTGTTCATGTCGAAAATGTTGTTTATAGATTGACGCTGTGTTTTTGTAAAAAAATAGTTTTCGGTTGACCATGCTGCCGTGAAACCGACAAGCGAGTGCAAATTTAGTCATTCTTTGGGAGACTGTCGCCCCACTTTCACTGTTTTTTTGCCCTTGGCCTGTCGATTTCACGCCAGCACAGTCGGGCGACGTCAATCGCAGTCGTAAGTGTAGTCAGCGGTGCCGTCGCTGTTTTGCGGCCATCCGGGGTTCTGATAGATGATGCTGTTGGATGTCACGCCGCTGCCCGTGATGAGGAACTCGCTGATTGGGATTGGCTCCAGATAGTGTTGCTTCGGGAAGGTGTAGCCACCATACGCCACCGAGGTGGAGCTGATTTGCAGCGGGCGCATATACGTCGACACGCTGCTCTGCGAGACGAGTTCCTCTGAGCGCTGGCTTGCGCTGTACATCTTATACATCTCTTTCCAGAGGTTGAAACCCTCGGGCTGGTAGTCGACCATGTTGTCTAGACTGCGCCAACGCTTCAAGTCGTCGAGGCGCAGGCCTTCGGCTATCAGCTCGCAACGGCGCTCGCGGCGTATGCTGTAGAGCGTGGCGTCGACGGTCTTGCCGTGCGAATAGACACCGAGGTCGTTCTCCTGTGCCACGTCGGTGGCACTGATCGTCTTCTGGTAATCCTCGCTTATGCCAGCACGCTTGCGCAGAGCGCGCCAATAGGTGTCGCACTTGCCGTCCAACTGGCCGTAGCGCTCATAATATGCCTCGATGTAGTTGAGATAGCACTCGGCAGCACGGAAGATGGGCACTGCCGTGGTGCACTTGTACTGCTCTTGCTGCTTTGCGTCGCCGCTGCACCATTTCTGCAGTTCGTAGCCCGTGGTGGCCTTCTCGCGTCCACTGTTGTAGATGGCTGGGCGGTGATAGTAGACGGTGTCGTTGACATATTTGCCACCCTCCTGACGCGTGTTGATGATAGAGCCTGCGGCACGCACCGAACCAGTGAGCCTTGGGTCCCTGTTCTGGAACTCGTAGTAGCTTATGCTGTCGCCCTGATAGCCTGAGCCGGCAGCATAGATAGGCAGGCCGTTGGTCATGAGGAAAGTGTTGACGAGGGCACGTGTGGCATTGCAGCCGCCTCCGTTCTTGAGGTATGCTGAGCAACTGTGTGCCAACACGCCGTTCTGATAGTAGCGTGCCAGTATCACTTCATCATTGCTGCCGAAGGCATCCGTTGCCACAAACATGCTCTGATAGTCTGCGTCGAGCTGGCGTGCGTCCGCCACCTGCTGGGAAGCGCTGATGGCCTCGTCGAGGAAGAAGTTGACCTCAGCCTCCGCAGACCCTGCCTTGAAGGTGAAGTCGGGCCATGTGGTCTTTCCCGGCCACTTGCTGTTGCCTGGCACGAAGCACGTTCCGGCATGATAGCGTTCCCATGTGCCCTCATAGAGAGCCACGCGAGCCTTGAGAGCCAGGGCGGCGTCGCGGCAGATTCGTCCCGACTCCGGCGCCTTTGCCTGCAAGTAGCTGGCAGCGGTGTCGAGGTTGCAGAGAATGAAGCGTGCCACCTCGTTGCGCGGATAGCGCTTGCTGTTGGCGGTCAGCACCGACTGGTCGTCGGGCAGCATCTGGGTGAGGATGGGCAGGTCGCCGAAGTTGCGCAGCAGGCGGAAATAGTCGTAGGCGCGAAGGAAGTAAGCCTCACCAAGATAGTGCATCTGCATGGCATCGCCCTCGCTCAGAATGCCAGCCTGCATGTTGGAGCGCGTCTTGTTGATGAAGTAGTTGACGGAGCGCAGGTTGGAGAAGTTCCACTCCGAGCTTGCCACCTGCACCGTCTTCTTGTCGCCCTTGTAGAAAAGCGACTGTGCCGACGACGAGCACTGGTTGTCGCTGTTCACGTCCTCGGAGTAGAGTCCGCCCCACAGTTCCTTGTTTGTGGGCAGGATGCTATAGAGGTCGTTGACGAACATCTTCAGGTCGTCGGCAGTCTTGAAGTAGGTCGTCTCATTGCCGAAGTCGAGAGGCTCGCGCTCCAGAAAGCTGTTGCACGAGGCGAGGAGCATGGCCGAAGCCGCCAAGAAAAGGCATTTTATTTTTTTCATCTGTG
Organism: Lachnospiraceae bacterium; assembly: GCA_963660075.1. GTDB lineage: Bacteria > Bacteroidota > Bacteroidia > Bacteroidales > Bacteroidaceae > Prevotella. The sequence continues at coordinate 3,798 of CAVKWN010000037.1, forward strand.
TATTTCGTTAGGGTATAATGTGTTAGAACGTTATCTCGAGTCCGGCAGAGAAGGTGCGGTATTGCGGATAGGTCTTTCCGGCTCCATACTCGTCGGAGTTGCTTCCAATGGCTTCGGGGTCGAAGATGCGCAGCTTGGTCCACGTGAGGAGGTTCTCGCCAGAGAAGTAGATGCGTCCCTTCTTGATCCACTTTGCCCACTTCCTGTTCTGTGGCAGGTTGAAACCAATCTGGAGGTTCTTCAGTCGCAGATAGCTTGCGTCCTGCAAGAAGCGGTCGCAAGTCTGGATGTTGTTCTGGTCGATGCGCAGACGTCCGTAGTAGGAGTCGAGGTTCGCGCCGAGGGCGGAGCCAGCATAGCGGAAGTAGTCGAGGTGGTCGGTGTAGAGCGAGCGCTGCCACTCGCGCGCGAATCCGAAGAACGTGGCACTGCCGCTGAAGAAGAAGTCGCGCTTGCCGATGCCCTGGAAGAAGGCGCGCACGTCAATCCATTTCCACTGTGCCGTGAGCGTGAAGCTGTAGGCGTAGTGGGGCGTGGTGTTGCCGATGACCTTCAGGTCGCCGTGGTCGTCGAGCGTCTCGCTGCCCTTGTCCACCTTGCCGTCGTTGTTGAGGTCACGATACATCAGGTCGCCGCCGCCCCACTTGTCGCCGATGGCGCTCTGCGAGTGCTTTGCCAAGTATTCGTACATCTCGGCGTCGCTCTTCGCGATGCCCACTACCTCGTAGCCCCAGATGTCACCATACTTCTTGCCTTCATACCATCCGCTGATCTTGTTGTCGGGCGAGTCGTACTTGGTGATAAGCGTGTTGTAGTCGCTCAACGTGGCTGACACGCTATAGCTGAAGTTCTTGCCTATGCGGTCGCGCCAGCCTATCTCCACTTCCCATCCGCGCGTGCGCATCTCGGCGTTGTTGGTCTTGGGCGCGCTGGCACCGTAGAGGGCGCTCAGGGCGTTGGCGGGTCCCACCATGTCCTTGGTGGTGCGCTGGTAGTAGTCGAACGAACCGGTGAGGCGGTTGCGGAAGAAGCCCCAGTCTACACCGAGACCGATGTTCTCGATGCGCTCCCACGTGAGCGACGCGGAGTAGGGCGAATACATTGGCAGGGTCGTAGCCTGCTTGCCGTCGAGCATCAGTTTGCCCGGATAGGTGTCCATCTGCTGGTAGTAGGGGTAGAACGAGGTGGTGTTCTGGTTGCCCAGCGTAGCGTAGGAGGCACGGAACTTGAGATATTCGAATCCAGCGTCGGCCAATGGCTTCCAGAATTTCTCCTCGGCAACGTTCCAACCTGCCGACACTGAGGGGAAGTAGCCCCAGCGCTGGTTCGTGGGGAAACGCGACGCGCCGTCGGCACGCATGTTAACCTCTATCATGTAGCGGTTGGCGTAGTTGTAGTTCACGCGTCCGAAGAAGCCGAGCGACGACCATTCGCCGTTCTTGAACGACGACAGCGTGGTGTTGCCCGCGCCCTCGCCAAGGTCGGCGTCGGTGGTGGCGAAGCGGTTTATCTTGCGGTGATAGTATTCGCTCTGTTCGCCGAGCAGGAACGTGAAGTTGTGGTCGCTGCCGAGCTTCAGGTTATAGTCGGTGTAGATGTTTGTGCTGAAGTAGTTGATGCGCGTCGTGGCATTCTCGTGGTAGGTCTCGCCCGCTGCAGGCTGCACCGAGAACGAGCCGTCGCTGTTGATGGTATGCTTGGCGCTGACGCCCTCGAGCACGAGGATGTATTCCGGATCACCGCTTGGCTTGTTCACGGTGACAGGCAGGAAGTCGCGCGAGTAGGGGTTCTTCTCCACGCGGCTGTTGAGCTCGAAGTGCAGTTTCCAGTCCTTTATCGGTTCCACCACGATGTTGGCCTGGTTGTAGAGCTGCCTGGTCTTGGTGTCCTGACGTCCGCCATGGAGCATTGATGGTATGAGCGACTCGCCCGAGTACTGTCCGTTGGGCAGGATGGTGACAGCGAGCGGAGCGCGTCGGCCAAGGTTGTGATAGAACAGGTTGTTGAGTGCCGACGGCTTGTCGTTGTCGATGTCGATATAGCGTGTAGACCAGTTGACGGTGAGCCATTTCGTGAACTTGTATCCCAGTTTGCCGTTGAAGGTCATGCGCCTGTATTGCTCGTCGGCATAGTTGAAGAGTCCGGTCTGTCCCATGTAGTTGGCTGAGACATAATAGGTGAGGTCCTTATATCCGCCGTTCAATGTCACATTGTGTTCCTGCGACGTGGTGTGGTTCTTCAGATAAGTGTCATACCAGTTGGTGTTGCCGAACGCCATCTGGTTAGATTTCCACTTGTCGTCGTTCTCGTAGGCTTCCGTGCCGTATTGGAGTTCTCCGCGCTGGTATGCGAGGATCTTGTTGAGCTGCGACTTGCCGAAAGGCGCCGTGCCACCGGTGTTGGTGTAGGCATCGTTCACCATGAGGGCGAACGTGTAGCTGTCTACGGGGTTGGGCACGCTGATAGGCTGCTTCACGTTCACGTTGCCTCGGTAGTTGACGCTGAAGCCCTTGCGTCCGCTCTTCGTCGTCACGAGGATTACGCCGAACGGGGCACGCGAACCGTAGATAGATGCCGAGGCACCGTCTTTCAACACGGAGATGTTCTCGATGTCGTTGGGGTTGATGGTCGACAAGTCTCCCTCCATGCCGTCGATGAGCACGAGAGGAGAAGAACTGGAACCTTCGCCGATAGAGCCAATGCCACGGATGTTGATGTTCATCTCCGTGCCAAGTCCGCCGCCCGAGTCGTTGGAGATGTTAAGGCCGGCTATCGTACCCTGGAGTCCCTGCACGGCATTGGATATCGGGCGGTCGGCGAGCACGTCGTCGCCAATGGTCTTCACGGCACCCGTGGCGTTTATCTTCTTCTGCGTGGCAAAACCCACGATGACGGTCTCCTCCAGCACGTTTGCTACGGGTTTCAGGGTTATCGTCAGGTTGTGCTTCGTGCCCACCTTCTGCTCACATTCCTCGTATCCGATGTAGGAAATCTGAAGAACCGACGATGCCCCCGGCACTGTCAGCGAGAACTTGCCGTCCATGTCGGTGACGGTAGCGGTCTTGGCGTTTTTCACGCGTACCGTGGCGGCAGGCACTCCCTCGCCGTTTTCGTCTATCACCACGCCGGTCACCTTGACCTGTGCGAGAGCGGGCAACGAAAGCAGCACGCAGCATAATATGAGAAAATATTTTTTCATGTCTTCTAAACTGTCTTTTCTAGATGGAATAATCGCTGTGTGTTCTACAACTCTTTATTAATCTCTCTCTCCGCTCTGGCTGAAGCGCAGACGCACCAGCACCGTGCTGTCGTTGGTCATGATGTCCTGCACGGCTGTCACCGAACGCTTCTTGTTGCGGTTGCGCAGGGTACGGAAGTAGACGTAGCCGTCGCCGCCGCCCGATGTAGACGTGGAGCCTGTCAGCAGGTTGTAGTTGAAGTACCACTGTGCCTTGCCCCCTGCCGAGGGCACCGGCGCCTTCCACTGCGCGTTGCTCTTGAGCTTGATGGTGAACGTGTCGGCAGCCGCAGGCAACTGCACCACCTCGTATTCGCTGAACTTGGCTGTGGTGTTGCCGTCGAACCATGTGGTGTCGTTCTTGATCTGCAGTTTGCCGTCCGCGCCGATGACAGGGTTGCCTTGCGCGTCCTTCACGGTGTCGCTCTTCACAGAGGAGTACTGATATGTGGAGTCGATTTGTCGCAGGAGCTTCAGTTCTGCAGAGAATCCTCCTGTTGACACTATCTGCGGCTCCACCTCAAGCGTCGACTTCAGGCTGAAGTCGCCGGGGTTGGTGGCAGCCTCCTTGTCGCACGAGGCCATGGCGAAGCCTCCCATTGCGAGTAACGTCAGATATATGAGTTTCTTCATGTCTTGATTGCTTGTTGTTTTGTCTTTTGTGGATTTAGGGCGTGGGGCTTTATTCCTTTATATATATGTACTTGGTTATCGCTGGCTGTGCGTGGCGTTCGGCCTTCACGATATATGCGCCCTTGGGCAAGCGTCCGGCGTTGAGGTTTCTCGCACGCGCCGAGCGAAGCAGTTGTCCTGCCGTGTTGTAGACGCTTATGGCGGTCACGTTGGCATCGGAGGCCGTCACGGTGCCTGTCTGCGCGTCATAGACGATGGATTCGCCTTGGGCGCTGACATTCTCTATGGCCGTGGGATGGTTGATGCTGACTGAGGTGACGAGCGAGTCGACGTTGGCATTCAGCGCATACGATGAGTTGCGGGCTATGCAGTAGGCATTGCTCACGTCGATGTCGTTGCCCATATCCCAATAGAAGATGCCTTGCAAACCATTGTCAACCACATATTTCGAGCGTTTGTACACTTGGTCGGGCGACATGAAGTAGTAGTGTACGCTTCCCTGGTATGCCTTGCCGTCAAGCGACTCGTCGTTGGGGTTGAGCGTGCCGTCGGCCATCAAGTTGCGGAAACCGGTAATAGGCGAAATGGCACTCTCGCTCTCGTCGTAAGCCTTTGAGGTGGTGGTGCTGTAGGAAAGGTAAATCTTCTTGTCGGGGAAGCCGTAGTTTTGGAATGCCTTGGTAGAACTCAGGAAATTGTCGTAGCTGAAGAAGGTCTTCTGCGGACCATACTGCTGGAACGTGAAACCGTCTACATTGCCCATCTTGTCCGTGGGGAACCGATAAGCTCCATAGGCGTGGCACGAGATCATGAACGTCTTGCCCTCGGGTAGGGCGGCGCGTATCTCGTCGGCGAGCAGACCGAGCGTAGTCTGTGTACCGTCCATCCATTCAAGGTCGAGCTCCACTCCGTCGTAAGGCTTGGAGAGCTCAGCCAGGTCTTGCGCGAATATCTTGCGGCGCGAGGCATCGCTGATGGTTGTCTGCCATCCGGTGTGCGACGACACGGAGATGCGAATCTTGTAGCCTGTGTATCCCTCGTAGGCGCTCTTCATTATCTTCAGCCACTCGTCCTGCGAGTAGCTGTCCCATCCGGGGTTCTCTTCGTCGTCGTAGGTATAGAGAGCCTGTGCCTTGTTTATCACTCCTGCCGTTTGCGTCTTGCCGATTGCCGGCAGAGGGTGCGACTTCATGTAGTTCTTTATCTCGTCGATGCTGAGGTTGCCGTCCCAGATGCACGTATCGTCGAGCTTGGCGTGCAAGCCCTCGCCTATCACCGTCACGCAGTCGTCGTTGCCCGTGGGCGTGTAGTCGGTAGAGCCGTCGCTGACGTCCCTGTTCGACCATGCCTCTACTCCGTCGTAGGCAAACATGAAGGTGAGGCGGGTGGTGCCACCGGCGCGCACGGTCACGGCGAAGTGGACCCACTTGCCCGTTTCGAGCTTCTTCTGGTTGACGAACTTCTTGCCGTTCACCTTGACTATCACTTGCTTTGTTTCCTCGTCGCCAAGGCTGATGGAGAAACCGTTCTGCCCGTCTTCCGTTTCCTTGCGCACGATGTAGGCTCCCTCGGTCCATTCGTCGAGATAGAGCCACGTCTCAAAAGTATAGGTACCGGTGCCCGAGGCGTTGAGCGTTGGTTTGAGCACGTCGGCAGTAGTTGTGATGGAGGAGTTGCCGTCGAGACTTATCACGCCCTTGCGTCCTTCAAACTCGCTGAGCCACTTGCCTCCGCTGATGGTGGCGTGGTCGCAGGGGGTTATATATTTAAGGTGTCCGTCGGTGTAGCTGTTGATGCCGAGCACTATGAGGTCGTTGGCAAGCAAATACTGGTCGCGCGTGACGGCACGGTCGAAGAATCGGTTGTTGGCGGTGTAGGCTCCGCTGAGCAGATAGGGCAGGCCGGTGTTGTCGGCTGCCGACACGCGCTTCGCTCCCTGCGGCATCTGTGCGTGGTGGTTGGTGTCGGAGGGTGAGAAGATTGCCTTATAGTCGACGATGTCGGGGCATTGCTTTTGGTCGAACTTATAATATGCCACGAGGTTGTCGAGCTCGGGCACCCACTTGTTGAGCGTGGTGTGCACATAATAGTCGTGGTCGGCAGTGAGTGCCGTGCTCCACAGGCGCACGTCATCTATGCGTCCCTTGAAACCACCGCCCATGGTCATGTCGCCAATGCTGGCTGGCAACGTGAAGTCGCCGGTGGCTGTAGTGACCTGCGTGCCGTCGACGAGGGCGGTGGCTGTGCCGGCATCTACCACTATTGTCAGTTGGCTCCACTGTCCGGCCTTTAACTGTGAGTCGCTGACGCTTATTGTCGTTGAGCCAAGTCGGGCTTCGATTGTTCCTGCTGATGCGAGCGAGAGGCTGATGGCGTCGCCGCAGCTTATCACCGTCGAGCCTGCTGTCCACTCGTCGGGGCAGAGCCACAGCTGCACGGTGTAGGCCTGGAGGCTTTTCAGCTCGGGCATGGCTCCGCAGTTGACCTTTGCCGATGACTCAAGGCTAAGACACATGTTGTCTACCTGCGCGTTGGCAGAGAGAGCCATGGAAAGAGCGAGCAATGATAATATGGATTTTTTCATTATTGCTTGTTTACGAAAAAAGGAAGCGGCAAGCGAGCTCTATGCCTGCTGGCCACTTCCTTTCGCTATTTCTTATGTGGATAATTATTTCACTACGTACTTGGCAGCCTTGTCGCCCTGCTTCACTACATAGACACCCTTGGCGAGGTTATTGGCATTGACGCGCTTGCCGTCGATGGTGTAGACCTGCTTCTCGGCGTTGGTGTTGTCTACAGATACGGAGTTGATTGACGTTACGACCTTCTGAGGATCAACGGTGTAGGTCTTGAAGGTCTTCTGACGCTTGCCGACGATGGGGCTTGGGTTGCTGTCGAGCTTGGTGAACTTCACCTCCTTGATGAACATTGTGGCGCCAGCAAGGTTGCCCGGGTTCATCTCCATCTTCAAGCGAAGCGGAGCATACTGGTTGAATGTTGCATCCTTAGCTGCATCCGGGCAACGCACGTCCCACTCGTATACCATCCACTTTGTGGGGTCGTAGACCATGTTCTCATCGTCGTCGAGCACAGGCTCACCGTCCTCATAAGTCTCTACGAAGTCGCCTGTGTATACTTCAACGCCTGAATCACCATTGGAACCGTTTGGCTGCACGTTGTTCTCCGCGTCCTGCGCGTAGGCCTTGTTGATAACGGCGTTGGCGGCACTTGGCGTGTTGCTGAAGATGTTGAGGGTGATGCTCACGCGGATGTTTGGCTCTTCTGCCGTGCCGCCCGCGGGAGTGTTCTCGGGGTCAGTGCACCAGTCGAAGTTGAACCAGTTGAGACCGCCGGTACACTGTGGGTAATTCATGCTGTAAGTGTCGTTGTATTTGGAGTTAACACCGTTGATGCAAAGCACCTTGCCCACTTCGCCACCGAGGTCAACGATTGATGTTCCTGCCTGAAGGTCTTTAGCATAAGGTTGTGCCGCATTGGCAAACTGGCCGCCAGCAACAAACAGATAACCATTGTCGTAGCCTGCCACAACGTCGTTGCGGAGAACAGAGGCATTTGGGTTGGCACCCGTGTAGAACTTTTGGATGGTCTCCTGACCCACTGCACGGTCGTTGTATTTGTACTTTGACGGAGTGAAATCTGTGCCTTCTTCCTGTGCGAAAGCTGTTCCTGCAGCCATCACGACGGCTGCCATAGTGAGTAAAATTTGTTTCATGAAAATTGGATTTATTAATATGATTTGTTTAAGTCAATTCGGTTTTTACCATTAAAGCATAAAGCGCACGACGCTTTGCGTCCGTAGAGTTACAGACGTGCGAAACTGGCACGCAAAAGCCTATGGCCTTGCGTTAAGCTACGATGAATATGGGATAAGATTAAGCTACACCTATTGGCAAACTGTTGTATACCAATAAGTATTTGTCCTGCATTGGCCGAACAAAAGGTGTCAGGTTGTTTGTAATAATAAGAATACCCCCCCCAGATAATCCGAGAGGTTGGAAGCAGATAAGGCTTCGTCATAAGTCTTCGATTTGGTTTAATAGCTGCAAAGTAACTAAAAAACTATTATGCGTACAAATATTTTACAGTTTTTTTTACGGAAAATGTATAACTTTGCCCACAACTAAACAATGAGCCACTTCAATGACTCTTAAAAAGGAACATACGACATGAACTACTTTATTATCGTCAACGGCGCACAACAAGGTCCTTATACCATTGAGGAACTGCGCCAACGCCACATCGACTCCTCCACACTCGTCTGGACTGAGGGCATGGCACAATGGACTCCGGCATGGCAAGTGGAAGAGCTCAAGACGCTCTTCAACGAAAACGCGGACAACGACTTGGACGGCATCACTACCCCACCGCCAATGCCCGGCAACGGCTATGGAGCTGAAAACGCGCAGTATACGCAAGGCGCAGCGCAGGCAACGGTTGCCAACGTGCAAGCCACTCCGCCCGCCAAGAAGAGCATGAAGGTGTGGACATGGATCGGCGCGGCTGTTGTGGCCGTGCTGATAATCATGGCGGTGAGCAACCCGTCGAGAGACGAGCACAAGCAGGTGGTGAAACAAAACATAACCAACGGTGTGGAAAAAGGGCTCAGCGAGAGCGAGAACGGCAGCTCCGACAACCCATTCAAGGCATTCGGCACAGCCATGATTAAGGCTTTCGCCACGCCTTTTGTCAACAGCGCTCTCGACAACATGTTGCAATACCACAACTACTTGTTCTGGTCAACTACAACCGTCGACCTGCCTGTCACCGACTCTGACGAAAGCTCTAAAGCGAAGAGCGTGCGCACGTCGCTCGGCATCTTTGGCAAGGTGTTCACCTCCGACGAGGACGACGTTGCCAAGGCCATATCGAAAGCCATCAACTACGACAGCAGCGTTTCAACCCACTCCACCGTGATCGACGACAACACCGACACCGACGGTTCTTCGTCTACCGACAACGCTGACGACAACGACTTTGCCTCGCAAGTGACCGACAGCGTATTGTCGATAGGCAGCAAGGTTGGCAAGAGCGTGGCGAAACAAGTGGGCCACGAGGTAGGACGCGAAATAAAGAAGGAGCTACGGCAGAACACCGACAGCACCACGGCAAGCGGCTTAGGCAAGATCGTGGATGCTGTGGAGAGTTTCCTGAAGAGCCTGTAGGCCAAGAAATAACCGGCTAAGGATCCATCGGCTCGTCGTCGTCGAGCTGCAGGCAGGAGTCATTGACCGTGAACTCCGCAAGCAAGTCGTTTTTCCGCTTGGTGATATTCACCGGCAAAAAGCCCAGCTCCTTGACGAAGCGTTTGGAAAATCCCTGGCCTACCACATAGTCGATGTGTGACTTGCTGCCGGCAACCAATGCTGGTTTGGAGAGCTGGAACCCCTGGCGTATCATGATGCGTCCCGCATTTCGCAGGTTTGTGGTGGTGTGGCGCGCGTGGGGCTCCATGATTACCGCGCTCTCCGGCACATGGCACACGTCCACGATATAGCGTTTCATTTCCCACGCCTCGCAGTATGGGGTGCCATAAGGATGCACCTTTCCGCCCGACACTATTATGTATGGCATCATGCCAGCCTTCCAGCATTGTGCCGCATACTCGGCACGCATGAGGCTTTCGGCAGTCACGTGTTCGGCGTGTTTTTCGGGTCCCACTCCCAATACCACCATGGCGGAATAAGGATACCGCTCCCATAGCGTCTTGGCTACCGCCTGGTAAGCGGCACTGTTCTCACCTTGCGACAGCGGCTCATAGTCGGAAGCCTGCAGACGATTGTTGGCAGCGAGGAGCGTATTGGCAAACTGCATGGGGATTGACGCGAAGGTGGGGTCTTGCCCCACGGCCATGAGCGTACTGTTGGCAACCAAAGGCAGAACCTCATTAAGGAAACGAGAGCCGCGGACATCAAAACCCACAGAATCAATAAGCGGATAATTGGGCTTTGCCCCGTTACCGTAAACATCTATGGTATGATTGATGGCCTTGGCATCGTGTTCCCAGATGCGCTTCGCGACCTTGTTGTCCTTGCAGCTTGTCATAATATAGCAGCCAGTGGCGCAAATAGAATCATCGACAAAAGAACGAAAGCGGCTATTATTATCATACAAATCCTGCAGCTTGTTGCCCACCTCTTCGATAGTCTCGGCAGAAAACATCAGATCTTTCGCCCTAAGCTCGCCATATCGGGTCTCCGCCAAAAGCCTACTCTGTCCACTGGCAATTCGCGACATCGCCTTGTCCTCGTTTACCAAAGCCCTCATCCGCGGACTCCTGTCCAGCATGAAAGAGAAATAGCAATTCTTGCTCATCACATCGTCGGGACATACCGGCGCCAAGAAATGCCGCTTCTGGGCAATGGCTTGCATGGCCAGAAGCAACATCAAGGAAAACAACAACTTTCTCATGTCTTAATAACCTTTGTTTTGATACATCTTCTCAGGGTTGAGTTTCCACTCATCGTAAGGAATGGGGAAGTAGATGTCTTTTTCACCAAAGTTGTTGAGATTGGAAATGCCGTAGTCGGCGGAGTTCTTACCGTGCATGTATTCTATCAAGTCGGCCGTGCTGAAGAAGCGCAACAGGTCGTACCATCTCTGGTTCTCAAACGCCAGCTCACAACGCCTCTCGTGGAGTATGGCCCTCATGAGGCTGGGGCAAACCGCCTTGTAGGATTCGTCGTTTTTCACGTCCTCATAGTTTTTCAGCCCGGCACGCTGCCTTACCTCGTCGAGCCATTTCACGGCCTCAGCCTCGTTGCCCTGGCGCGCGTTGACTTCCGCCAGCATGAGATAAACGTCGGCATAGCGCAGGATTATCCAGTCGTTGCCGCCATAGCCCAAGGTGCCGGCCTCGTCGCTTGTGTCGCGAAACTTGGTGATGAACCAGGCCTGCGCGGCAGGATTGCTGCAATATTTCACCGACCACGCCTTGCGGATGTCGTCATTCTCGTATTCCTTGACCAAATCGGGATTTACAAATGTTCCCATTCCCTTGGAAGCCACTTGCGAGTTGATGGTCTCGCCTTTCGACTGGTTGTTGGCGGCGATGGAAGAATGATAGTCCTTGTCGCCCTGCTTGTATACGATCTGGAAGATAATCTCCGTGCAGGTCGACTTCTTGTTGACGTCGAACACGTCGGCATAAGGAATATCTGAGAGCGAGTTGAATTCCTTCATCTCATAACATTGGGTCAAGTATTTCTTTGCGTTGGCAAGATATGTGCTGGCGTTCCCGTCGTCGAGCACCGCTGCCATGGTGAGATACGCTTTCCCGAGCAATGCCGTGATGGAGGCCTTGTCGGCGCGTCCCCTGCTGCCTGCCGGTTGCCGGTTGGGCAGAGAGCTGTCAAGCGCGTCCTCGAGATCCTTCACTATCTGCGCGTACACCTGCTCCTTGGGCGTCCTGCTGGTGTTGGCGGTGATGTCGCTCTTGGTAGACGAATAGGTAGTCACGAGCGGAGCGTCGCCCCATTTCCTAACGATGTCGAAATAAGCCAGCGCACGAAGGAACTTGGCCTGCGCCAACTCATTGGCACGCGTGGTCTCGTCCATGCTTACCTCGTTGGCACCCTTGATGGTGAAGTTGCAGTCGTTGACAGTGGCATAGAGCCCGGTCCAGTATTTCTTGAGATAGGTGTTGCTGGGCAATATGGAGAAGTCGGTAAACTGGAAAGGCTCACCCGAAGCCGACTGGTTGTCGAGACGTCCCGTGTTGTCGGAACGCTCCTCGGTGAACATCGTGCTCGATTCGCCCATGCAATAACTGCTGCGCAAGGAATAGTAGGCGCCGTTCAGTGCCTTGTCTACGTCGTTGACGCTCTGGAAATATGAATCGACAGGTATTTTGTTTGGGTTCTTCTCGTCGAGGAAATCGCTGCACGACGGCAACAAGAATAATACCGACGCGGCAAGTAACATTATGTTTTTCTTCATTTTTTCTGCTTGCTTTATTTATTAGAACATCAGTTGTACACCAAAGTTGAATGCCCTTACCAAGGGATATTTGCCGTAGTCCACGCCTGGTGTAAGGTTGGAGCCGTTGTTGTAGTCCACTTCTGGATTGTAGCCCCTGTAGTTGGTTATGGTGAAGAGGTTGTCGGCAGCTACATATAGACGCAGCTTGCTGACCACGTTGTTTGTCAACTTCGCTATGGAAGCAACCGAGTAGCCTATCGTCAGGTTGGTACACCTGAAGAACGACCCACTCTGGAGATAGAAGGTTGAAAGTCGGGTGCTGTTGCTTTGCGTGCCGCCTCGTGAGGCGCTGTAGATCCATCCGTTTCCGGGATTGTCCTCGCTCCTGTAACGGTTGTCCACAATGGCATACTGGTTGCCGGAGCCTTCCATGTTGAAAAGATAGTAATCCTGGCCATCGAGGACCTTGTTGCCATAACTGCCGTTGAAAGAGGCCGAGAAGTCCAGCGACTTGTAGTCGCCGCTGATGTTGAAGCCATACGTAAACTTGGGGTGAGGATTACCGATGATGGTCTTGTCGTTGTCGTCCACTACACCGTCGCCGTTGGTATCCTCGAAATAGATGTCGCCAGGCTGCAGGGGCAAGCTCTGCGACAGGGAGCGCGCCGGACCCTTGATCTTATAGCCGGCAGGGAAGGAATGGGTTGTGGAGTCGTAATGCTTGTTGTCTTCCTCGATGTTCGCCATGTCAGATTGCCTTACCATTCCGGCTACCTTGAAGCCATAGAACATGCCCACGGGCTGACCTATTTGCGTGATATGTGTCTTGTAGGATCTCTCCGCACCATTCACGATGAGCGTGTTGCCGCCATCGAGATCCAACACCTTGTTGCGGTTGACCGAGATGTTTCCGCTTACATTAAGATGCATCCCTTCCCTTGCTATGACGCGTCCGTCGACCTGCACGTCGATGCCACAGTTGCGTATCTTGGAGTTGGGGAGGTTGGTCAAGATGGAGTTGGCCCCGCCTATGGCCGAGATTGGCTGCTCGAAAAGCAGGTCTCTCGTGTAGCTAAGGTAATAGTTGGCAGAGACGGCAATGCGGTTGTTGAACAGCGAGAGATCCGCGCCCCAGTTGAATTGCGATGTCGACTCCCAGCCTATCGTATTGTCTTTCACGCCTCCGGGCTCCACGCCGGAATAGACGGTGCCATTGCCGAAGATGGCGCCTTCGGGCGAGCTCATCACAGCCTGGTAGTTGTAGTTGCCTATGTTGTTGTTTCCGCTCTTTCCCCAGCTTGCGCGCAGTTTAAGAGTAGACTTGTTGCCAAACAGCGAGTTGTAGAATGGCTCGTTGGATACCGTCCATGCTAATGAGGCCGACGGGAAATATCCCCAGCGGTTTTGCGGGCCGAAGAGCGACGAGCCGTCACCTCGGAAAGAGGCTGTGAGGTAATAGGTGTTGCGGTAATTATAATTGAGGCGAGAGAAATACGACAACATTGTCCAATTCGACTTCGACGTGCCATAGAGCGAGATGTCGCTTGGGTCTGCGCCGTGTGCCGTGATTTCCTTTATGTGGTCGTCTTCATATCCCGTGCCCTTGGCTCCCAGGATGTCGTATTCGTGTTTCTGGAGCGAATAGCCTGCCACTCCACTGAAGTTGTGGACTCCTTTCCACGAATGATTGTAGTTGGCGGTAAACTCGCCCAAGTAGTCGTTGGTGTGCGCGCTCGTGGCAATGTCGTAGGCAGCGGCCTGTGCTTGAGCCGAGCCTGGTTGGTACGCGCCCGACGAAAGACTTGTTGGGCGATAGTACTCGTATTTCTCATAATATGTGTACATGCCCAAGTTGGCTTTCAACACAAAGTCTTTCAATGGCTCGAAAGACACGTTGAAGTTATAAGTGTTGCGGTCGCCGCTACGCCTTATCTTTGTCTCCTCGGCGAGCGCCACGGGGTTTTCTATCTGCTGGAATCCATATTGCGAAGAGTAGGATGTCATTTCTCCCTTTGAAAGGTTGCCGTTGTCGTCGTAGCAACGGAAGATGGGCGCGTATATCAACGCTCCGAGAATGGGTCCGTGGTCGAAGCGGCCTTCGTCTATCTCGTGGTTCCAGTTGGAGACATGAGAGAAGTTGGCGCCCACCGTGAACCTGTCGGTGACTTTCGCGTCGATGTTTCCCCTGAAATTAAGGCGTCGCTGCTGGGAAGTGCGCACTATGCCGCCAAGGTCCATGAAACTGCTGCTCAAGTCGTATCTCACCTTGTCGCTGCCACCATTGAGGGTGATGTGGTGACGCTGCGATATCGCGGTACGGTAGAGCTCGTCTTGCCAGTCGGTATCGTATTGCGGTTCTATTACTTTCTGGTTTTCAAAATCGTAAAGAAACTCAGGGATGTTCACCGCACTGTTCGACGACCCCAGGCGAGCTGCTCTCTGGGCGTTGGTGTCACCATTATAACTGTCGTCCCAGGCAATGCCCTTGCTCTGAAGCAACCGCTTGTAATAGTTGTTGCGGCCATCGACCACAAGGTTGGCAAACTGGCTGGCGTTTAGCACCTTGACCTTATGGGCAAGGCTGTTGACTCCCAACTGGAAGTCGTAACCCACCTTGGCTTTGCCGCTCTGGCCTCGCTTGGTCGTGATAATGACCACGCCACCCGCGGCGCGTGAGCCATAGATAGCGGCTGAAGCCGCGTCCTTCAGCACCTCTATCGAGGCGATGTCTTCCGGGTCGAGAAGGAGGTCGCCGCTCGATGGGTAACCGTCTATGACATATAAGGGATCGGAACTCGCGTTAATCGAGGCTGTTCCGCGAACTCTTATCTTCGTGGAATTGTATGGAGCGCCGCTGACCTGTGATATCTGTACGCCAGCGACCTTTCCAACCAGACTCTCGCCGATGCTGTTGGTGGACGTATTGAGTTCTCCTGCCTTGACGCTTGCCACGGCACCCACGATGTCGGTCTTGCGGATGCTCTGATAACCCACCACGACAAGTTCCTGAAGAGAATGTTGGTCTTCTTGCAATGTTATGACCATCTTGCCTGATGCCTTGATAGTCTGTGAGGTGAAACCCACATACGACACTTGGATGTCGCTGCCCTTGCCTTCCAATTTCAAAGTGAAACGGCCGTCAACGTCGGTCACCGCTGCATTATGGGTGCCTTTCTCCACGATGCTCGCGCCTATGATAGGCTCTCCGTGAACGTCCTTGACAACACCTGTCACCTGCCCCACGGCTACATTCTCCTCTATGGCCTTGGAGCCGTTGTCGCCTTCCGCCAAGGCTGGCAACACAGGCATGCACAGGGACAAGGCTGCCGCAAGAATAATCTTTTTACGCATAAAATAAAGTAATTGATTAAAACTGCGGCAAAATTAAGAAGACAGTTTTTCAAAGATGTAAACAGAAAATTACAATCGCAAAAATCTCTTTTACATTTCAAAAGCTGCAGAAGCTGTCTTTTAACATTCTGCAAACAAGAAGCAAAAAGGGGGCGTGCCAATGACTTCCGCACGCCCCCTTCTCTTATGGTTTGTCTTTTATCGAGACTTATGCCTTGCCTTGGTTAGCCACGGCAGCGGCCTTGGCTGCGATAGCGGCTGCGTCGCCGAGATAATAGTCGTTGACAAGGTTGAGCTCGTCGTCGAACTCGAACACGTAAGGAGTGGCTGTCGGGATGTTAAGGCCAGAGATGTCCTTGTCGGAAATGCCCTTGAGGTGCTTCACGATGCCGCGGAGCGAGTTGCCGTGAGCGGCCACGATGATGCTGTCAACCTCCTTGAGCTTCGGGAAGATCTCGCACTCCCAGAAAGGCATCACGCGGGCGATGCAATCCTCAAGGCTCTCTGTCTTGGGAAGATACTGTGTAGGCACCTTGGCGTAGCGAGGATCAGCGAGGGCTGAGCCTGTGCCGTCGGCAGCGAGGTCGTGAGGAGCCACGTCGAAGCTGCGACGCCAGAGCAACACCTGCTCGTCGCCATACTGCTGGGCTGTCTCCTTCTTGTTCAGACCCTGAAGAGCGCCATAGTGCTTCTCGTTGAGACGCCATGTCTTGACCACGGGGATCCAGTCCTCGTCCATTGAGTCGAGCACGTTGTTCAAGGTCTTCACTGCACGCTTCAGGTAAGAAGTGTAGGCAATCTCAAAGTGGAAACCCTTCTCCTTCATGAGCTTGCCGGCATCGAGTGCCTCCTGCTTGCCCTTCTCGGTGAGGTCTACATTTGTCCAACCTGTGAAACGGTTCTCAAGATTCCACTGGCTCTCGCCGTGGCGGATTAAAACGATTCTTTTCATTTTCGTGTTGTTATTTGTATGTAAATGAATTTATCTGTTACCTCATGCTTGTTTGTGCCGCAAAGATAATAAAAATCTTTCTATCCGTTGACACGTGCCGCTTTTTTTTCACGCCATTTATGATTTAGGCTTGTCCACACGGCTTTTTCACATGAATGACATTAAAGGGAATGGAATAATCCTAAGTAAGCCGAATAGTCAAAAGAAATCGGACGAAAGGAAGATGGTTTTTGGGAAATTGAGTTATCTTTGCACTAAATAAACACCACATATATTATAATAACCTGAAAAGATGAAGATATTTTGCGTGGGAATGAACTATCCCGAACACAATAAAGAGCTGAAAGACACGTTATTGAAGACAGACAGCCCTGTGATATTCCTCAAGGCCGACTCCAGCCTTCAAAAAAACGGCAAGCCCTTTTTCATCCCCGATGACCTCGGGCGCGTCGACTACGAGGCGGAGCTCGTGGTGAGGATATGCAAGCTCGGCAAGACCGTGCCCACGCGCTTCGCCCACCGCTACTACGACGCGGTGACACTCGGCATCGACTTCACCGCCCGTGAGTTGCAACGCAAGCTCTCGGAAAATGGCCAGCCATGGGACTTGGCAAAGAGTTTCGACGGGGCGGCGACCATTGGCGACTGGGTGCCAAAGGAATTGCTGCCCGACGTGAGCCGACTGCGCTTCCATCTCAATGTCAATGGCTCCACCACGCAAGAGGGGTGTGCCTGCGACATGTTGTGGGGCGTGGACGACATCGTGGCTTACGTGAGCAAGTATTTCACACTCAAGACGGGCGACCTTATCTTCACGGGCACGCCAGCCGGAGTGGGTCCCGTGCACATCGGCGATTTGCTTGAGGGATGGGTCGAGGAGCGCAAGGTGCTTGAATGCAGGTGCAAATAACACTTTTTTTATCACAAGACATAGCAGAGTGACAAGACATAGCAGAGTGGCAAGACTTTTTTCTGGGACAAGGCTCGTCCGCCTGTGCCAGCTTCTTTTGCTGACGTGCGCGGCATTTCCGGCTCACGCCCAGCGATTCTTCAACCTCACCTCCGACCAGGTGAGCGTCGACAGCGTCATGCCATCGTTTGCCTACACCATGCCGTTGCCAACCAACCATGGCGATTCTGTCTACTCCGCCAGCATTCTCTACCCCGAGTTCATCGACATGACGCCTCTCGACCTCGAGCGTTACCGCAAGCTCGGAGGCACGGAGCCTTCATCGTTGCCCACGTTGACGCAAAGGGTGGTGACCGACCGCAAGCAGCCTATGCTCCGCATGAGCTTCTGCCCCATTGTCAAACGCGACGGCAAATACCAGTTTCTCGTGAGCTTCATGCTCAGGGTCGACAGCAAGAAGGTCAATGCCAAGGCTCTTCCGGCAGCCACAAACCGTCGCGCAAACGCCGTTGCCAATGCCTGCAAGGGGAGCGCGAGCCATGCGCCGCAAGCCGAGCGTTACGCCGACCACTCGGTGTTGGCAAGTGGCAAGTGGGCTAAAATCAGGGTGCCGGCATCGGGCGTGTACGAACTCACTAAAAGCCTCGTGAGCCGTGCCGGCTTCAGCGACTTGAGCCGGGTGCGCGTCTATGGCTACGGCGGCAACTTGCAAGACGAGGTGCTCGACGGCTCAGTGCTTGCCGCAACCGACGACCTGAGCGAGGTTGCCACATGCACGGTGAACGGCAAGCGGCTGTTCTATGCCAAGGGACCCGTGAGCTGGAGCGACAACAACGCCGGGCAGCGCACTCGCAACCCTTATTCAGACTACGGTTATTATTTCATCACAGAGGGCGACGGCGAGCCTGCCAGCGTAGACTCTGCCACATTCATAAACTCTTTCTATCCCTCGCCCGACTTCTATCACAGCCTGCACGAGGAAGACGGCTACAGCTGGTACCCCGGCGGACGCAACCTCTTCGACCCCACGGCAGTGACGGCAGGCAACAGCCAGACGGTGACGCTCGCGCATCCCGACGGTGCCACCACAGGCAAGTTTTCCGTGCGCGTGTCGGCTGGTTCCAATACCACCACGCAAGTAAGCGTCAACGGCAAGACGGTAGGCACGCTCTCCATGTCAATAGGCAGCCAATACGACCACGGCAAAATGGCCAGTGGCACCTACGCCATGCCCGTGAACGCGGCGGGAACCGACACCGTGACCATCAAGGTGCTATCGGGCGGACCAATGCGGCTCGACTACGTGTCGGCGGCATGGGACGTTGCCATGGCAGCGCCAAACCTCAAAGGTTCCTTCCCCACGCCAGAATACGCGGGCGCGCTGGCAAACCAAGACTTGCACGCCGACAAGGAGATAGACATGGTGATAATCATACCCACGTCGCAAAAATTGCTCACGCAGGCAACACGGCTCGCGCAATTTCACGAGAAGCACGACGCGATGCGCGTGAAGATAGTGGCGGCAAACGAGCTTTACAACGAGTTCTCCAGCGGCACGCCAGACGCCAACGCTTACCGCAGATACGTCAAGATGTTGTATGATCGCGCGCAATCAGACAGCGACGCGCCCAAGCACCTCTTGCTCTTCGGCCCTTGCGTATGGGACAACCGAATGCTTACCTCTGAATGCAAGAACCTCAACGCCGACGACTTCCTCCTTGCCTACGAGAGCGAGAACTCGCTCAACGCCATCGACTGCTATGTCGACGACGGGTTCTTCACTTATCTCGATGACGGCGAGGGCACCAACATCTCCTCGACAAGCGACAAGCTCGACATGGGCGACGTGGCTGTGGGCCGAATGCCTGCCTACTCGGAAGACGATGCCACGACAATGGTCGACAAGACCATAAACTATGTGGAGAACCTCAACGCCGGCGACTGGGAGAACACCATAATGGTGATGGGCGACGACGGCAACAACAACATACACATGCGCGACGCCAACGAGATGGCTACGCTGCTGCAAACCATGCGCCCCGCCTACAACGTGCGCAAGGTGATGTGGGACGCTTACAACGAGGTGACAGCGGCTACGGGAAACTCTTACCCGGAAGTGGCCGACATCATAAAGAGACAACAGGCTAAGGGTGCCCTCGTCATGGACTATTACGGCCACGGCAGCGCCAGCCAGATGTCTCACGAGAAGGTGCTGACGCTGAGCGACTTCAAGGCATTCAGCAACAAGAACCTGCCTCTGTGGGTGTTTGCCGCCTGCGACATAATGGCGTTCGACGGCGTGGAAGACAACATCGGCGTGACGGCAATGAACAACTCCAATGGCGGAGCCGTGGCGGTGTTCGGCACCACGCGCACCGTGTATGAGAACTACAACCACGTTCTCAACAAGGCGTTCATGAAATATGTGCTCGGCACCGTGAACGGCAAGCCCACGACCATCGGCGAGGCGCAGCGGCTTGCCAAGAACGAGGTGATAAGGCTCGGGAGCGACCCCACCGTGAACAAGCTGCAATACACCTTGCTCGGCGACCCAGCCATAGCCCTCAACCAGCCAACCGGCACCGTGGTCATCGACTCCATCAACGGCACTGTTGTCGGTGGCGGCTCCACGGCGCATGCCTACGCCGGACAAACGGCACGAGTGGCGGGACACGTGGTTGGCGACGCCGCGATGAAAGGCACGGTGAGCTTGCAGGTGCTCGACTCCAAGCAGCTCATCTCCTGCCACGGCAACGCCAGCGCGGAGGTGCAAGACACGGTGTTCACCTTCTACGACAGGCAGAAGACCATCTTCAGCGGCAGCGACAGCGTGGCAAACGGCAAGTTCCACGTCTCGTTCGTGGTGCCCTACGACCTCAACTACGGCGGCACGGGACAGCTCCACGCCTTCGCCATGAGCGACGACTACGCCACCATCGCCCACGGCTACACCGACGCCATAATCCTTGACGACGACAATACGCAGAAAGCCGACTCCGTGGGGCCGAAGATTTTCTGTTACCTCAACAGCCCGGAGTTCGTCAACGGTGGCGACGTGAACACAAGTCCCTATTTTGTCGCACGACTGAGCGACGACAACGGCATCAACGCCACGGGCAACGGCGTGGGCCACAACCTTGAGCTCGTGGTCGACGGCGACGCCAACATGACCTACGACCTCAACGACAACTTCGCCTACGACTTCGGGTCGCACACCTCTGGCAGCACCTATTATACCATACCCACGCTTGAGCCCGGCAGCCACACCTTGCTCTTCCGCGCTTGGGACACGATGAACAACAGCTCGACGGCGCAACTGAGGTTCAACGTGGTGAAGTCGCTCAAGCCAAGGATTTACAGTGTCGACGTGACGAAGAACCCCGCGTCCACAAGCACCACGTTCATCGTGAGCCACAGCCTCGCCGGATGCCCTGTCGACGTGACGATAGACGTGTTCGACATGAGCGGCCGCCAGCTATGGACGCACAGCGAGAGCGGCACGCAGGCAGGTTCCTACACTGTGGACTGGGACCTGACCACCGGCAACGGGCAGCGACTGCAGACTGGCGTATACCTTTACCGCATACGCCTCGCGGCAGACGGCAGCCAGATGGCGACAAAATCGAAGAAACTTGTCGTGATAAACAATAATTGAGCCGCCCGGCCGTTATCATATATATTAATAAAGAATATGAGACTCAAAACATACATCGCCTTCCTGCTCACGCTCCTTGCCTCGCTCAACGCCAACGGCCAGGAGAAGAAAGACATGTTCAACCCCATCAACACCTCGGTGACATCGCAAACCATAGCGCCCGACGCGCGTGCCGGCGGCATGGGCGACGTGGGCGCGGCTACGGAAGCCGACGTCAACTCGCAATATTGGAACCCTGCCAAATATCCATTTGCCATAAGCCGTGCCGGCGTGGGCGTCAACTTCACGCCTTGGCTGCGCCAGCTCGTCAACGACATCAACCTCGGCTATATTTCCGGATATTACCGCATTGGCGACTACTCGGCGATATCGGGATCGCTGAGGTATTTCTCGCTTGGCGAGGTCGACATGGGCGAGCATAGCTCCAACGAGCCCGGCATGACCATCAACCCTTACGAGATGTCTGTAGACGTGGCCTATTCGCTCATGCTCAGCGAGAAGTTCTCCATAGCCGCGGCGGTGAGGTGGATTTATTCTGACCTTACCTACGACTACACGTCCGACACGTCGCCCGGCTCGGCATTCGCCGCCGACCTCTCGCTCTATTACCAGACCAACCCCATAATAGCGGAACACGAGTGCCAGCTCGGCTTGGGTATGAACATCTCAAACATAGGCAGCAAGATAACGTTTGGCGGTAGCGACAACAGCGAGTTCATACCTACCAACCTCCGATTGGGCGCGTACCTTAAATATCCGCTTGACGAATACAACGCCATAGGCTTTGCCGTGGATGCCAACAAGCTCCTGGTGCCCACTTACCCTAAGCAAAACGATGGGGAGTCAACAGACCAATACCAGGAGCGGGTGCAGAAAGACTATTACGACGTGTCGAGCATAAGCGGTATCTTCAAGAGCTTCAGCGACGCGCCAGGCGGATTCAAGGAGGAGCTGCAAGAGATTCAATGGAGCGTGGGAGCTGAATACACCTACAACGACCGCTTCTCGATTCGCGCCGGATATCACCACGAGAGCGAGAACAAGGGCAACAGAAAATATTTCACCGTGGGAGCGGGCTTCAGGATGAGCGCCTTCCAGCTCGACGCGGGATATGTCATAGCCACGGCAAAGTCGAACCCTCTCGACCAGACGCTCCGCTTCTCCTTGACATTCGACATGGATGGCCTGAAAGACTTGTTCAAGAAATAATCCTACCCTTTATAAACACGCACTCAGAGTATGTTCAGAATAGGAATGGGCTATGATGTCCACAAACTCGTTGAAGGAAGGAAACTCATCCTCGGTGGCATAGAGATTCCCCACACCCTCGGGCTTCTCGGCCATAGCGATGCCGACGTGCTCATCCACGCCATCTGCGACGCCCTGCTTGGCGCCGCCAACATGCGCGACATTGGATACCACTTCCCCGACACGTCGGCCGATACGCTCGACATGGACAGCAAGGTGATACTCTCCAAGGTCATTGAACTCATAGCCACGAAGGGCTACAAGGTTGGCAACATCGACGCCACGGTGTGCGCCGAGCGGCCAAAGATCAACCCTCACGTGCCAGCGATGAAGGCGTGCCTCGCCAAGGTGATGAGCTGCGACGAGGATCAAATCAGCATCAAGGCCACCACCACCGAGAAACTCGGCTTCACGGGGCGCCAGGAGGGAATATCAGCCTACGCCGTGGCACTTATCAGCACCGAATGAATCCTTCTTGCTGATTTTTCATACTCCATTTTCACACGGAATTCTTTTTCACGCGGATTTTATCTCACGCGGATTTTATCTCACACGGATTTAAAAGATTTTAAAGATTGCTACGCCGCAAGCGGCTACGCGTTGATTAACAAGCGACGTGCAGGGGCGGGCCCTGTGCCCGTCCGCAACCAATATGGTCACGTTGACAAATTTAATGCGTCGGGCCATTCGGGGCGCGGAGGGGCACAGGTCCCGCCCCTGCAAAGCATTATGGTATGCGTAATCGGCGAAGCCGAAATCTTTAAAATCTTTTAAATCCGTGTGAGATGTTATCCGCCGTTCACTTCTTCCAAGACGCGTCTCAAGCCCGGCATCCAGTCTTCGTTGGTCTTCACCGTAAGCACGTGGATGCCCAGAGCCTTGGCAGCGTCTGTGTTCTTGGAGCTGTCGTCAACAAAGAGGCACTCGTCGGCCTTCATGCCGTCGGCTGCGAGCGCGCGAAGGAAGATGTCCTTGTCGGGCTTGCACACCTTCATCTCATAACTCAGGAACAACGAGTCGAAGAAATCGGTTATCGGCTTCCCTATCTGCGAGAATTCCCGGCTTCTGGTGAAGTCCATAACGAAGGGGTTGGTGTTGCTCAACAGGCAGAGGTGATAGTGGTTTCGTAGCTCCACGAGGTCGTTGAGCCGCTGCAGCTCAACGCCGCCGAAGAACCCGAGCCAGCAATGGCGAGCCTCCGACCACGAGACGTCATGCCCCACAGCTTCCGACAACCTGCGGCAAAACTCGTCGGCATCTATCTGCCCGGCCTCCAAGTCGAGGAAGAAATCCTTTTGCCCATAGGCGCCCATATAATAATCGGTGTCAACGCCCAAAGCCTTGAACCTACGGAACGCCTCGTCCGTGACCTGGGTGAAGATTACCCCACCCATGTCGAAAAGTATGTTTTTTATCATATCAGCCGTAAAAGTAACCATTTTCCTCGACATACGCAACAATAGTCAGGCTTTTTTCTCCTCCTGCCGAGCATGGCATTACTGTGGTGCCAAAACAAGCCTTATGCCCAAACGAAACCAAGAATAAACAAAAAACGTTTGCCCATAAGAAAAAAACAGTAAAAAAATTTGGCAGGGCGGTGAAAAATGCCTAACTTTGCATTCGCTAATCGAGACACAGGGGCATAGCCCAGTTGGTTTAGAGCGCTGCAGTCACATTGCAGAGGTCATCGGTTCGAGCCCGATTGTCCCTACCTGTTCAAGATAAAGTCCGCCGCTTCCTATTCATATAAGGAGCGGCGGACTTCTTTTTTATGCTACACGCACGAGGCCAATCCCAAAGTAGTGGCTATGGCGGTAAGCACCGAGATGAGCATGTTGATAATCAGCTTCCAAGTTTCCTTCTTCATTCTAATCCTCCTTTCCTTTCTTTAATTGGTTAAACCATGTTGTCGCCGTCTAGGCGTTGTCGCCAGATGCCGTGTCGTCGGTGGCAGAGGCAGTGGTGCTTGACGGCAGAAGCTCAACCGAGATGCCGTCGAGCATGGTCTTCACGAAAGTGCCCTTGCGCTTGCCACTGGCACCTACCTGACCGCTCGCCACGAACTTCACCTCAGGGCGGTAGAGTATCTGGTAGCCGTAGATGTTTGCGGCGGTGAAGTCCTCCGCCTTTTCCACGGACTTGGTCTTAAGCCCCACACGGAAGTCGCCCAGACCCTCAAGCTCCACGGTCATGGAGTTTTGCAAGTGCTTCTTCATCACCTGCGTAAGCTCTATGAGCACTGCCATGATGTCGGCACGGGTAACGGTGGATGAATGGCTTATCTCCTCGGCGAGATCGGCGGTCTTCACGCGACCCATGCTCACCGCACGGCCATACCACTTGTTGTAAGCTGGTGAACCCTCGCCTTTACCCATTTCCTTCTTGTAACGTACACTCATTGTTTTCTCCTTTCTTTTAAATTGATTAGTAAATTGTTGTTTGTCGTGGAATTCCTTTTGACGGTTGCAAAGGTACGGCCTTTATCCATACCGTCCAAAAAACATGGGGGCGCCACAAGGGACACCACTGCAAGGCGATTATTTGACGTTGGTCAATAAAAGGCACCGTTTTGGCGATTTAACGCCGAAAAACCCGCCTACATACCATTATTGGAGCTAACTTTGCCGCGTACAAACAAGCATATTCAGGTTTTTAAAGATGACAGGGGCAAGCGAGCCCCAAGATGTTTAATCATTTAATGTAGAAAGGATAACAAATCATGAAAAAGACAAGTTTCAAGGAGACCGTCATGGCAAAGCTCAGCTCTTTCGCCGCCAAGTATGCCAAGGCTATGAACAACTATGGCGAGGCTCTTCTCCGCTCACGCGGCCTGGCTGGCGCATAACGGCCTCCGCCCTGCGCGGCAACAAGTAAGGAAAATCAACATCTACAAATAAGTGACATGCCGGCACGAGAGCGTTGCGTCTCGTGCCGGCATGTTTGCGTTCAGGTGAATAGTGACAATTGCTTTATATTATCCTATACGACAAGTTATAGCCATATTCAGGCTTTAATTTATCATATAAGTTTATTTATAACTATTGTTGCCTGGTAAAATCTTGGTATGACATCGTAAAATGATGAAATACCGCTTTTTGTAGCGTTTTGGAAACACGGGATACTATTACCAATCGCGTGGTTTTCCATCCATTGCCCCTATAGGGGGCATATATTGCAGAATAGGGGCTTGCCCCTATTTATCCCAATAGCATCACATTACATTGCCCCTGTAGGGGGCGCATAATTCATTGTGAGATGTTGAAATATGCGCCCCCTACAGGGGCAACGTCGGAGAAAACATATAAAAAAACGTAGGGGTTTCCCCCTACGCTATAATATGCCGTCCCTACGGGACTTCATGCTTTCGATATTTTTACCGGACAGCAATAAAAAAGATTCTATCTATCGGTGTTTACTTCACCACATACTTCTTGCCGTTCTTGATGAGCACGCCCTTGGCGTTCTTGCCCACGCGCTGACCGGCGAGGTTGTAGACGGGAGCGTCTGCGTTGGCCTCATCAGCTGTAATCGCTGAGATATTTGAAGAGGGTGACGTTGGAGCCACAGTTGGGCAAAGCTCAATCTTGCTGTTGTAAGGGATGAGAATGCCGGTATAGTCCATGGCAGACTCCGTGTTTGGAGTGTAGCCAACCTTGAACTTGTCGTAAATCTGCATGGTCTTGTCCGCATCTGTGTAATAGTTGG
>CAVKWN010000038.1:0-29259 GCA_963660075.1 Lachnospiraceae bacterium
AGGTTATACATCCTCGCATAATGCTGACGGAACAGCCGTTCTATGTCCTTTTCCTTTTTCATACACTATCTATACAGTTGAGCATCGCCAAAAGCTAAGCAAAACCATGATTTTTTTGAAAAACTCAGATTTATGGAATTAAGAATATCATCAGTAGGGGCAAATTTACTTAATATGTCCTTGAAACTGACCTATTGTTCATTTTTTTTGTAAAAAAGAAAGCAAACCTTTGGTAGTATTACAAAAAGTTATTACCTTTGCATCGCAATTGAGAAGAACGGTGCGTTGTCCGAACGGTTAGGTACTGGTCTGCAAAACCACTCAAGGCGGTTCGACTCCGCCACGCACCTCGAAGCAAATAGGGAAATCATTTTAAATGATTTCCCTATTTGCTTTTATAGCTTAGCTACTTTGATACGTGTATCTTCATTAATGTAGGTTACAAAAGATATCAAGTGTTTTTTAACTTTTTGATTATCTCATCGATCTCGTCAAATTGTTTGCCCATATTGAGATTGAGATAGATGGAGTACAATGGCATTGCCCATTTGTCCGCATTATTTGGACAAAGAACTCTGTATTTCTCAAAGTAAGGAAGAGCTTCCTTGTAATATTGCAATATCTGTTGTCTCTTTTGCTTGAAGTTTCTGGCGTCATGTTCTACATTAACGCCTTGATTATATCTTGCGAGCCCCGCATTTAACCAAGCCTCCTCTAGCGTACTGTCTTTCCTTAATATTGACTGGGAAATACGGAAACTATTTTCGTATTCACCAGAATTAATCAATATGGTGCTTTTAGCAATCCAAGCCCTCAGATTAGTGCTGTCAGCTTTTATTGCCTTGTTGGTCATTACATTTGCTTTCTCCCAATTGGAATTCATTGAATAATAATCCATTAGGTGTGAAAAGAAGTATTCTGATTTTGGGTATAGGGAGAAACCCTCCTCCAAAGTCTCAATGCTTCTTGTAGTATCATTCTCAAGCATATACGTTGCCGCAAGATATTGCATCATTGACTCTGTATGTTCCTTATCTTTGAGAGCCAAATAAGTATTATGGAGAACTTTTTGGGGATCATTGAGCTTATATCCGCAATATGCTGCCCAGTAAGCCGCCGTAGGGAGGTAGTTGTCTTTAACGGAATAATTATAAGACTTGAAAATGGGCATTTCAGCAGCACTGACATATTGGTCCAAGAGAGTATATGCCTTGGAGTAATTCTGCTTGCCAATGTAGTAAATGCCACCATTAAACAGGTTGGGACGCAAAGAATTAAGTGTATTGGAATTTTGCTTACGCATCTTAAACTTTACTTTTCCTTTCTTGTCAGGTTCAGATTCAATACTGTCATATCTCGTCATCAACGCAAACATTCGTGAGGCAATGTTGAATAGCGATGCTGTGTCGTATTTCTGCTTTAAATACAACTTTTCATTACCTGCTTGATATTGTTTTTTTAAAGATTCGAAAAGGAGATCCCATATCTTCTCGTTTCTTATGTTAGAAGAATCTTTAAGCAATGTCGTCATGGATGCCTCAACCTTGTCAAGATCCTTATTGGCCTTGAGGTTGTCTATTGCCGCATTTATTTCTTTCTTTTGCGCGAATATTTGAACAAACGACAATATAAGTATAAATGTTGCTACTATCCTTTTCATGGATGCGAAGTTAATAAAAAAATGGGAAAGGAATAACTTTTCCATTTCCCATTTAATTATTATTAGAAATTAGTCGATGTGGAGCTTCTTATTAATTATTAGCGCTTCCACCGACAATATCCAAAAGTTCATTCGTAATAGCAGCCTGACGGCTCTTGTTGTATTGCAGGTTCAAGTCCTTGAGCAATTCGTCTGCATTGTCTGTAGCTGCTTGCATGGCTACCATTCGGGCGGCATGTTCTGAGGCGTTGCTATCAAGAAGCGCAGTGTAAATCATCAAGTCCAGAGCCTTTGGAACCAATTCTCCGAGCACAGTCTTTATATCCGGCTCAACAATGAAGTCGTCATTAAGAGGAACGGCATCAGGAGAGTTTTTCTCTGCTGTCTTGCCTTTCTTACGTAGATATTCCTGCGCCTTTGCTGTTGCAAGGTTTGACGAGAGATCCCTGTCGTTATAAGCTCCTATCTTCTCAGTAGACAAGTCAAGAGGCAAATAATTTCTGCAAGTAAGCACCTGTGAGCCAGCACTTTTGAAATGATGGTAGATAAGTTCCACCTTATCATATTCGTGCTTTGTGTACTTCTCCATAAGCTCTTCGGCGATGTTTCTGCATTCTGTTGCGTTAGGCTTGTCTGCCAATTCAACAAAGTTGCCACCAGACTTAAGCCCAAGGCTTTTAACCTTTTCAGCTACTTTCCGACCAATTGGATAGATGGTAATATTATTGATGCCTTGAGCATGATACCCATCTATTGCATGTAGCATCTTTCGAATGACGTTGTTGTTATATCCTCCGCATAGAGAATTATTCGAGGAATAAACAACGAGTGCCACGCTTTTGATGTCCTTGCGTTCTTCCGTGAGGTCTCCCTCGGCGGCATCAGGCATGGAGACAAGAAACGACTTCAAGATATGCTCCAGCAAATTTTCATATGGAAGCATATTCTGAATGGCAGTCTGTGCGCGGTGAAGCTTAGATGAGGCAACCATTTTCATGGCGCTTGTAATCTTACGCGTACTCTCTACAGATGCTATACGGGTCTTTATCTCTTTTAATGAAGGCATTTCTATTACGTTTTATTTAGAGGCAAACTGTCCAGCTACATTCGCCATTACGTCTTCAATGGTCTTTGTGCATATATCGTCAATCTTACCAGAAGAAAGAATGTCAAGCACGTCCTGATGCTGAGTGCGCATTTGCTCCAGGAACTGACCCTGGACACTGCGAACCTTGTCTACAGGTACGTCATGCATTAGACCGTGAACACCGCAATACAGAATCGCTATCTGCTCGCCTACTGGCATTGGGCTATACTGAGGTTGAATGAGCAACTGGTTGTTCTTACGTCCTCTGTCGATTGTCATAGCCGTGACAGGATCCATGTCGCTAGAGAACTTAGAGAAACTCTCAAGTTCACGATACTGGGCCATGTCTATCTTCAGAGTACCAGCAACTTTCTTCATGCTCTTGATCTGCGCAGAACCACCCACACGACTCACCGAGATACCGACATTGATTGCCGGACGGAAGCCTTGGTTAAACAAATCAGTCTCCAAGTATATCTGTCCATCAGTAATTGAAATTACGTTTGTCGGGATATATGCAGACACGTCACCAGCTTGTGTCTCAATGATAGGAAGGGCTGTAAGCGAGCCACCGCCCTTTACATGTCCTTTAATTGATTCTGGCAGATCGTTCATTAGCTCCGCAACCTCTTGCTGCTCATTAATCTTCGCGGCACGCTCCAATAAACGAGAGTGAAGGTAGAACACGTCGCCAGGGTAAGCTTCACGTCCAGAAGGACGGCGAAGTATCAATGATACCTCACGATAGGCAACGGCTTGCTTAGACAGGTCGTCGTATACAACAAGAGCGTCGAAACCACGATCACGGAAATACTCTCCAATAGCAGCGCCAGCAAAAGGTGCATAGTATTGCATGGCAGCAGGATCTGCAGCTGTAGCGCTGACAATGATGGTGTAAGGCAACGCTCCTTGCTCCTTCAGGGTTTGCACCAAAGCAGCCACTGTACTTGCTTTCTGACCGATGGCGACGTAAATACAATATACAGGCTTGCCTGCCTCAAAGTTTCCTTTTTGATTAATAATGGTGTCAATGGCTACTGCGGTCTTGCCAGTTTGGCGGTCACCAATAATCAGCTCACGCTGTCCACGACCAATAGGAATCATCGAGTCAATGGCTTTCAGGCCTGTCTGCAGTGGTTGTTTGACGGGTTGACGGTATATAACACCAGGTGCTTTTCTGTCAAGAGGCATCTCAAATGCATTTGTCATGTCAATGTCTCCCTTGCCGTCAATTGGCTGTCCAAGAGTATTGACAACGCGACCGAGGAAGTTGTCGTTGACACGAATGGAGGCAATGCGGTGTGTACGCTTAACTTTCATGCCTTCCTCAATGCCTGAAGAAGCACCCAAAAGAATACAACCGACATTATCTTCCTCGAGGTTCATGACAATCGCCATAGTGCCATTTTCAAACTCAAGAAGTTCGCTTGCCTCAGCATTGCGCAGTCCATAGACATGAGCCACACCGTCACCTACAGTGAGAACGGTACCCACCTCATCAAACTGCTCTTCCGAGTTGACGCCTTCGAGTTGCTTGATTAGCACTTCAGACACCTCACTTGGTTTTAACTTATCACTCATTTATTATAATAATAAATCAAAGTTTACTTACTTCGTTCAATTCTCAATATTAAGGCTTTACGCTGTCAGTTGATGGAGTACCCCCTTGAGTTTCGTCTTCACGCTTGCGTCGAAACTATATGTGTCGTACTCAAGAATGAATCCGCCTATTATACTTGGATCCACTTCTGTATTGAACTCAACTTTACCGTGAGTTCTTTTTTCCACCATTTGCTTCATCTTGGCTTCCGTCTCTTCCGAAACCGGTACGGCGGTTATCAACTTTCCACGAATGATGTTTTTGTGTTTCCTGTATAATGTCAAATAGGCCGTTGCCATGAACTGGAGGCTTGACTCTCTTCCTTCCTTGAAAACGAGATTAAGAAATCTCACTGTCAGGTTGTTGATGTCTCCACCACAGGCTGTCTTTAATAAGGCCAACTTCTTCTCGTTTCCAAGGGTAGGATTGTCTATCGTGAACCGAAGCTTCGGCACTTGGATATAATTTGTCGAAAGCGTCTGCATCTCATCATAGATCGCGTCTTCCAGCTTTAGCCGAATGGCGCTTTCCAAGAGAGCTTTAGCATATCTAACAGCTATCACACCTGTATCCATAGACAATCGTTTTATTTGGCTGCCTCTTCTGAGTCAGCAACTTCATCAAGAATCTTGTTGATTAATTCCATCTGCTTGTCATCTGTCGCCAATTGTTGCCTGACAATCTTTTCTGCGATTTTAACAGAAAGCTCTGCTACCTGTCCGCGTATTTCGCGAATGGCCTGTTGCTTTTCTTGTTCTATCTCAGCTTTGGCATCTTTAATGAGCTGTGCGCTGCGATCTTTTGCCTGATTCTCAGCCTTAGCGATGATGGCATCACGTGTTGCAGCGGCCTCTTTCAAGACCTCTGCTTGTTTTTCGCGTGCTTCCTGCAGAATGGATTCGCCTTCTTTTTGAATGTTAGCAAGCTTCTCATTGGCGTCGTGTGCCTTTCTCAAGCTGTCGTCGATGTAGTCTTTACGCTCTTTCACCATATTGGTGATGGCAGGAAAGCCCCATTTCCATAGGACGGCAAGCACTATAAGGAAGACAATGGTCATCCAAAAGAGTAAGCCTGTGCTTGGTATCAATAAATCCATACGCAGTTGTTTGTTCTATGATGATTAGATGCAGAGGAATGCAACGACCACAGCAAACAAGGCTACACCCTCGATAAGGGCAGCTGCGACAATCATGTTGGTAAAGATCTTGCTCATTACCTCTGGTTGCCTTGCCATTGCGTCCATAGCCTGTCCGCCAATGCGTCCGATACCAATACCTGCGCCAATTGCTGCGAGACCTGCACCAACACCGGCACCCAACTTTGCTACGCCTGCTGCGGCGGCTTGCAATAATAATGCTGAAATCATAGTTGTAAATTTTTAATCGCCCCCTGCTTTGCATCTTGGCTAAAGAAGCCTTGAAACTTGGCCATAAGGCTGTTGTTTATAAATGTTTTTGATATTATTTTTTTTAAAATAGCTCAATCCTTTGCACGGGCCAATCCTATGAATATAGAACTTAGCATAGTGAATACCATGGCTTGGATGAAGCAAACCAAAAGTTCAAGACACATCATGAAGATGCTCATAACGATACTTAGCGTCGACATTCCTATTGCCACACCTATTCCCATTGTTGCCACGACAAAGATAATGCAAGTCAAGGAAAGAGCTATGGCGTGTCCTGCCATCATGTTGGCAAAAAGTCGAATCATCAGCGCAAATGGCTTGGTGAATATTCCCACGAACTCAATAAGAGGAATCAATGGGAAAGCCTTCAATGCCAATGGCACATTTGGCCAAAAGATATCTTTCCAATAGTGCTTGGAACCGCTGAATTGTGTTATTACGAATGTACATAACGCCAGGAAGAACGTGCAAGCAATGTTTCCCGTCAAGTTGCCTCCACCGGGTGGGAATGGCATGATGCCCATCAAGTTACAGGTAAGTATAAAGAAGAAACAAGTCAGAAGATATGGAGAGTATTTTTCATAATTGTCTCCCACGCCTGGTTTCACAATGTTATCTTCTACCCATGACACGAGCATTTCCATTAATCCGGTGAATCCTCCTGGAGCCGGGTCGCTCGCCTTATGTTTTCTATACCACCTTGCCGGTAGCAATATACATAGCAAGAGAATGACAGAATCAATAAGGAGCACGGCTACGGTCTTGGTAATGCTTATATCGAAAGGCATTATTTCCTTGCCATTTTGCAACTCTACAATCTTTCCCGCATGTGTGCCAACTGTAGCTATAGCAAGGTTGAACGGTCCTTTTCGATAGCCGTTTGCGTCTGCTTCTTCTGCAAATTGAGACGTGCTGAACACATGCCAACCCGTTGTGCTCTTAACAATGACAGGGAGATTGATAACGATATGTTTCGTCCCAATATCCGTGATGTGCCAATCGTAGGAGTCTTTAATATGCCCTACTACAATCTGTGAAGTATTGAGACCTTCACCCTGCTTTTGCGCTGCCAAGGCAGGCATGGCAAGCAAGAAGGCTAATACGCAACAGATTATATGATTTAAATATCTCATTCTTTTAAGAGCGTTTAATGTTATTTTTCAATGTCAAGACCATCATTGCAGCATACAAGACAAACTCCACGACAACAAAGGCTTTTGACTCGGTTTTACTTTGTGATATAAACAACAGGTACACGCCAGTGACGAGTAGTATTGTTAACATCCTGAAGGTCGCGTATGCAAAATAAAATTTTGTTATTTGCTTTGGCATCCTTAATTTAACGAAGTCATATCCTATTTTCCATCCTAATCCGAGCAATGTGAACATCGCCACTAATAGGAATATAGTCAATGGGGAAAGCATATACTACTTTTGCCTTGATTTACGAGAGGTCAAATCTCCACACAAAGGCTTATCTCGTTTTTCTTTACTTCTACGAAACCGCCCACGATGGAAAGTTTATTACTCTCCCCTTTGCCCTTATATTCTACTTCTCCCTTTACAAGCGATGATATTATTGGCGCATGGTTGTTCAGAATCTCAAAACTACCTTGTAAACCTGGCACCTTAAGACTGTCAACTTCACCATTGAATATCACTTTTTCAGGAGAAATAATCTTTAACTTCAACATATCTATGTTGCTTTAGCTTGTTATGCCTTGGCTTCATTGATGAGCTTCTTACCCTTGGCAATAGCATCTTCAATAGTGCCAACATTCATGAACGCTTGCTCTGGAAGGTCATCCACCTCACCATCGAGAATTGCGTTGAAGCCCTTGATGGTATCTTCAATGCTGACCATTACTCCCTTGACACCAGTGAATTGCTCAGCTACGGTGAACGGCTGAGAAAGGAATCTCTGTACACGTCGAGCTCGGTTCACAACAAGTTTGTCCTCATCAGACAACTCGTCCATACCAAGGATTGCGATGATATCTTGCAACTCTTGATAATGCTGAAGCGTTTCCTTTACTCGCTGTGCGCACTCATAATGTTCCTTGCCAACAATTAATGGATCAAGAATACGTGAAGTTGAAGCCAGAGGGTCGACAGCTGGATATATACCAAGTTGAGTAATCTTACGATCGAGCACCGTTGTTGCATCAAGGTGTGAGAATGTCGTCGCTGGTGCTGGGTCGGTCAAGTCGTCTGCGGGAACATAAACAGCCTGTACGGAAGTGATTGAACCTTCTTTCGTAGATGTGATTCTTTCCTGCATTGCGCCCATCTCAGATGCCAAAGTTGGTTGGTAACCAACGGCTGATGGCATACGACCAAGCAAAGCAGACACCTCTGAACCAGCCTGAGTGAAACGGAAGATGTTGTCTATGAAGAACATGATGTCTGCAGGACCGCCGTCCTTGCCTCCATGGTCACGGAATTCCTCTGCGATAGTCAGACCAGACAAAGCCACACGTGCGCGTGCCCCTGGAGGCTCATTCATCTGACCATATACAAGGGTCGATTGTGACTTACTAAGCTCTTCTTCGTCAACAAGTGAAAGATCCCATTTGCCTTCGTTCATTGCCTTGCAGAACTTATCGCCATAACGGATAACTCCAGACTCGATCATGTCCCTGATAAGGTCGTTGCCCTCACGTGTGCGTTCACCTACACCAGCGAACACAGAGTAACCTGCGTGACCTTTGGCAATGTTGTTCATCAGCTCCATGATGAGCACAGTCTTGCCTACTCCTGCTCCACCGAACAATCCAATCTTTCCACCTTTCATGTATGGCTCAAGCAGGTCGATGACCTTAATGCCAGTAGGAAGCATTTCCTTGTGGGTAGACAAGTGTTCAAACTTTGGTGCCGGACGATGGATTGGGTAGCTGCCTTTCATGTTAAGTTCGCCCATGCCGTCGATAGGTTGACCAATGACGTTCATCATACGACCACGAATTTGGTTTCCAGCGGGCATTTGAATAGGCGAACCTGTCGGTACAACCTCAAGACCTCGTTCCAAACCGTCTGTAGAATCCATGGCAATGCAACGCACGGTATCTTCTCCAATGTGTTGTTCAACCTCTATGACAATTTCCTTGCCATCAGAACGTGTCACTTTAAGTGCCTCGTAAATTTGTGGCAACACCTTCTCAGCTTCCTGCCCTTGCGTGTCGAAATAGACATCGATAACAGGACCGATTATCTGAGAGATGTGTCCTTTAATCTGTGACATACAATATCTTTTATAGTGAATATATTTCTAATTACAAATATCAAGCCACTCAGCTTTCTAGATGCTTAACTCGTCAAGCACCTCTATCAACTTGCGGTCGAACGGCTTATCAGAGCGCACTGCCTCAATAAGGGGTATGTATGTAACCTCATTGTTGTGAATACCAACCATGATGTTACGTTGTCCCTGCATGATTGCTTCCACAGCGCCAACTCCTGTGCGGCTCGCGAGAATTCTATCGTGAGCTGATGGGCGTCCACCACGTTGCACATAGCCGAGAATGGATACTCGCACGTCAAACTCAGGGAATTCCTTTTTCACACGGTTAGCGTAATACATGGCACCGCACTTTGGACTTTCAGACACGACGACAATACAACTCTTCTTTGATTTACGTATGCCGCGCTCCATGAACTTTGCTAGCTGGTCTACGTCGGTAGAATCCTCAGGTATGATTGCGGCTTCGGCACCACTCGCTATTGCTGAGTTTTGTGCCAAGAAACCAGCGTCACGCCCCATCACCTCAATGAAGAAGATGCGCTCATGGCTCTGCGCGGTGTCGCGAATGCGGTCAACGCAATCCACAATAGTATTAAGTGTGGTGTCATAACCTATAGTTGTGTCGGTACCATATAGGTCGTTGTCGATTGTACCAGGCAAACCGATGCAACACAGGTCATATTCCTGGGCGAATTCCTTGGCACCAGTAAGCGAACCGTTACCTCCTATTACCACGAGAGCGTCTATTTGCTCTTTTTTGATGTTCTCATACGCTTTGGCACGCCCCTCTGGTGTCATGAATGCCTTTGAGCGGGCTGTCTTAAGAATTGTTCCGCCTTGCATTATGATGCCAGAAACGTTTTCGGTGGTAAAAGGCTTGATGTCGTCATAAATCAGGCCATCATATCCTCGGTAGATACCTTTAATGTTGAATCCATTGCAGATACCTGCTCGTGTTACCGCTCGTATAGCGGCGTTCATGCCTGGAGCGTCACCTCCGGATGTAAGTATTCCGATCGTCTTAATCTTTCCCATGTGCGGTCTTTTCTTATGTATTTTTTTATATTAATCCTTGTATTTTTCTAACGGCAAAGTTAACCACAAATCTCAAAACTTCCAAACCCAAATGGGTTTTTTTATACACGTTTAACGTAAGATTTTTGGAAAAAAACGTCATATCAACACCTTTTCATCGCAAAAACTTGACATCAATTATCATTTCCTGCTAATAAAAATTTTTCTATAATTCCATAGGTTTTTACATTATTTATCAGTGTTAGTCAAAACTTAACACAATCATAACACTTCTGCATAGGTTTTCTAATCGTTTCGAAACGGGCAGTTTTATATTGCTTAGGAAAATTGCCCTGGGTTTTATATATTGAAACAAGGAAGTCTTCGATTGTGAATCAAATCGCTTCCTTGTGTTGTTAATGTTTTTTAGCGTTTGCCAAATACCTTATCGTTCAGGTTGCAGGTCGTCATCAACAAATGAGAATGGCAATAGGTCTTTAATCGATTTAAACCTGAGGATTTTATCTGTCCCGGACAACAATATTTCCACAGGTTGATTATACCTTGATTCAACTTGCAGGATTACTTGTCGACATGAACCGCATGGCGAGACTGGCTTTGAGCGAAGTCCGTTGCAATCGGCTGCCGCAATCGCAAGCATCATTATGGGTTGGTCTGGATAGTTGGCTTGAGCCGCGAACACAGCGGTGCGCTCAGCACAAAGACCAGAAGGGAATGCCGAATTTTCTTGGTTCGCGCCTATTATTACCTTGCCATTTTTGAGCATTAACGCCGCTCCTACATGAAAGTTGCTATACGGTGCAAACGAGTTGCGGGTTGCTTCCCTTGCTCGCTCTACAAGTAGTCTTTCTGTGTCTGTCAACTCTTCCATCAAGCATGAGTCGTAGTAGATCTCCAATTTAGATTTCATCATTTTGTTTCTTTTTTAGTGTTTTCGTAGGCACCGATGTCTGGCTTCTCATCCCGTTTAATGCCGTCGTGGTCGTCGGTTGGCGATGTGGCTGGGTCTGCCTTGTCTATAGCTGATGACTTGTCGCTAAGATGGAAGTCGTAGATTAGATTGTCTGTATCAATATTCCTAAAGTGTTTCACGCCCATGGATGTCGTATCTTTGACATCTTCAAAAACCACGTTTACCATTCTTGTGCTATCATCACTTGTTGGCTTAGGCGTGCGGATTATGCAATGGGAAAATTTCCAATCAACCGTTGCGTCGTCTTTTGAAACATATATAACGTCGTCAGCATAACCAGTTATTAAAGAGTTGGTTATGCTAAACTTCTTTGAGTCCTTGTTGAGCAAGGCATACAAAGCCATGCCTCTCATGCCGTCAAAAGGATAAAATTGCGCTATCGTGGAACTGTTTATGTCAATGTCTCCACCTGTAATAGAAATGCAATCGCCCAAAGTGTTTGTAATCTGCGAATTGAGAATTGAAGCATTTATGTTGTCGGCTACAAGTCCTGCACCTTGACAATTGTGTATGGTGGAATAGTTCAAAACAAGTTTTTTCTTGCTTATGTCTGAAGAATCAGCCACGATGCCATTAAAACAACTGTGTATATCGGTATGGCAAAACTCGTTTCCATACGAAGATGGATAGATTGTTATGCCTTGCCATTGACCTGGCGTACGGTCGTAGGGCAAGTAGTCGAACATCCTGTCAATCCTGTCGCCACGCAAAACCACGTTATTCTCGGCAGTTCCGTTGCAATGCAGCGTTCCGTAAACTTCAATTCCTGCATCGTTGTGGAAATACAGTGTTGTGCCAGGCCCGATATTAAGCACTGCCCCACTGTCAACCTTCAACCCCTTATATATTATAATAGGTATACAGTCTTGAATGGTTGTGTCCTTGGAAATCTCAAGGCCTTTAAACTGTTTTGCATTCCATACCCAAGCATTGAGATTCACTTTTTGAGTCACCCCACTTTGCAGAGTGAAGACTATGTTGTCGTCATTCTTTTGAGGACTTTGTTCGGTAGCTGTGGGTAATGTTGCCTCAACATAAATCCTTACGCTATCCTTATTTCGTATTTCAATGTCAGACGTTTGCCAGTTGTTGCCCTCGCCGAGATATATGCCATCTATATTAACCCTAAAAGCGGAAGCGTTGCCTTTTTCAAGGCTCACGCCACAACGCAATCCATTGCCCGACTTATTGTATACCCACATGGAGCGTGACGCCGACGGCACATTGCTGAACACCGTGTCAAGGGACAGCGTGTCGTTTGAAAACGAAAGCTTGTTGTCCGGCGATGTCGTAAATCCATCCTCGTCAGCGCACGCCACCAAGCAAGACGTGACGAATATTAAAGATATGATGCGTAAGATGATTCTCATTATAATGCAAAACGTCTCTTATGTCATATTTTAAACGAACAGCTCCATCAATTTATTGTATTTGCAGTTCCCGTCTTTGTCATTTGTGTCCAAATAGTTGTCGATAACCAAGTCGGCGTATTTCGTCACTACATCGTGAGGGTTCGTTGTTTCGAGCCCCACGCAATACATTCCAGCGGCCTTTACGGCTTTCAACCCATTGATGCTATCCTCAAAGCCAATGCACATATCCGGCTCAACACCAAAGCGTTTCGCGCCTTTGAAATAGCAGTCTGGGTCTGGCTTGCTGCGGTCGAAATCCTCGCTTGTGAGAATCGCGTCAAAAAGAGACTTGAACTCAGGATGGGCAAGATATACCTGTTCCATTTTCTTGATGTTGCTGCTCGTCACCACAGCCGTCTTTATGCCGACATTCCTGATGTCACTGATGAATTTTGGAAAGCCTTCTATGTATTCGTACGTCATCGATTTCTCAAAGTTGTCAAGGGCGACCGTGATATCCTGTTGGATTTTAGAGTCATCCTTAAAATGCTTGTCCATAATCTGAACAAGGGTAGAGCCTTTAATCATATTCGCGAACTCCAAGCCCGAATGGAAATACTTTTCTCCCATGCCAGCCCAAAAGTCGGTGTATTGACTCTCCGTGTTCAGGACCACTCCATCCAAGTCGAACAATGCTACTTTATGATTTTTCATCTTTTCAACCAATATGTTATTATGTTGTACAAAATCAATGTCTTACTGCAAAGTTACGACAAAAATCACTAACTTTGCATTTGATAGTAAGAAAAAACTCAGGCTATGGATTTGATTTCTAAATATTTCAATGACCTCAGCGAACAGCAGACGCGACAGATAGACGCTCTTGACGAGCTTTACCGAGATTGGAACTCAAAAATAAATGTCATATCCAGAAAGGACATTGACAACCTCTACCTTCATCATGTGCTCCACTCCATGGCAATAGCCAAGGTCACCAAGTTCCGACCCGGCACACGCGTCCTTGATTTCGGCTGTGGCGGCGGTTTCCCGGGCATACCCCTTGCCATCCTCTTCCCCGAATGCTCGTTCAGGCTCATTGACGGAACGGGGAAGAAAATCACGGTGGCGACAGAAGTTGCACGCGCTTTGGGACTTACCAATGTAGAGGCCGTCCACCTTCGTGGAGAGGAGGAGAAAGGCAAATACGATTTCGTAGTGTCACGCGCGGTAATGCCATTGCCCGACATGGTTAAGATAGTAAGGAAAAACCTTGTCAAGACTTCTCAACATAACTCTTTGCCGAATGGAATCCTCACCCTTAAGGGAGGCAACCTTGACGAGGAGCTCAAGCCTTTCCATAAGATAGTAAAAAAGATTGCCATCTCCGACTTCTTCGATGAACAATGGTTTGAGGAGAAAAACGTGGTATACCTTCCAGTTTATTGATATTACTGTCTACACATATTTATATTATATCATTCTTTTAGCATTGTAAACGAAGATGTTGAATATCCAAAGATTTATATGCAACCCTATCAGGGAAAACACTTACGTGGTGAGCGACGAGACCAAGGAATGTGTCATCGTCGATTGCGGCGCATGCTATGAGCCTGAAAAAGAAGCTATAAAAAACTATATCGAGAGCAACGGTCTCAAGGTTAAACACCTGATAGCCACTCACGGACACATCGACCACAACTTTGGCAACAAGTTTGTTTTTGACACGTGGGGAGTAAAGCCCGAAGCAGGAACTGCCGACGCCAATCTTTTCAAGGCCATGCCCCAACAGGCAAAGGCTATTTTCGGTATCGACAACCTTACCCAAGACGACTTTGTCTGCGTGGGCAAATGCCTTGACGAGCTCGACACCGTTGATTTTGGTTCACATAAGTTTACGATACTGTCTACCCCTGGCCATACACCAGGCGGGTTGACTTATTATTGCGAGGAAGAACGTGTGGCTTTCACGGGCGACACTCTTTTTCAAGGTTCGATAGGCCGCACCGACTTTGAAGGCGGTTCCATGTTCATGATGGTGATGAGTCTTAGGCACCTTTCCCAGCTGCCCGACGACGTGCGCGTGTTCCCTGGCCATGGACCGGAGACGACGATTGGCGCAGAAGTGGCTGGCAATCCGTATATCGACAGATAAGGCAAGCGAAAGGCAAGGTGGAAAACACTGTTGGTGAGAAAATTATCTTGGGCATTGACCCTGGCACAAATGTCATGGGATATGGCGTGCTGACCGTGCGTGGCAACAAGGCAGGACTTGTTGCCATGGGCGTGATAGACATGCGGAAGGAGCGCGACCCCTATTTGCGCCTTGGAAAGATTTTCGATCGAGTGACAGGTATTATCGACGAATACCTGCCAGACGAGATGGCCATCGAGGCTCCTTTCTTTGGCAAGAACGTTCAGTCTATGCTCAAGCTCGGACGTGCCCAAGGGGTGGCCATTGCCGCAGCCATACACCATTCAGTACCAATCCACGAATATGCTCCGCTGAAAATCAAGATGGCGATTACGGGCGAGGGGCAAGCGTCAAAGGAGCAGGTGGCAGGAATGTTGCAGAGGTTGCTGAAGATAGACAAGGACGACATGCCAAAATTCATGGATGCCACCGACGCGCTCGGGGCAGCCTACTGCCATTTCTTGCAACTCTCCACTCCACAAACCAACGCTCGTCACTATGGCTCATGGAAAGACTTCGTGGTTAAAAACAAGGAGCGTCTTTCGCGTTAATGGAGCTCCATTTGCGACAATGTAACCATACAAGAAGAGCTTAATGAAAATAGTCACCAATGACGCATCGGCTTTCCACTGAAAAGACGTTGGCTTTCCACTGTAAAGCCAATGACATTCCACTACAAAGGCAACGACATTACACTGCAAAGCCAAAGCCTTTGCGCTTGAAAGCCGATTAAGCATAAAACAAACACAAAATAATATATGAGCAGACCAATCATAAACGTGAAAGACGGCGTGGTGCGTATGCCCGAGTGGCGTATGGCAGAACCAGTCAACTTTACTGTTAACGATGACGAGCAGATCGCCATTGTCGGACCTAATGGCGGGGGCAAGACGATGCTCGTCAACATTCTCACAGGCAGCCACCCCTTGCTTATGCATGACCCGGAATACGATTTCTATCCTAGCACTAGCAAGAGCCTGGCTGACAACATAAAGTATATCACTTTCCGCGACGCCTACGGTGGCGACAATGACCGTGCCTATTATTTGCAGCAACGCTGGAACCAAACCGAGATAGACGACAACACGCCAACCGTAAGCGACAAGCTCAACGCGGCATACGCTCGCGCTGGGGAAGACAATGCAGCAAGGCACGCTCTCAAAGAGCAACTCTACGACATGTTTAACATGAGAGTGTTGCTCGACAAGCCTATCATTCTCTTGTCGAGCGGAGAGCTGAGAAAGCTCAAACTCGCAGAGACGCTTTTCTCCCAGCCGCGCGTGTTGATTATGGACAATCCCTTCATTGGTCTTGATGCCGGAACACGCGACCAGTTGAAACGGCTTTTCGCAACAATTATCAAGGAAGAGAAAATTCAAATAATACTTGTCCTGTCGAAGACCGACGACATTCCCGAGTTTGTCACGCATGTTGTAGAGGTCAAGGCTATGCGTGTCGGCGAGAAGATGACACGCGAGGAGTTCGTCGCCTCTCATGCTTGTCCCGACGGGTTCGTACTTGCCAAGGACATGGCGGAGGCTATTCTCGACCTTCCTTATAAGAACAACGACTACAACACCCACGAGGTGGCTAAATTGAACCATGTCAGTATACAATACGGCAACAGGGTAATTCTCAAAGACCTCGACTGGACTGTACTCAACGGCGAACGATGGGCGTTGAGTGGACAGAACGGTGCAGGAAAGTCTACTTTGTTGAGCCTGATTTGCGCCGACAATCCCCAAAGCTATGCTTGTGACATCACGTTGTTTGGCATGCCGCGCGGAACAGGCGAGAGCATTTGGGACATAAAAAAACACATCGGTTATGTATCGCCTGAGATGCATCGCGCATACCAGAAAGACATTCCTGCCATAAGGATAGTGGCGAGCGGTTTGAAAGATTCGGTCGGACTTTATGCCAAGCCCTCCGAGGAGGAATATGACACATGCCGTTTCTGGATGAAGGTCTTTGGTCTCGAAGGTAAGGAAAACACAACGTTCCTGAAGCTATCCAGCGGTGAGCAACGCCTCGTATTGCTTGCGCGCGCCTTCGTTAAAGACCCTGAACTCCTTATCCTTGACGAGCCTCTCCACGGACTCGACAACAACAACCGCGTGCTTGCCAAGAATGTCATAGACACGTTCATGCAACGAACAAACAAGACGCTCATCCTGGTAACACACTACGAAGAGGAATTGCCAACATGCATCGACCATAAGATTAAACTCATAAGACACTAATATTCAATATATGAAGACTTTATTTCTTTCCCTAATGTTTCTTTCAGCGACTCTTTCTTG
This sequence comes from Lachnospiraceae bacterium, assembly GCA_963660075.1. GTDB lineage: Bacteria > Bacteroidota > Bacteroidia > Bacteroidales > Bacteroidaceae > Prevotella. The sequence goes on from CAVKWN010000038.1 coordinate 16,851, forward strand.
CGCCGCAAGCAACAAGACTCTTACACTTCGCATAGTGGAGACGAGCGACGTGCATGGCTCGTTTTTCCCCTACGACATGATGGACAGGAAACCCAAGGCAGGAAGTGTTGCACGTGTCAGCACGTATGTCAAGATGCTTCGCAAGCATCACGGCAATAACCTCTTGCTCCTCGACAACGGAGACATTCTGCAGGGTCAACCGGTGAGCTATTTCTCCAATTTCATAGACACGACAGAAGTCAACATAGCTTCCCAGGTGGTTAACTACCTCGACTATGATGCCGTCGGTATAGGCAACCACGACGTGGAACCAGGTCACGGCGTATACGACAAGTGGGTAAAAGAGCACAAGATGCCAGTGCTTGGAGCCAATGTCATTAATGCCACGACAGGTGAACCGTATCTGAAACCCTACACCATCATTAATCGTGAAGGATGCAAAATCGCCGTACTTGGCTTGCTCACGCCTGCCATACCCAACTGGTTGCCCAAAAACATCTGGAGCGGATTGCGTTTTGAGGAGATGGTTTCATCGGCAAGACGGTGGATGAAGGTTCTCAAAGACAAGGAAAAGGCTGACGTGGTGATAGGTCTGTTCCATTCGGGAAAGTCGGGAGGAATAACGACATCCGATTATGAGGAAGACGCGTCTGAGAAGGTAGCAATGGAGGTGCCAGGCTTCGACCTCGTGCTTTTCGGACACGACCATACGCGCCACCTCGACAATGTTGTCAATGTAGCCGGTGATACCGTGCTCTGCATGGATCCTGCAAACAATGCCATCACCGTGGCCGACGCCACTCTCACCCTTGAGAAAAAGAAAGGCAAGTGGCAAGTAGTGGACAAGAAAGGCGAACTGAAAGATGTCACCAACCTGCCTGTTGATGAGGACTACATGGCCTATTTCCAACCCTTCATCGACAAGACAAACACTTTCGCCAATGAGAAGATAGGAGAATTCAAGCATACCATAAAAACGGCAGACAGCTATTTCGGCAACTCCGCATTCAATGACCTTATCCTGAACCTCGAATTGCAAATAACCCACGCCGATATAGCGTTCAACGCCCCGTTGTCTTTCAACGCCTCGATCAATGCCGGACCTGTTTATATGAGCGACATGTTCAAGCTCTATAAATTCGAGAACCAGTTATACGTGATGCGTCTTACCGGAGAGGAGATTCGCAAACATCTCGAGATGAGTTATGACCTTTGGATGAACACAATGACATCTCCCGACGACCATCTCCTTTTACTTGACAATCAAACCCACGGAGATGCCCAAAGAATGGGCTTCAAGAACTTCTCGTTTAATTTTGACGCGGCAGCCGGCATCGACTATACAGTTGACGTAACCAAGCCCAATGGTGAAAAGGTCAAGATTTTGCAAATGAGTGACGGCAAGCCGTTTGAGCCAACCAGATGGTATAAGGTCGCCGTAAACAGTTATCGGGCAAATGGTGGCGGAGAGCTTCTGACCAAAGGAGCAGGCATCCCCAAAGACTCTCTTGAAAGCAGAATTGTCTGGAGGTCGGAACGTGACCAACGCTACTACCTCATGCAAGAAATCAAACGGCAGAAGGTGCTTGATCCGCAACCCAACCACAACTGGAAGGTCATACCAGAAGAATGGACGAAAGCCGCTGCTGCCAAAGACCGCAAATTGCTTTTTGGCGAGTAGGCAACCATGCTCTGAATGTAAAGCTGTGACGAGCCTAAAGTCTTAACAAATAATTATTAATCAAAAATAAAGATAAATAAAGGAGCTATATCGATATTTTTCCTTAACTTTGCAACCAAATTGGGCATATTGCGCCCTTAGACATTTATAATAGTCTTCATAGGTATAAAGGGAAACCTTTTTATACAAGCAAGGTAATTAAAGCAAGGTAGTTTAAAATGCGTCAGTTAAAGATTCAGAAAAGCATCACCAACCGTTCAAGTGAAGCATTGGACAAGTATCTCGTAGAGATTGGTCGCGTGCCAATGATTAGCGTGGATGAGGAGATTGAGTTGGCACAGAAAATCCGCAAGGGCGGTCGTGAAGGCGAACGCGCCAAAGAGAAACTTGTCAAGGCCAATCTTAGGTTTGTTGTGTCTGTGGCAAAGCAATACCAGCACCAAGGTCTGGGTCTTACCGACCTTATTGATGAGGGAAACATCGGCTTGGTGAAGGCTGCCGAGAAATTTGACGAGACCCGCGGCTTTAAGTTTATCTCATATGCTGTATGGTGGATTCGCCAGAGCATTCTCCAAGCAATAGCAGAGCAAAGCCGCATTGTGCGACTGCCCCTCAACCAGGTGGGTGCCTTGTCAAAAATCAACTCTGAAATCTCGAAGTTCGAGCAGAAGAACCAGCGTCGTCCTTCCGTACAGGAGCTGTCATCGTTGACCAACATCGACGAGACAAAGATAGACCAGACCATCAAGGCTGACAACCACCACATGAGCATCGATGCTCCTTTCCAAGAAGACGATGACAACTCCATGGCAGATGTCTTGTCTTCAGGCGAGGACAGCAGGGCTGACAAGCAGGTTGACTATGAAAGTATGGCCAAAGAGCTTGACACCGTGCTTCGCAACGTCTTAAAAGACCGTGAGATAACCATCGTACGCGAGTGCTTCGGAATAGGTTGCCACGAGAAGGGTCTTGAAGAGATTGGCGACCAGCTTGGATTGACACGCGAGCGTGTTCGCCAGATACGCGAGAAGAGCATTGTTAAGCTTCGCGAAAGTGGTTATGCAAAGCTCTTGATAAAGTATCTTGGTTGATATAGAGACTTTATTTAAACATAACATAAACAATAAATCCCTTTTCTCAATAGTTCGAGAGAAGGGATTTATTGTTTTCATTGATCCACCCCATAACCAAAAAGCGCGAAGTCTCCTTTTGCCGGATCGTCGGGAAACACTTCTTTTAAGGCTTCGGTGAGGTTTGATACCGTTTTCCAGCTTGCCGTCTTTCCGGATATGAGTTCCAAGCGGACAGCTTCTTGCATGACGTGAGTATCGAGAGGAATATAAAGGGTGCGCTTGTCGATAAACCCTGACCATAGTCCAAGGTCTACCGGAGAGCCGTCTCTTACCATCCACCTCATGAACATGCACGGACGCTTTGCGACAGAACTGCGTGGCGACGGCACCATGCCTTTTATGCCGCGCTCTCGAAAATAATCTCCAAATGCTTCAAGCACTTCAAGGGCTGTGTTTCGCTTAGCATGCTCCTTGGCAAACGCACCTATCGAACCATTGCTAATGATTAGGTCCCTCAAGGCATCGAGAAACTCAAGCATCATGTGGTTACTGTAAAAACGGTAATAGCAATCATTGTTGTCAGCAATGTCGCAATGGTAGCTTCCGTTCCTTATCCAGCCAACAGTCTGTCCCCCACTCTTCTCCAGCATAGAGTGAATCTTTGGCAGGAACAGCTCACGCTTGCCAAAGCTAAGAACGGAAGCCAAGAATGCCATAACCTCTTGGTTTTCTTGGCCGCTTACTTGATGCATGAACCATGACGGATCACCATTCAAGAACTCTGCTGTCTCATATTTTTCTGATAGCTTACGAAGAAGTGTTGTTCTCTCTTGCTTATTCATTGTTTCTACGTTTTCGTGTTTGCGATTTTGAATATTGCAAAGTTACGAAAAAGTATATTAACATGATTGCCTATTGGTATTAAGGTTTATTTCATAGAGTTTCGGCAAGAATGTGGATGGTTTTTAGTACCTTTGCCTTTACGTATCCAACTTGTGAAAATATTGACAGTATGAAAAAGGGTTTAGGCATTATTGTTTTTTTCTTACTTCCATTATTTGCTAATGCGCAGACTTTTCAACAACTGTGGAATAAAGTTGGAGAGGCAGCGAAAAAAGACTTACCCCAAACTCAACTTTCAATCATTCAGCAAATTGAGAAAAAAGCCGAAAAGGAAAAACAATATGGCCAACTCCTTAAAGCTCAACTGAGGCACGGCATATTGCAGACTGACATCACTCCCGACTCTGTTGATGCCCATGTAAAGAGAATGGAGCGTCAATACCATCAGTTTAGTGACCTTGCACTGAAAGCTGTTTATGCCACCGCCATAGGAAAGATGTATGATACAGTAGGCTCCGATAGCGACGAGATAGCCCGGGAAAAATGGTTTGGCAAGGCTATCGCCAATCCCTCTGTACTCGCCTCGCAAAAGAGCGATGGCTATGAACCTGCCTTGGTAAAAGGAGCAGACAGCAAGATATTCAACAACGACTTGCTCCACGTGATTGCCATGGAGACGAATCGATATACTGCTGCCCTATCTTACTATCAACAGCATGACAATCGTGATGCGGCATGCTATATGTCCATGTTGACGGTAACCCATAATATGGACAAGTGGGGAAATTCCATTTGCGCAGAAAAGCTCGACTCGCTCTTGCAAGTTTATCAGGACTTACCCGTTGCATGCGAACTCGCAATCGCAAGGTTACGGACAATGAACGAGAATGACGCGGAGGCTAAGGTCAAGTTCATAAAACAAGCATTGGGCGAATGGGGTACGTGGAAGCGTGCCAGCTACCTGCGAAACCAGCTGAATCTTTTGGAACAACCGTCCTATTCAATCAATGTTGGCAAAACCGTTCTGCCAAATAAGGATTTTAGGCTTAACATAACTTCCATCAGGAATGTAGCCAAGCTCCACGTCTCAATTTTCAAGGTGGCTATTGATGGAAATACCCACCTCGACCCTTCTGTCGACTCTGACTACTATAAGCTAAAGAATTCCATTGCCTCGTCTCCGGTTGCCACCTACGAAAGAAACTACGATGGTCTTCCCGCATGGAAGATGACTACTGACAGTATCAAATCAAGCGGCTTACCCGTTGGAGTTTACATGGTTGAGGTGTCTACGGATAACAAGAATATCAAAGTAAGCAGACGCCTTTTGAGAGTCACAGACGTTTTTGTCATTCGCCAAACGTTGCCAGACCACAAGATTAGATTTGCGGTTGTGAGCGCGACGACTGGCAAATCATTAAGTGATGCAAAAATTTTAATAACCAATTATCAGTTTAGTGGCAAGACCGCAGACAAGCAAACTCTCACCGTTGACAAGAACGGCGAAGCGGTGTGTTCGTACAAGGACATGCCAAGGCATATCTACGCCTATACGCCTAACGATAAGGCGTCAGCTGAAAATGACATTTTCGCTTATTTCAATTATTACCAATCATCGAGCCAACCACACAGGATAGCCGTTTATACCGATAGGTCTATCTATCGCCCGGGGCAGAATGTCCATGTGGCAGCCATAGCTTGGGAGGCGAACAAGGAAGATCTTTCGTCAAAAACATCATCAAACACGTTGTTGACATTCTCGCTCATGGATGCCAATTACAAGAAAGTTGCGGAAAAAAACGCTACCACAGATGATTTCGGTACGGCACATGCTGATTTTTCCCTTCCACGACAAGGCCTCACAGGTGGATATCATGTGGAGGTAAAGACCATCAATAACGACTGTTCGGCGAGAGCCAACTTTCATGTGGAAGAATACAAAAGGCCATTGTTCCAAGTGGCGTTTGACAAGTTCGCCAGCAATTATCATGCTGGAGATACAGTGACGCTTCGTGCAGTTGCCACAACCTATTCGGGTGTTCCTGTTCAAAACGCCAAGGTGAAATACACCATCAACCGAAGGAATGGCTTGAGATGGTATCGCTGGGGAGGCATGGACAAGACTTTGATTCTCTCCGATTCCACCCTCACAGGCAAGGACGGCTCATTCAATGTTCGCGTGCCTATGAGTTTCCCGGAAAACTCTCCTATCCATGGTGCGGCGTTTTTCGATTATGACATCAACGCGATAGTAACTGACATGGCTGGTGAGACTCATGAGGCTCAAACATCCCTGCCATTGAGCAATCGCAATGCCATTCTTACAAGCAATCTTCCTGACAAGACGTTGAGCGACAGTTTAAAATCCGTTATCTTTGCCTACAAGAACTTGCTGGGAGAAGAAATCGACGCCATTGTAAGATACAAGTTTGACAATGGGTCTTGGAAAGAGGCGAAAACAAATTGCGAAGTTGCCATCGACCGTAACCTTGATTCGGGTTTACACCACCTGGAGGCTATATGTGGCACGGATACGCTGAAAAACAATATTGTAGTATTTACCCTACATGACAAGAAGCCAGTCGTTATCACCCATGATTGGTTCTATGTCTCTGCCCGGCAATTCCCATCTGACGGCGCGCCTGTTTATGTCCAGATGGGCTCTTCGGACATAGGCAACAGGTTATACTACACCATCTTGTCGGGCAACAAGGTTGTGGAAAGTGGAAGCAAGTCGTTCAACAATAATGTCTACACACGCGCTTTAAAATATGAGAAAACGTATGGCGACGGCATAACCATTGCCTTGGCGTGGGTTGCCAATGGAAGACTATACGAGCATAATGTCCAAATTTCCCGTCCCGTTCCTGACACAAGGTTGCGAACAGAGTGGAAGACATTCAGAAACAAGCTTGTACCTGGTCAGAAGGAAACATGGACTTTGCGGATCCTCTCTCCTGTGGGCAAGCGAACAAAGGCACAACTCATGGCATCAATGTATGACAAGAGTCTCGACGCGCTTTACCACCATTCGTGGCACATGGACAACAGTTTCAGCTTCTCACTTCCATATTCCGTCTGGCTCAGGTCCTCGACTTACACAAGTTATCTTAGTGGAAGTCAAAACTTTAGCAATATTAAGGTCGAGGAAATGTCGTTCACTCATTTCGACTATTCCCTTTTCCAAATTATACGTCCTTTCGCACAAGTCTTGCGTCTTGACAGTAAGAGCATACCTCTGTCGAAAGCAATGGGCACCAAAAAAATCATGATGAAGGGTACCAATTCTCTTGCGTTAAACGAAGCAGATGACAGGGGGAACAGAGACGACGTAACTCTTGAAAATCAGGATCTTGAAATAAAGAATGCGAGCAATGGTATACGTGAGAATCTCACGGAAACGGCGTTCTTCTATCCAGCCCTGCCTACTGACAGTTCAAGCTGCGTAAACATATCATTCACCTTGCCAGAAAGCGTCACGACATGGCGTTTCATGGGGTTGGCCCATGATGCCAACATGAACAATGCTTTTGTCGACGCTGAAACAGTGGCGTCAAAAACCATTATGGTCCAACCAAACATGCCTCGCTTTTTGCGTGAAGGCGACAAGGGACAGATTTCAACGCTCATCTTGAATACATCAAACAACAATGTAGCAGGCAAAATAAAAATACAAATTATTGACCCTGAGACGGAAAAGATTGTTTTTGAAAAAGAGCAGCCCTACTCCATCCTTGCCAATGGGTCCACTTCTGCCAATATTGATGTAGATGCATCCGAACTTCTCCACTTATCAAATGGCAAGACTCTTCTTGCTGTTCGTATTGTTGCTGAGGGCGACGGCTTCTGCGACGGTGAGCAACAGTGGCTCCCTTTATTGCCAAATCGAGAATATGTGGTAAACACTATTCCATTTTATCAGAATCATAAAGGAGACAAAGAGATAGACTTGTCACACCTTTTCCCAACTGACAGTAAAGACAGGAAACTCACCATAGAATATACGGCAAACCCATTATGGCTTGTCCTACAATCCATGCCAACTCTTGCCAACCCTAACGACAAAGATGCCGCATCGCTATCCGCGGCTATCTTTGCCAATGTGGTGGGCAAGAAAATCCTGTCTTCCTCACCGCTAATCGCAAAGACCATAGCCTTGTGGAAACATGAATCAGGCGAGGGCAATTCGCTGGTAAGCAATCTTGCAAAAGACAGCGAACTAAAAACACTGGTTCTCGATGAGACTCCATGGGGTGCGGACGCTGACAACGAGACTGAGCGTAAGCAGCAACTTGCAGAATATCTTGACGAGAACACACTCACATATAGAACATCCGACTTCACGTCAAAACTCAAATCATTGCAAAATAGCGATGGTTCGTTCTCATGGTGGCCGGGAATGGCTGGCAGCGACATGATGACTGCAAGCGTTGTGGAGACTCTCACAAGGCTTAACCACCTTGCGCAAAGTCAAACAGACGGCATCAACGACATCATTAACAAAGGGTTTAAATACCTTGACGGCAAGATGGCTGAAGAGGTTGTGAAAATGAAGAAGTTGGAGAAGAAAGGTAAAAAAGAATTGGTTCCGAGTGAACTTGCTTGCCACTGGCTTTATTCTTCAGCCTTGGCAAAGAGAAGCAAGACTCCGGACATGAATTACATTGTGAACCTTCTCGACAAGTCATCTAGCAATCTCACCATTTATGGCAAGGCAGGCTCGGCGGTTATCTTGGCTCAATATGGCAAGCAAGGTCATGCTAAAGAGTTGATTGAAAGCATTCGACAATATTCGGTGTATACTGATGAGATGGGCCGATATTTTGATACCCCACGCGCTCATTATAGCTGGTGCGACTATCGCATCCCAACTCAGACGTTTGCGATAGAGGCAATTCGTCTTGTTGAGCCTGCCGACACGACTACTATAAACCAGATGTTGCAATGGTTGTTGCAAGAGAAGCGCACTACGATGTGGAGCACTACGATTAACACTGTGAACGCAGTCTACGCTCTTTTGCTGGGCAACGATAATATGACATTAGACCGTCATTTCTCAGGGGCACAACCTGTCGCGCTCACGATAGACGGCAACCAAGTTGCCCTGCCAAATGCGACAAGCGGAATTGGATACATCAAGACAACCGTTGACAATACAAACGCCAATATGCTTAAAGTTCAGAAGTTCACCGATGGAATTTCATGGGGAGCCGTGTATGCACAGTTCACACAGAACAGTTCCAAAGTCAAGGCCACAGAGTCTGGATTGAGCATTAAACGTGAGATAATAGGCGCAAGCAACTTGAAGTTGGGCGATAAAATAAAGGTTAGACTAACGGTCAACGCCCTTCGCAACTTTGATTTTATACAGATCCAAGACAAACGCGCGGCTTGCTTGGAACCCGTGAACCAAATCAGCGGAAACCAAGGTGGATATTATGTAGCTCCAAAAGACAACATTACTAATTATTTCTTCGACCATCTGCGTAAAGGCCGCCATGTCATTGAAACAGAGTATTATGTCAATCGAAAAGGTGACTACATTTCCGGCATAGCCACTATACAGTGCGCATACGCGCCTGAATTCATTGGAAGAGAACAAGGAAAAGAATTTATTATAAAATGATAATAACAACAATATGAAGATAAGACAAATTTTGCTTTGCTTTGCGCTGACACCGTTGTTTCTTCACGCACAGAGCATATCATTGCCCTCAAGCACTATCAATTGTGGTCAAGTGATGTATAAACATCCGGTGAAGGCTGAGTTTAAAATGAAAAACACGGGTAAACTGCCCCTATTGATTCGAAACGTCCGCACGTCGTGTGGTTGCACATCTGTCACCTACCCTACAGACGCCATAGAACCAGGGAAATCGTTTACAGTAAGTGCCGTTTACGATGCAAAACAGATGGGACATTTCCAAAAGGAAATTGGCATTTATAGCAATGCCGACACACAACCTCTCATGTTGACTATCAAGGGAGTAGTGGTGGAAGAGATAACCAATTTCGATGGGGAATTCACATATTCCATAGGTGATGTTCTAGCAGACAAAGCCGACTTGCTTTTTGACAACGTAAATCGAGGAGAACAACCAGTGGAGAAGATTCACATATTTAATAATGGCAATCAGACTGTCACGCCCCAACTTATGCATTTGCCACCTTATCTCAAAGGAGAAGTAAAACCTTCAAGGGTTGCCCCTGGACGTTCCGCGACAATATTCTTGCAAGTAGACTCTCGCAAACTTCATGATCTCGGTTTGACCAATACAAGTATCTATCTTGGATCGTTCCAAGGCGACAAGGTGTCTGCTGACAAGGAGATAGATGTCAACATAGTTTTGCTTCCTAATTTTGAGAAATTGAGCGAAAGCCAACTCGCCAATGCTCCAAAACTTCAACTATCAAATGGAAGTCTTAACTTCAATAAGACTTCAGGAAAGGCCAGGGAAAAAGGCGAAGTGGAGATAACCAATATCGGAAAATCAGAACTGTCCATCCGCTCGCTTCAAATCATAGGCACAGGACTTGACATATCCTTGAATAAGCAAAACATTGGCCCTGGCGAAACTGCCAAGTTGAAGGTTGTCGCAATAAAGAGTATGATTGCGAAGGCTCGTAAAGCACCGCAAGTGCTGATGATAACCAATGATCCTTCTCAACCAAAAGTAATTATAAACACGTCGTTCAAATGAACCTGAAAGTTGAGATAGACAATGGTAGTGGCTTCTGTTTTGGAGTCACTACCGCCATCAGAAAGGCTGAGGAAGAGCTGGCAAAGGGCTGCAAGCTTTATTGTTTAGGCGATATTGTTCACAATGGCATGGAGGTTGAGCGTCTTCACGACCAAGGTCTTGAGACTATCGATCATGAACAACTCAAGTCGCTCCAAAACGCAAAAGTGCTCTTGCGAGCCCATGGTGAACCACCGGAGACATACAACATAGCACGGCAAAACAACATCGAAATTATAGATGCCACTTGCCCTGTTGTCTTGGCTCTTCAAAGACGCATAAAACACAAATGGAGCATCAACAGGGAGGCCCAAACTGTAATTTTTGGAAAAAAAGGTCACGCCGAGGTATTAGGTCTTGTTGGACAAACTCATGGAGAAGCCATAGTGGTAGAAAGTCTTGAAGAGGTCAAAAAGAAAATAGATCTTTCCAAAGACATCAACCTTTATTCACAGACAACAAAAAATCTTGATGAGTATCGCCATATAATAGAATATATTCAAAGCAACATAGCCGCAGAATCGGCATTCAAGAGCTACGACACTATTTGCCGTCAAGTAGCCAACCGTATGCCACATATTGCCGACTTTGCCGCTCATCATGATGTAATACTCTTTGTCTGCGGTCGTAAGAGCAGCAATGGTCATGCGCTCTTTACACGATGCAAGGAGGTGAATATTAACAGTCATCTTGTTGAACGCAAAGACGAGATAGACTTCTCATGGTTTGATGACGCAAAGACCGTTGGTATCTGCGGGGCCACAAGTACCCCCAAGTGGCTTATGGAAGAGTGTAAGGATGCAATTCTTGGCTACTGATTAATATCAATTGGCTTGACTTCTATCAAAAATAGTAGCTTTTTCAGCAATTATCCTTAGAAATTGTTTTGCGGAATTGACATTATATCTATCTTTGCAGTGTCAAAAAGAAATAAGAAGCAGCACAACAGCTGCTTTAAGATAGCAAAATAAGACTAGCGAGTCTTTTTAGGTTCAACTATTTAAAGAAAGGATAACATTATGAAAAAGATTGTATTCACACTGGCTGCATTGATGAGCATGACATTTGCTTTCGCAGAGGGCGAGTCTAACGCAAAGGCTAACGTGGCACTGGCTAAAGAGGCTCAGAACTATGAGATGAACATTAGCACGACATCTCTCGCTCGAGCCTTGAATCTTGGCTATGACGAGATTGAGGTTGTAAACTCCATAACCGACTCTTTTGCCAGCGACATGAAGAAAGCTGGAGAGGCTCAGGGAGAGGAGCGCAACAAGCTTTTCAAGAAAGCACTCAAGCGCAACTTGACTTACATGCACTCTGTTCTCAGCTACGAGCAGTACTCAAAATATCTGAAACTTCTTAATACGACTCTCAACAACAGGGGGTTGAACAAGTAAGATAGCAAAAAAGGGAATTAGAAGTATTTTAACCTCTAGTTCCCTTTTTCTTTTTTATAATATCTCTAAAATTTTGCTGAACTTGTCAACCAAATAATCAGGTTTGGAAGCTTTTAACTCACCAAAGCTACCATTACCATAAGTTACCGCGCACGTTCTTGTTCCAGCGTTGCGCCCCATGAGAACGTCAACTGGGGCATCACCCACTACTATAGCTTGCCGAGGATTGAAACCAAGTTTTGATAGAATCAAGTTCACAGGCTCGGCGTTAGGTTTGGCTTTAGTGACATCATCACCACCCACAATCATGGAGAAAAGGTTGGTAATACCAAAGTCTTGAACAAGGATATCAAGCGATTCATGTTGTCTACTGCTTGCCACAGCCATAGTCTTTCCTTCATCATACAGTCGGTTTACCGTGTCAATAACCCCCTCGAAAGGCTTTACGGCTCCATGCTTATTGTTTACATGGAATATTTCTCGATATACCACGGCGCATTCTTCGCTTTTCTTTTCATCCAAGCAGGCGGATACGGCGAAACAATCGCTTAATGGCAAACCAATTGTCTTGACACACTCTTCCACACTTGGCTTCACAATTCCCAGATGGTCAAAAGTATCCATCATTGTCTTTACAATCAATCCACGACTGTCACCAATCGTACCGTCGAAATC
>CAVKWN010000039.1:0-29038 GCA_963660075.1 Lachnospiraceae bacterium
TCATTAAATACAGAACGGCAAAACGACAGGGCCTTAGGTCTTGCCGTTTTGCCGTTCTTGTTTTGTTGACTATCAAAAATTGCCCATCAAGAGTTAACCTTGACAGGCATTTATTATTTCCTTATTATTTTGCGTAAGCCACCGAGCGGGTCTCACGTATTACCGTGATCTTCACCTGTCCGGGATATGTCATCTCGTTTTGGATCTTCTCCGCGATCTCCGATGACAGCTTGTTGCTCTCTTCGTCGTTCATCTTGTCGGCACCTACGATGACGCGCAACTCGCGACCTGCCTGGATGGCATAGGTCTTTGTCACGCCAGGATAGCTCATGGCGATGGCCTCAAGGTCGTTGAGACGCTTGATGTAGGCTTCCACAATCTCGCGGCGAGCGCCCGGACGAGCACCAGAAATGGCATCGCAAACCTGCACAATAGGCGCGAGCAAGGTCTTCATCTCCGTCTCGTCGTGGTGGGCGGCAATGGCGTTTACGATGTCGGGTTTCTCGTTGAACTTCTCAGCCATCTTCGCGCCGAGCAATGCGTGTGGCAACTCACTCTCCTCGTCGGGCACCTTGCCTATGTCGTGGAGCAAGCCGGCACGCTTCGCCTTCTTCGGGTTCAATCCGAGCTCAGCCGCCATCACAGAACAGAGGTTGGCTGTCTCACGGGCATGTTGCAGAAGGTTCTGACCATAGCTTGAACGGTATTTCATCTTGCCGATGATGCGTATAAGCTCAGGATGGAGTCCATGCATTCCAAGGTCTATGGCAGTGCGCTTTCCTGTCTCTATTATCTCATTGTCGAGCTGCTTCTTCACCTTTGCCACGACCTCCTCGATGCGGGCCGGATGGATACGACCATCTGCCACGAGCTGATGAAGGGCCAGACGGCACACTTCGCGACGCACGGGGTCGAAAGCAGAGATGACGATAGACTCTGGAGTGTCGTCGACCACAATCTCCACGCCACAAGCTGCCTCCAGCGCACGGATGTTGCGACCCTCACGGCCGATGATGCGGCCTTTCACCTCATCGTTCTCAATATGGAACACGCTGACGGAGTTTTCTATCGCCGTCTCGGTGGCTACGCGCTGAATGGTCTGTATGACGATTTTCTTTGCCTTCATGTTGGCATCGAGCTTGGCTTGGTCCACCACCTCGTTGATGTAGCTCGCGGCATCCATCTTGGCCTTATCCTTCATGCTCTCCACGAGACGGTTCTTAGCCTCCTCAGCCGATATGCCGGAAATCTCCTCCAGCTTAGCGCGTTCCTGGCTCTGCATCTTGTCAAGCTCCTGTTGCTTCGCTGCCACGAGTTGCTTCTCGTTCTCCATGCGCTGCAACTCGCGTTCCATGTCCTGACGTGTCTTGGCAAGCTCCTGCTGCTTTTGGTTGAGCGAGATCTCGCGCTGCTTCAGCTTGTTGTCGCCAGCCTGCATCCTTTGGTGATGAGCCTGGATTTCCTTGTCGAGTTCCCCTTTCTTATTGAGGAATTTCTCTTTCACCTCAAGAAGTTTCTTCTCTTTTATGACATCCGCCTCCTTGCTGGCAGCCTCAACCATTTGGTTGTATTTTCCCTTTATCACATAACGGAAAATATAATAACCCGCCACGCCGCCTACAACGAGAGCCACAAGGGCGGTAATTAAAATGTTTATCATCTTATTCTATATTAACATGTTTTTAAATATAATTCCTTGTTTTATCCTTCCAAAAGCTTTTCCATCTCGCCCGTAAGCTCCTTCATCACTTTCTCGTAAGGCGCTGAGTCGTTGCGCCGCAATTCTTTCTGCAAGCGAAGCCCCAAGTCTATCATCGCATAGTAGATTATCTCCTTGTCGGGCTTCTTGTCCTTGAAATTGGAGAAATACAGGTTCAGCAAGTCGTTGATGAGATCCGCGTCTTTCCTGTAAAGCGGCTCCTCATCCTGCGGCACTCTGACAGAGATGAAAGTATCGTAAATACGAAGTCTGATATTTCGCTTAAGCTCCTCTTCCATACCAAATTATTAAGTGGACACCCAACTATTCCTGCCCGTTGAGCAACGTGATGCTTCTGTTGACGTTTTTTATGAGCCTGTTTATCCGTTTCCTTGCCTCTTCAATGTCACCATCGGTGATTTGCATCATCCTGGCCACCTTGAGCAAGTCGTAGTCGCGCTGAAGGCGATTGGCAAGCTCCTTCAAGCCCGCTATCTCCTCCTCACGCTGCTGCACTTGGCTTTTCAACGCGTCATTCTCTTCCTTCAGCGCCTTATAGCTGAGCATGAGTTGCCTCACCCGCGTGGTGAAAACATTAAGGTTTTCCGTTTTGGCATCCATAACACGAACCGGTCTTACAAACGACGCTTGCCTGACGGCGGCATCAACCTTTCAGCTTTTTCTCGGCTTCCTTGGCCTCTTCCTGCGATGGTGCCGGCTCTTTCTTGGCGAGCATCACTACTTGGTATACGAAATCAGTGACCCACTTCTGCGAGAAGTTCAGCCTTTGGTTGTATTTACGTACCGCCATGACAGCCTTGACAACGCTGGCGTCGGTGTAGCTGTTTTTCGTGAAGATGTCGTTCACCGTCTTTTCCGTCATGGTATAGATGGCTTTCTTGAAGAAAGAAGGCACGCGAAGCTTAAACTTCATCAGGTTGCCCGTGAGCATCATCAACTCCTGAGAGAAGTTCTGGAACTGTATGAGATAGACCTGCACATCTTGCAACTTCCTGCAATTGCGGCGGATACTCTGGTCTATCTCCTTGAAGAAGCTGTCGTCAGTGCCATAGATCTCGTGCATCATCTTGCGGCAATGCGACCTCTCGCCCAATCCGAGCTTGTTGTTCTGGGTGGGCACATGGAGCGTCGACTTGAAAACGCGCAAGTCGGGAAGCATGGCAAGGTTGGTTATGCCAAGCTGGGCGGCAAGCGACGCCTGGAAATACACCCTCACGAGAGTCATGTAATCCTGCATGCCACCGGTCTTCTCCTCACGTGGCTTCCTATTGAATATCTTTGAGAAAATTCCCATATTTTATCAAATATTAATTCACATAGATTAAATTATCAATGCAAATGTACGACAATAATGCGATTATTCAAAGAGAAATACATTATTTTTCCCCTAATACTTATTTATTTATTAAAAATTGGGATATTGAAAACTATAATGTGTACCTTTGCTTAAAATATAAAAATATATCAACCATGAAAGGCATAGTGTTGGCGGGAGGTTCCGGAACCCGTCTCTATCCCATCACAAAAGGCATCAGCAAACAGCTGATACCCATCTTCGACAAGCCAATGATCTACTACCCCGTCTCGGTGCTCATGCTTGCCGGAATTCGTGACATTCTCATCATCTCAACGCCACAAGACATCGACTCATTCAAGAGGCTCCTTGGCGACGGAAGGCAAATGGGCGTGAGCTTCACCTATGCGGTGCAACCCTCTCCCGACGGTTTGGCCCAGGCATTCATCATCGGCGAGGAGTTTATCGGCGACGACAGCGTGTGTCTCGTATTGGGCGACAACATCTTCTACGGCGCAGGCTTCACGAGCCTGTTGGAGAAGAGCGTCAGCCTCGCCAACGAAGGCACGGCTTCGGTCTTCGGCTATTGGGTCAACGACCCCGAACGATATGGCGTAGCCGAGTTCGACTCCACGGGAAAATGCGTAAGCATTGAGGAGAAGCCCGCCAAGCCAAAGAGCAATTACGCCGTGGTGGGATTGTATTTCTACCCCAACAGCGTGGTGCAAATAGCCAAAGGCATCAAGCCAAGCGCGAGGGGCGAGCTCGAGATAACGTCGGTGAACCAGGAATACCTCAAGCAAGGACAACTGACCGTGCAGCCTCTGCAACGCGGTTTCGCATGGCTCGACACGGGTACCCACGACAGTCTGTCGGAGGCAAGCGCCTTCATAGAGGTCATCGAGAAACGGCAGGGGCTCAAAGTGGCTTGCCTGGAGGAGATTGCCTTCAAGCAGGGATGGATAGACACCCAAACACTTTTGGACGACGCCAAGCCAATGGCAAAGAATGATTATGGGAAATACTTGATGCGATTGGCGGAAGAGTCAGGAGAGAATGGCTAAGCCCCCCGATACGAACTGTTATTTGGCAACTTTAACAAACCAATCGTTATAAAACTACAAAATTAATGAAATCTGAAAATATCAGCAACCAGGAAGAAAGCAAGGACAAGATGTTGGACTTTCAAGCCGAGACAGACAGTATCAAGCAATATCTTGTCTCGCTGTTGATCAACTGGAAATGGATCGCCTTGTCGCTCATCGTGTGCCTCGGAATAGGCATGGCATACGTTCGCTACACAAACACCGTTTACAACATTAGCGAGAAGGTGCTTATCAAGGTCAGCGACACCAACTCCAGCAGCAGCCTTAAATCGCAGAACATGGGCTTCATGTCCATGTCGGACGGTTTTGACAACGAGCTGGAGATCTTGAGCACCCACACCCTTGCCAAGCAGGTGGTGAGAGACCTCCATCTCTTCGTGTCTTATTACTCCGTGGGAACTATCAAGAGCACCTCGCTCTACAAGACCCAACCCGTCAGCGTGGGCATCAGCCTCGGCGAGGCCGAGAGGCTGACTGGGGCGTTCACGGTGGAGGTGGAGCATGTCAACGGCAGCTACAACATCACCGCGCCCAATGTCGACGTGACGGTGAAGAGCCTCCCCACGACCATCGAGACAAGGGGGTGCCGACTGTCGCTTACCATGAACAATGGCACGGCGATAGCGCACGACTGGAAGATGAAAGCCATTATCAAGCCGCTAGACCAAGCCGCCTACGACTTCCAAGGACGCTTCAACGCCGTCGCCGACTCACGCACCACATCCATTGCCGTGCTCTCGCTCAACGACGAGAACCCAAACCGCGCCTACGATTACCTACGCCAGCTGATAACCTGCTACAACACACAGGCCAACGAGGACAAGAACGAGGTGGCAAGAAGGACAGAGGAGTTCATCAACCAGCGCATAGCCAAAATCAACGATGAGCTCGGAAGCACCGAGGGACATCTCGAGAACTACAAGCGAAGCCGCGGCATGGTGGAGCTGAAGACCAATGCCACGCAAGCCTTCACGCAGGCCAACAACTATCAGGAGAAGCTTGCAGACTTCAACACCCAAATAGCGCTTTTCGACGAGATGTCGGCATTCCTCAACAACCCAGCCAACAGGTACCAACCTCTCCCAAGCAATATCGGCATAGAAAACGGGGCGGTGACATCGCTCATAAACAACTATAACCAAACGGTGCAAAAGCGCAACATCCTTTTGCAGAGTGCCAGCGAGAACTCACCTGCGGTAACGCCTCTCACATCGCAGCTCGACCAGCTGCACAATGCCATCAGCCAAACCCTGCGCCAAGTGAGGAAGAGCATGGACATACAGCGCAGCGGCATACAGCAGCAATATGGCAAATACCAAGGCGAGGTGGGACAGACACCTGAGCAAGAACGCGTGCTGACACAAATAGGGAGGCAGCAGGAAGTGAAATCGGGTCTGTACCTCCTGTTGCTGCAAAAGCGTGAGGAGAACTCCATCTCTCTCGCCTCCACTGCCGACAAGGGCCGCATCATCGACGAGCCGCAGACGCAAGGCGTGGTTAGCACCAAGAGCCGGTCGGTCATGGGTGTGGCTTTCGTGGCAGGCTTGGGACTGCCCATAGCGATAATATATCTCATAGGACTTCTGCGCTACAAGATCGGCGGGCGCGAGGACGTGGAGAAACTCACGAAACTGCCCATCATCTCCGACGTGGCGACAGCGTCAAAGCACGCCAAGAAAGAGGGCGACATCGTGGTCAAGGAGAACCGCAACAACGCCATGGATGAGATTTTCAGGGGCATGCGATCAAACCTGCTGTTCACGCTCAAGGAAGGCCAGAACGTCGTCATGTGCACATCATCCATAGCAGGCGAGGGAAAGACTTTCATTTCCAGCAACCTCGCCATGTCGTTCGCCATCCTCGGCAAGAAGGTTCTTCTCATAGGCCTCGACATACGCAAGCCAAGATTGCAAGGCGTATTCAGCATCGGAGACCAGAAGTTCGGCATCACGAACCTGCTGAAACAGGAGAATCCCACATGGGAAGAGATAAAAGGACAGATCTTGCCATCCGGCAAGCACGATAACCTGCTCATCATGCCTTCGGGACCCATTCCGCCTAACCCCACAGAGATCATCGAGAGAAAGAGCCTCGACAACATAGTAAACACCGCCAAGAGCCATTTCGACTACGTGATAATCGACTCCGCGCCTGTTGGACTTGTTCCCGACACCGTGTCGGTAGCCAGGGTGTGCGATGCCACGGTGTTCGTTTGCCGAGCCGACTACACCCCGAAGCGCGACTTCGACATCATCAACACACTTGTCAATGAGGACAGGCTCCGCAACGTGAGCATCGTCATAAACGGCATCGACATGTCGAAGAAGAGACACGGCTACTATTATGGTTACGGTCATTACGGCTACGGTCACCACTCATATGGATATGGAGGCTATCGCTATGGCTACGACAACTATGGCAACAAGAAAGACAAATCTATAAAGAAATAATAAGGAAAATGTCTAAAATAGCAATCGACTTCGACGGGACCATCGTGGAGGACCGCTACCCTGACATAGGCCCAGAGATAATGTTTGCCACCGACACGCTGCGCATGCTGCAACAAGAGCGCCACCAGCTTATACTCTGGACCGTGCGCGAGGGCGAAGCCTTGAGAAAGGCGGTGGAATGGTGCCACGAGAGGGGCGTCGACTTCTGGGCAGTGAACAGCGACTACCCTGAGGAGAAACCTTCCGACAGGCACTATACCCGAAAAATCAAGGCCGACTATTTCATCGACGACCGAAACATAGGCGGCATGCTCGATTGGGGACAGATCTACGCCATCATCCATCAGCGCAAGACGCTTGCCGAAGTGCTGCTCAACGGCACGATGGAAGAGAAAAAGAAAAAACACTGGTGGAGCTTTTAACGCACCAGACATAATCATTCAAGAATGGAAAAGAAAGACCTCAGAATAATATTCATGGGCACTCCAGAGTTTGCCGTGGGCACACTGAGCAGGCTTGTGGAAGGCGGCTACAATGTCGTGGCGGTGGTGACACAGCCCGACAAGCCCGTGGGAAGACACCAAGACAAACTCCAGCCGTCAGCGGTAAAGCTCTACGCCCTCGCCCACTCCATACCCGTGCTTCAACCCGTGAAGATGAAGGATCCCGAGTTTGTGGAGCAACTGGCTGAGCTCAAGGCCGACCTGCAAGTGGTGGTGGCATTCAGGATGCTGCCTGAGATAGTGTGGGCAATGCCTCGTTTTGGCACCTTCAACGTCCACGCCGCGCTCTTGCCGCAATATCGCGGCGCGGCTCCAATAAACTGGGCAGTGATCAACGGCGAGACGCAAACGGGCGTGACAACATTTTTCATCGACAAGGACATCGACACCGGAAGGATTATCATGAAGAGGACTTTCGACATTCCGGACGATGCCGATGTGGAGTATGTGTACGACGGGTTGATGAAGCTCGGGGCGGACATCGCCGTGGAAACCGTCAACCTGTTGCTCGACAACGACGGCAACGTGCCGGCGCAAGAGCAGGAGGCGCTCATCCCTACCTTGGAGCCTCTGCATCCTGCACCAAAGATTTTCAAGGAGACATGCCAAATATGTTGGGACAAGCCTGCCAAGACGGTTTACGACTTCATCCGAGGATTGTCCCCATACCCTGGGGCTTGGACAACGCTCCACAAAGACCAGAAAGCCACAGAGCTGAAGGTATACAAGGCGGCGAAAACAGGAAAGCCCATAGGCGACGCGAAGCCCGGAAACATAGAGACCACGAAGAAAGCGCTATACATAGCTTGCGCCGACGAATGGTTGGAAATAGTGTCCCTCCAGCTTGCCGGAAAGAAACGAATGGAGGCATCAGCCTTCATCAACGGCAACAAGGGCTTGGACGATTGCACGGTGGGTGAATAACACGAAGGATTTTTAGGCATACACCGTGTGCGAAATTTCAAACGCTTAGCAGGGGCGGGGCCTAATCATCCCTACCCACCCCTGCACATCGGCTGTTAATCACCGCGTCGGCGCTTGCGCCGTAGCCATCTTTTAAATCTTTAAAAGATGTCGGCTTCGCCGATTACGCATATCGTTTTTCAACAATATACTGCCATTCGGGTTGTGGACGGGCACAGGATCCGCCCCTGCTAAGCATAATCGGTAAATCCAGTGTGGAAGACTTGAGAACACATATACACATAAAAAAAACGCATCGAAAATCAATTGACTTTCGATGCGTTTTTGTGTCGGGGCGACAGGATTCGAACCTGCGACCACCTGGTCCCAAACCAGGAGCGCTACCGGACTGCGCTACACCCCGTGCTTATTTCTTTTAAGCGAGTGCAAAGGTAGGCAATAAAAACGACATGACCAAATTTTTCCGCGTTTTTTTTTATTTTTCGCAACAAAAACTCATTTTCTGTGTTTGCAAGCCAATTTACAAGCACCATTTAACCACAATTGGGCAAAATTTATTATTTTTGCAACCGATGAAAAATCAAATGACATAAACTAGCAAGCATAAAAACATAAACTTATACTATAATTATTAAATGAGAAAAGGATTATTGATGGCAGGTCTTGCCCTCTGCATGGCTGCCACGGCAAACGCAGCCGCGCCCGATTGGTTCAAGATGTTCAAGATTTCCGGTTATGCCATGACACAGTACCAATACAGTGGTCAGGAAGGCGCCAAAAGCAACAGTTTCAACATCAGGCTTGGACGTGTAATCGTTGACGCCAAGCCACATAAGGACTGGGCGGCAAGGGTTCAGTTCCAGTACAACGGCAACACGTCCGACTTGTCGAGCTCGCTGAAGATCGTTGACGTGTATGCCGAATGGCAGAAATACGAGTTTTTCCGCGTCAAGGGCGGACAGTTCAAGCGCGCCTTCACCTTCGAGAACCCAATGAACCCCATAGACCAAGGATTCATGGCGTATGCGCAAAACATCACGAAACTTGCCGGCTTCTCCGACCGTGACGGTGCCTCCTCGAGCAATGGCCGCGACATAGGTGTGCAAATCCAAGGCGACTTCCTGAAGGATGGCAACAACCGCAACCTCCTGCACTATCAGATTGGCGTTTACAACGGCCAGGGCATAAACCAAAAAGATGTTGACCAACAAAAGGACATCATTGGCGGCGTGTGGGTGATGCCCGTGAAAGGCATGCGCATAGGTGTCTTCGGAATGGAAGGCTCCTATTCGAGGACGGGTGCCGACGGCATAGTGAAACTGCCGCAACACCGCTACGCTATCTCGGCAGAATACAAGGTCAACGACTGGACCATGCGCTCAGAGTATATCCATTCCACGGGTAAGGCTTTCAGCAAGACAGAGAACTCCAAGGCAGACCGCAGCGACGTGACCATCAACGAGAAGCTTGGCTCAAAGGCCGACGGCGTTTACGCCCTGTGCATTGCTCCTATAGTCAAGCACAAGCTCTACGCAAAAGCACGCTACGACCTCTACCGCCAGTCGGCGGATTGGAGCTCGGCAAAGACATTCTATGAGGTGGGCGCCAACTACGTGATTTCCAAGAACCTGCAATTCAACATGGAATACGCCTATGTGAACAACCGTGCCTTGAGCGGCAAGCACAACTACAGCATGCTCGATTGCGAACTCGACTTCCGCTTCTAAAACGGTCAAAACCAGAACGTTAAACCACAACGTTAACCCCTAGAAAATAAAGGTCATCGGCATTACACTGAAAAGCCACTGGCATTACACTGAAAAGCTGATGGCTTTACACAGCAAAGGCATCGGCTTTCTAACGTAAAGCCGATGCCTTTTCAGTGTAGAGCTGAAATACGGAAAATCCCAATGTGCAAACCATGTCAATTAATTCATTTTGAGAAATCCAAAACGATGGCCGAACATTATCCCATCCAGTTGTTTCATGTCCGATTCGTTATCGGGAAGCTTTCCGCGCAAGAATTATGATAATTCAGAAAAATTCCGTAACTTTGCATTCGATAATCTATTTTCAACTACAATCGTACTAACAATTAACTAAGACCACCAACATTCATTGCGCTTTTTCTTGCCCTAAAAGTTAGTATATTATCAACCCCAATATTCCGCACGCAAGCATCACGAGGATGGGGTTGGCGACTTTGTAGCGCGTGGCGAAAAACGCCGCAAGGAAGATGAGTATGCTTATGATGAACTTTGGCATGTCGGTTGATGGCGAGCCAAAGTTTTCCGTGTTCATCAACAACAATGCCGCGGCGGCGATAAGCCCGATGATTGCCGGGCGCAACGGCTTGAAGATGTCTTTCACGAAAGG
This sequence comes from Lachnospiraceae bacterium, assembly GCA_963660075.1. Taxonomy (GTDB): domain Bacteria; phylum Bacteroidota; class Bacteroidia; order Bacteroidales; family Bacteroidaceae; genus Prevotella. Next base: position 10,374 of record CAVKWN010000039.1, read on the forward strand.
CGCGTCCTTATGGTTGATGAGGTAACGGCTGATGGCTATCATCAACATGAATGGCAGCCACATTATCGATAGGGAAGCCATGACAGAGGCCAAACAAGCCGCCCACACTGGATAGCCTGCGTTGACGACAGCGGTATAGCCGCAATAAGTGGCGGCATTGATGCCTATGGGGCCTGGCGTCGACTGGCTGATGGCGACGATATCCGTGAACTCGGCATTGGTGATCCAATGGTAATGGGTGACGACCTCGCCATATATAAGCGACAACATGGCATAGCCTCCTCCAAAGTTGAAGATGCCTATCTTGCTGAACACGTAGAACAACTGTAAAAAAATCATTTCTCTCTTCTTTGAAATTTACCATACAAGAACCCTGCCGTTCCGGCAATGATGATGATCCATACAGGGTTCACTTTCAGCAGCCATATCAGCAGGCAGCTAACCACCACTATCCAGATGTTCTTCCAACTGATGTCGGCGGTTTTCGCCATCTTGAAGCACGGCGAGGCTATGAGTGCCACCACAGCTGGACGCACGCCCTCGAAAAACTTCTCCACCCAAGCGTTATCCTTGAAGTTGTGGAAGAACATGGCGATAACCAGAATGGCAATGATGGAAGGGATGGCTATGCCCAAGGCACCAACTATTCCGCCCCACACGCCCTTGAGCTTATATCCTATATGGCTTGCCATGTCGATAGAGAAAATGCCAGGCGTGGTCTGCGCCACGACCATGATGTCGACAAACTCCTGTTTCTCCAGCCAATGGTTCTTGTTGACGAATTCTTCCTCCATGATTGGTATCATGGCATAGCCTCCACCCAAGGTGAAGGCACCTATCTTGTTACAGGTAAGAAAAAACTTTAATAACATCTTCTACAAATTCCACCGGCTATTTCTCGTGCTCAGGCACCACGGCAAAATAAACCACATCGTGGTCGGTGAGGTTTTCCATGTAGTGGCTATGACCCATGGGGCAATAATGACACTGTCCGGCATGGCACTCTTCCACGGTGTCATCATAATGGAAAGTCAGCGTGCCGCTAACGACGAAGATAATCTCCGAGTTGCCCTCGTGTACATGCAAGCCGCTCGAAGCGCCCGGACGGAGCGTGGAATACATTATCTTAACGTTGTCGTCTACATAGTTGCGTGTGTCCAAATGACCCTTTCCTCCCTTGAAACCCGTGAGATGAGCCTCGGGAATCTTCTCGAAATCAATAATCATGACAAATTGAATTTATATTGTTGTGACCTAATGTTAATTGTTGATGACCTCGCCTGAGACAGAGGCGGAGAGCTGAGCGACCTCGTCCAACCACAAAGTGGCCATGGCATCGGATGGCATGCGCCAATCGCCTCGTGGCGACAACGTCACGGAACCCACCTTGGGGCCGTCTGGCAAGCAAGAGCGCTTAAACTGCTGGTTGACAAACCGGCGACAGAACGTGCCAAGCCAATGAAGGATTACCTCGTCGGAATAGTGTCCCTCGCCCTCGTCGGTGGCTACGCCGTTGCCAAACGCCTTCTTTGCAAGCATGAATATCTTTCGCGGACTGAAGCCATTGCGAAGGAAATGATAGAGGAAGAAATCGTGAAGCTCATAAGGGCCCACAAGGTCTTCGGTCTTCTGCAGAATGTTGCCCTCATCGTCGGCAGGTATGAGCTCTGGCGATATTGGAGTGGCAATGATGTCGTACAGGGTTGATGCCGACTGGTCGTCTACAGTCTGCGCCACGAACCTCACCAAGTATTTTATCAACGTCTTTGGTATGGACGCATTGACGCCATACATCGACATGTGGTCGCCGTTGTAAGTGGCCCAACCGAGGGCGAGCTCAGAAAGGTCTCCCGTGCCTATGACCAGTCCGTTGAGTTTGTTGGAGAGATCCATGAGAATCTGCGTGCGCTCACGTGCTTGGGAGTTCTCGTAAGTGACGTCATGCACGTCAGGGTCATGCCCTATGTCCTCGAAATGTTGCATCACGCTCTTGGATATGTTAATCTCGCGCATGGTGACGCCAAGGCTCTGCATCAGGCTCACGGCATTGCGATGCGTGCGCCCCGTGGTGCCGAATCCTGGCATGGTAACGCCAACTATGCCCTTGCGGTCGAGCTTGAGCTTGTCGAAGGTCTTTACGCAAACAAGGAGCGCGAGAGTGGAGTCGAGACCGCCACTGATGCCAAGTACCACCGTCTTGGCGTGGGTGTGAAGGATGCGCTTGGCGAGACCCATCACCTGGATGTTGAAAATCTCGTCGCACGACTTCTGCATGTCACCATCGGAAGGGATAAACGGGTGTGGGTCCACGTTCCGCTCAAGCGTGAAATCGTGGGGCACGACAGCGGCCTCGGCACGACCTATATGTATATCCTCGTCTATCATGCGTCGCTGGGCGTTTACGAACGTCGTGTTGCTTCGCCTGTCGGAGTTGAGTTTCTCCACGTCGATTTGTGCGAAAATGAGTTGGCTGTCCATTGCAAAACGCTCGCTCTCGGCAAGCAGTTTCCCATTCTCGTAAATCAAGGCGTTGCCTCCGTAGACCACGTCCTGGGTGCTCTCGCCAAAGCCTGCACCACTGTACACGTAACCACAGATGGTGCGCGCGCTCTGCTGGCAGAGCAGGCTCTTGAGATAATCGTGCTTGCCTATAAGCTCATCGCTAGCCGAGAGGTTAAAGATGATGTCGGCACCAGCCAAGGCGAGATGGTTGCTCGGAGGTGTGGGAGCCCAAACGTCCTCGCAAATCTCAACGCCAAACAGCACGCCGTCGTCGGTACGGAACAGCTGGGGCGCCGCGGTGACGAAAACCGTGTGGCCGGCATAACGAATCTCCTTGGGACGCAAGTCCTGCGAAGAGGCGAACCACCGCTTCTCATAGAACTCGCTATAATTGGGAAGGAATGTCTTGGGCACGATACCGAGAATCTTGCCACGCTGAATGACAATGGCACAGTTGAGCAACAAGTCACCAGCTATCAAAGGCACGCCTATGATAGAGATGATGTCAAGCTGCCGGCAGAACTCCAAGAGCTGCATCACACAATTCTCCGTAGCGTCCAAGAGGAGTTGCTGGCGAAAGAGATCCTGACAGGTATAACCCGTGACACAGAGCTCGGGAAAGACTATGATCTCGGCGCCTTGCCCCTCTGCCATGGCTATTTGCGACTCAATTTCCTTAATGTTACTGACACAGTCGGCAACCTTCACCGTGGGTACCGCCGACGCCACCTTTACAAATCCGTACTTCATATAGGCATTTATCTAATAGTGACTTGTGTGGCGCCATATCCATATTCCTGGAACGACGCGTCTTGCCACTGGTAAGACTTGTGTTTATAGGTCAGCTCGTTGATGAGCGCGCGCCTCAACACCCCGGCACCCTTGCCGTGGATGAAGACGAGTTTCTGGCCTTTCTTGTTCTCATATTGTTTCAAGGTGTCGCGAAACACTTTCATCTGATATTCGAGTATGTCGCCCGCTTGCATTCCCTGCGTGGTGTCGAGCAACGTCTCAGCGTGCAAGTCGACGACAATGGCATCGTCGAGGCCACGGTTTCGTATATATGGTGCGTTCTTAGCGTTGCCCTTGCTTTGTGTGTCCTCATAACGACGCACGAGCTGCTTTTTCTGGTTGGCGGTTGCCTCTCCATGGCCTTGGGCGTCAGCATCGCTGTACATTTCCTTCTTCAGTTCCTTTGCGTCCACCACAAGTGGACGGACAGCCTTGTCGTTCTCTATGATGGTATACAGCAATACGGGAGTCTCGAAGAAAGGCGTGTCCTCGAAAGTGTGAGTCTTGTAAAACTTCAAAGGCTCAAGCCTCAACTCCACGCTTACGGGAGCTTTCAATATGAAGTTCTTGTCGCGCTTGTAGGCAAGAAGCTGCACCACAAGTCTGCCCACGTGATTGATATCCTGGGCGTTCATCTCCTCTATGAACACCTTAGTGTTAGGCTCCGCCTCTCCCTCGTTCTTGAGGGAGCAACTGTTGCCCTCTACCGCGAGGATGACATAACGGAGGTAATAGTTGCTGTCATTGACAAAATAAGACTCAAAGCGCGGCGTATCCTGGCTGCTGCCGTTTGTCGGCGCGAAAGCTATATAAGCAGACAACTGATTGCCGCCCTTGCGCTCCTCAGCCTTAGGCCGGAAGCTTACATCCTTGGAAAGGTCAACCATGTCGGGTGCCGACATGTCGATGTCATCATCTTGTCCCTCCTGCATCATGGCCTTCACGGAGCGGTGGCCACGCAGCAATGGCGTCTCGGCGGCTTTCTGTTCCTGGGCCTCGGCACGGCGATTGATGACATTGGCCGTGCTGTAGTCCTCGCTTTCTACCACCACGACCTCAGCGACCGGGGTAGGAATCTGGAACCCATCCTCATCTTCCACCAACACTATATTCTTACCTTGGAAACCGGCTATCTTCCCGCCTCCTATCTCGCTAAGAAACTTTACTTTATCTCCTATTTTCATACTATCTTTCTTGTTTTATATTATGGTATAAGCAAGTTGGAGTCGCCATAGCTCAAGAAACGGAAACCATGGCCCAACGCATAGTCGTAGACCTCTCGCCAACTACCCTTGAGGAATGCGCTCACCAACAAGAGTAAGGTGCTCTTTGGCTGATGGAAATTGGTGACAAGCATCTTCACGATCTTGTAAACATATCCCGGGGCTATGATGATTCGCGTGGACGTGTGCAGCGCCTCAAGGCCGTCGCGGTCGAGATAGTCGAGTATCGCCTTTATCGAGTCGCACACTTGCACTGGCTTGCTATCTACAATCACGAGGCCCGCGTCGTCGTGTGGCAAATCGTAAGGCTCCCACTGCTCCACTCCCAGCTCCTCTTCCGTGGCATTGGGATTGCGAAGAATCTTCACGCCGACATAATAGAGGCTCTCAAGCGTGCGGACACTCGTGGTGCCAACGGCTATCGCCTTGCCTTCGTGTTGCAGGAGGCGCTCAAACGTGTGGCGATGCACCACGATATACTCCGAGTGCATCTTGTGACCTTCTATTTCCTCCGTCTTCACGGGCTTGAACGTTCCCGCTCCAACGTGCAATGTCACTTCATCACGAATGATGCCATGGGCATCGACATCTTTCAGCACCTTGTCGGTAAAGTGCAAGCCTGCCGTGGGGGCAGCCACGCTACCCTTGATCTTGGAATAGACCGTTTGGTAAGTGGTCTTGTCGCTCTCCTCTGTCTTACGGTTGAGGTATGGCGGAATGGGCAGTTCGCCTACGGCATCGAGAATCTCCGCGAAATTGACCTCCGCGGCATCCCATTCGAAATCGACCCAATAGTTAGTGCCCCCACCCTTCTCTATGGCCTTGTTCCTGTCCATAGTCGCGGACAGGGTGAGCTTGTGGCCTTTAATCTCAAAGTCTCTCTTCAATGAGCCTTCCTTCCATTTCTTGAGGTTGCCTATCATGCAGAGCCAACTGCAATGGGATGTCGACTGGAACATCTGCTCGTAGTCGGCAGGAAGGGCGGGCTCCATAAGGAAAACCTCTATAAGCGCGCCTGTCTCCTTGCGGAAGTGCATACGCGCCTGGATAACCCTCGTATTGTTGAAGACCATCAACGCTCCTTGTGGAAGATACTGCGGAAGGTTATAGAAGACATCATCCGACAGCTTGCCCTTGTTGTACACCAACAACTTGCTGTGGTCACGCTCCTTCAAGGGGAACTTCGCAATACGCTCGTCAGGGAGATTATAGTTATAATCGTCTATTCTTATATGTTTTGTGTCCATTTCCTTTTATTGATTCATATCGAGATATCACCAAACGCCCAAAGCGACGCTGTCGCTATGGTGAGCACTAATGTCGCCACTACCACGTCTATGTCGGCCTTGGCATAACCCGATGCCGTGTAATGTGATGATATGTATTGAAACTTGATGTTTAACTTGTAAAACAACTTGTAGAACGCCAAGTAAACCATGCCTCCCACGAAAGAGCCATAAAGCATTCCGCAAAGAATGTCGGTCGGGTAATGCACGCCCAGGTACAACCGTGTCCAACAATTGAGCAACGCCCATAGAAACATTACTGTCGTGAATAACCTGTCACGCACAAGCAAACTGAAAAACATCGCCAACGAGAACGTGTTGGCGGCATGCGACGAGAAGAAACTATAGCTTTCGCTCAGCGTGCCAACAATGAGGTTCAACTGCATCTTGACCATAGGGTCGTTGCATGGGCGCAATCTTCCCACCGCAGGCTTGACGATGAAGTCGCCTACACCACCGGCAAGAAACACGCACATCACAGCCGCGCCAACGACAAGCCCAATCTGAGCCATGGTCTCATGATTCTTCACGACAAGATAGAACAAGGCAACATAAAGAGGTATCCACGTCAACCCGGACGTCAATATCGGGACTAACGCGTCGAAGTAAACAGAGTTGTCGCCATTAAAGAAGCGCAACAATGACAGGTCAACTGACAAGAAACCTCCAAGCATCATCAAATTTTTTCTATCAAGCCAGACTTTATCCAGCCTTCCCTTCCATCACCAAGCTCAACTTGCTTCCAGCCTTTCAGCCCATCGTCTATTATGTCCACTCGTGTGCCTTCATGAATTACAAAAGCGTCTGGGCTCTTGTCTTCAGGGGTTGTCTTGACATTAATGGACGGCGATATGACAATGGCTCCACAACCGTGCTGAAGCCAATATTTCTGTTGCCATGCGAAGAGCGTGGAGAACACGAACACCACTAAGAAAGCAGCGCTGCCAAAGAAGCCAACCTTGCGGAGCCATAGCGGCGAGGCAAAAAGATAGCAAAGCATGAGGAAGAGTGCCACCACAACGCTGCCTATGCTCCATAGCGCCCATGTGTCTACATTGGCAAAAGAAACCACATTGCGGTATAACGCCACAAAGAAATTGTCGGATTCCGGAGTTATCTTATCGATGGTCTTGGAACGGGCGAACTGAAGGTTGAACTTCACGTCGGCATCGCTCGGCGAGAGCCTGTAAGCTCGCTCGTAACAAAGAATGGTCTGGGCTATACTGTCGGAACGATAATACGCATTGCCAAGATTATAATACAAGTCAGCCGACGTTCCTTGCCGCAGCAATGACTTGTAATCAGATATGGCCTGCTGATAATTGCCATGCCGATAGCAACTGTCTGCAATCTCCTTTGTGAGGGCAGAACCCGAAGTCGGGCTAAGGAACATCACCAAGAGCGTGATGACAATTATATTGAAATGGTGCTTTATCATTTTCTTTTCTTCATTACATCTTCTATTTCCACAATGGCGGTCATTGCCGATTGGAATGTCTTCTCCATGTTTCCAGACTCATCACCCGGGGCATAACGTTCAAACTCACACTCCTCAAGGGCCGACATAAACTTACCGATAATGCCCTCGCCCACTCCGCGCTGAGCGAGCTTTTCCTTTATGTTGTCGCGTGAGAGACTTTCCACAGGCATGTTCAACTTGTAACTGACATATCCCCACAATGCACGTAGAACCTCATCATAAAACTCCGCGGTGTTGTGCTCAAACATCAGCTTGCTTGCCCTCTTCAAGCGTTTTCTGGCAATCTTGTTTGCACGCTTGCCCCGCATCTTCACTATGTCGCCATTTTCTATTGCACGATGACGGAAGACTATGAGAAGTATCACGAAAGCCAACAAAGGCAACAGTAAGCAAACCCAATATGCCACGCTGTCAAAGAAAAGCTTGCCGGAAGCGGACGCACTTGAGTCTCCTGTCTTTATGGAATGGATGTCGTTGTCGATAACCTTATCGTAGCTCTCCGTAGAGCCCTTGCCATCGCCCGGCGTTACGTTGACAACAAACGGTTTGGTATGCAACGTCTTGTAGGCATTGGCGTCAACATCGTAATATATAAACGAGACCGACGGAATGGTATACTTGCCTTGGTTGCGAGGCACGGCAAGAAAATCGTAAACCATGTTTCCACCTACTCCGGCATTGGTAAGTTTTGTCTTGTCGGTCACCTTCGGGTCATACTTGTCGAATCCCTTTGGGAACTCCACCACAGGCTGCTTTATGAGCTTTAGGTTGCCAGTGCCTCCCACTACGACCCTCAGGGTGATGGGTGTGCCAGCCTTGACCTCCTTGCTGCTAACAGTTGCGGTGATGTTGAATTTGCCTACACCTCCTGAGAATCCTGTTGGTTTTGCCGGCAATGGGTCTACCTGGACTGACAATCCAGGGGCTACGATATTGCGTTTCACCTCCACATAGCCCGATCCGCCATTGAAGAATGCCTCAAAAGGATCCACGTTGCGGTTCTGTTGAACCACTATTCCCTTAAAGGTGATGGATGGAATCTGAAGCGAACCCGTCATCTGGGGATACATCAAGTACTGGCTCCAAGTGACACAGCGGTAAGGACGACCGTCCACCCTCTCCACATGGAAGCTCTTCTGTTGTGGCAATGGTATCTCCTGGCTGTGGAATCCCGTCAGGTCGGGCATTTTGCCTTCCAACTGCGTTAGGTCCACAAGAGTGTAAACCTTGTATGTGAGTAGCACCGGCTCCTGCTCGTGGACCCGCCGTTTGTTGGCCGTCACCTTGATAAACAAGTCTTTACCCGTAATCTCCGAGCCCGCTTGCGCTACCTGTGGCTGCTGCCCTCCACCATCTTGGTGCATTTGCGGAGCGCCACCATTGCTTCTTGCGCGTCCGCTTACGGTTATGCGCACGGATCGTGACGCCATGTTACGCCCCCTGACACGCGCGTGTGCCGCGGGAACAGTATATACACCTTCCTTTGCCGCGAAGACCGTAAATGTAAAGGTGATTGACGAGGAGCTCGACGTGTGACCATTAATCATTTGGTAACTGCTCTGCTGCGAGGTATACGGACCCGCAATAAGCTCAAGCCCTGAGGGGATGTTTCCAGCACGGAAATCCTCCACGTCTTGCGTATTAATGGTATAAGCTATCCGGAAGTTCTCACCTGCCGACACCTTCGATGGCGCAGACACTGATATTTGCGCGTTGGCATAGCCCACGCCATCAATCAGGAAGCCTAAGATAATCGAGATATATAAGAGTAAACGTTGCGTCATATATTATTTGATCATTAACCCCTTAAAATCCATACAAGCACTGAGTCATCACCAGTTCTTTTCCAAGCGTTTTCGCTGAGGTTGCGCCTCATGTTTCTTGAGTCTCTGCTGGGTTTGCTTTTCCGCTTGCTCGGCATAGTTGAGAAGTTGCTCGGCGTTGTCCTTGCTCATCTTCTCCTGCTGTTGCTTTTGTTGCTGTTGCTGCTTGTCTTGGTTCTTGTCTTGATTCTTGTCCTTGTTGTCTTTATCGTTCTTGTTCTGCTTGTTCTTGTTCTTGTCTTGCTGCTTGTCTTGGTTCTTTTGGTCCTTTTGCTGCCTCATGCACAAGGCAAGGTTATATCTTGTCTCGTTGTCTGCCGGGTTGTTTCTCAGGCTTTCCTCATAAGCTTTTATGGCTTCGGAGAAAAGCTTGTGCTTCTGGCAAGCCACGCCTATATTATGCCACGCCATTGCCTTCCGATGCTTTGAGGTCTCGGTTTTTGCGGCGTTCTGCAATTGTTCCACCGCGGCACTGTCTTTCTGTTGCATGAGCAACGCCGTGCCCAAGTTATACAAGGCCTGCGGGTTCGACGGGTTCTTGCTTAGAGCCTTCCGGTATTCTATTTCCGCCTTGGCATAGTTTTGCTGGCGATATAGCCGATTACCATTCCTGATAAACTGCCTGTCGCTTTGCGCGCTGACTTCAGCGAATGTCAACACGCACAGAGCCAACAACAAGATGTATTTATAGAATCTCATGTTATTTTCTTTTCTTAAACAGCTTGATGTTTTTCAACTTGGGGTTTCTCGACTCCAAGACACACACTTCCACGATGAGAATGAGGATGGCGAAGATGGCAAAAGCCTGAAACTGCTCATTATACTCACTGTATATCACGGAATCAGTTTCACCCTTTTGCAGTTTTGTTATCTGATCGTTCAGTTCTTCCTGCGCGTCGGCGGTATTGTCTACATGGATGTAAGTGCCACTACCCGCTTTTGCTACCTCCTTGCACATCTGCTCATTGAGGGCCGACATCACAGTCTGCCCACTTGCGTCCTTCATGTAGTTGCCGTCTCCCAATGGTATCGGCGCTCCCTTCGGGCTTCCTACTCCAAGGATAAACACGTTGATGCCTTGCTTCTTGGCTGCTGCCGCAGCTTCCTCAGCGCCACCCTCATGGTCCTCGCCATCGGTGATGACTATTATGGCACGCCCGACCTTGTCTTGTTTAGTAAAGCTGTGCATGGCCACGTTGATGGCCCTGCCGATATCGGTGCCTTGCGTCTGTATAAGCGAAGGGTCGGTGTTTTGCAAAAACATCTTTGCCGAGACATAATCGCTCGTTATGGGCAATTGCACGAAGGCGTCACCGGCAAACACCACCAAGCCAACCTTATCGTTGGTGAAATGGTCGACCAAGTTCTCCACAAGCATCTTGCTCTTGTCGAGACGGCTGGGTGCCACGTCCTGCGCAAGCATGGAGTTGGATATGTCCATACAGATTATCGCCTCAATGCCATTGCGCGACTCATGCGATATTTTCGCGCCCATCTGAGGGCGTGCCAACATGACGATGAGCACGGCGAGGGCTGAGTTCAGCAACCAAAACTTTACCGACGGACGAAACTTCGAAACGTCGGGCATCAGTTCTTTTATCAGAGTCGGATCACCGAACTTCCGCAACTTTGCCTTGCGCTGTCGCCACACAATCAGCCTTACCAATGCCAGCAATGGTATCAGCCACAACAACAACAGATATATAGGGTCTTCAAATCGAAGCATATCGTTAAGTTCTTACACTATTTAATTCTCATATAAATGAAGCGAAACACCACTGTATCTCTCTACCTGCTACGGCAGACGTCGCAGCACCGTGTTTCGAAGGAGTATCTCCAGAAGAAGCAGAAGCACTGCCGCAAGGGCAAATGGCTGGTAAGCCTCATAGCGTTTCGAGAACTTCTTTACGTCCATCTTGGTTTTCTCCAACTGGTCGATATCTTTGTATATCTTCTTCAGCTGCGTCGTGTTCGTAGCCCTGTAGAAGTTTCCGTCGGTCGTGGCGGCGATTTCGCTAAGGGTCTTCGTGTCGATGTCTACCGGCATGTTCACATACTGTACCGTCCCGCCCACGGGCATCGGATATGGTGCCACCTTGTTGGTACCTACGGCAATGGTGTAGACACGTATGCCAAGCGACTTGGCAATCTGCGCCGACGTCATGGGCGAGATGTCTCCCATGTTGTTTGATCCATCGGTAAGCAATATCACGACCTTGCTCTTTGCCTTCGAGCCTTTCAAGCGCGATATGGCGTTGGCAAGGCCCATTCCTATGGCGGTGCCGTCTTGTATCAGTCCCCTCGCGGCAATGTCTGTCCTCACGTTTTGCAGCAAGTTGAGCAACGAGGCATGATCCGTTGTCATTGGGCATTGGGTAAACGCCTCGCCTGCGAATATGGTCAAGCCAATGTTATCGTCGGGTCTGCCCGATATGAAGTCGGCTGCCACATCCTTTGCCGCCTCTATGCGGTTAGGCTTCAAGTCTTCGGCGAGCATCGACGTAGACACGTCCATGGCGAGCATTATGTCTATGCCTTCCACCGTCTTGTTTCCCCAAGAGTTGTGGGTCTGCGGACGGGCAAGGACGATGACAATGAGCGTGAACGTAATGCAACGCAGAAGCATCGGCAAGTTTATGATATGCTCTCGCCAGCTCTTCGGGGCATTGAGATACGCCCGCGTGTCGCTCATACGCATCGTTGGCTCACTCTTCTTCCTTCCGAGGAAATACCACAACACGTAAGGAATAAGCAGCAACAGCAGCAAGAAATATTCTTTATTCGCGAATTCCATTTTTCACATTATTATATATAGCAACTCTCAAGGCCTACACCATCAGCATATATACATTATATATAATGTAAGCCAGGAGCAATGCCACCACCACTCCGCCAATCCACAAGAGCGTCTTTATGGTGATGCGGTTCGACCTCACCTTCTTGTCGTCGTCGGAGAGTTGCGGCACTATCTTTTCCTCTACCGCCTGTCCTTCCTGCTTCGTCTCGTCGATGAAGTTGACGGCCTTCACGAGGTTCATGTCGTTCTCGTTGAGCTGCGTCGAGTATTTTGCGAACTTCACGAGGTCAGCCGTCTGGAACAGCTGCCTCAGCTCGTCTATCATCTTGCGGTCGCCGGCGGCTTGCAAGTGGTCTATAATCTGGTCGGAAGTCATCTCAAGGGCATTGAAGCCGAAGCGCTCCTTGATGTATTGGCGCAAGGTGTCGGTGAGCTGCGTGTAATACGCTTTTTGGTCATCGCTCACCTGCAGATGCTCCATCTTGATCTTTTCTATCTTGCTCAAGGCTCGCTGATGTGGCGGCACATGGCGCACTATGCGCACCTTCGTGATGATGGGCTTGTTCTCTTTCAGGCGCACGAAGAGGTATGCGCCGGCAACCAATATCAGCAGCACCAGCACGGAAAGCCAGAAGTAGGGGCTCCACTCTGCCCACTCGAACGGATTGTCCTGTGCGTCCTTAGGCGGGAAAAACTGGTTTGGGTGCAGCGTGTCCACGTCTACCGTTATGACCTTCAGCGCCGATGTCCCGCCCTTGTAAGGCTTGCCGTTCACTTTCACGGTCAGCGCAGGGATGGCATAGAGGCGCTCTCCGAACGAGGTGACGACATAGGCTTTCTCAACCTTCATCTCCTGTCCGGAGCTCAACGTGTCTGGAGCTGGCGACTCCACTATCTCCACGCCCGGCACGACATATTGGCGTTCCTTCAGCTTTGGCCATTGCAGCGTAGAGCCTTTGGGGAAGGTGACCGTCAGCCTCAACTTGGTCTGCTCGCCAATGAGCATGGCCACGGAGTCGACAGTCTGCTCCACCGTCACCTGGGCTTTCAACCCTACCGACAGCAACAGCAGCATGAGCGTCAATATGTATTTAGCATTTCTTTTCATCGCAATGTCAATTATGCTCTTTTCTTGAAGAGAAGTATCAGCGACTTGGCGAAGTCCTCGTTGGTGGCTATCGACACCCAGTCGACCTTGCTCTTGGCGAACGTCGTCTTCAGTTGCTCCTCGCGTTTCATCCAGTATGCGGTATGGGCTCGGCGGAGCTTCTTGCTCGACGTGTCAATATACATCTCATGGCCCGTCTCGGCGTCGCGCACCTTCAGCAGCCCTATGTCGGGCAAGGTCTTGGCTCGCTGGTCGTAGACCTGTATCGCCACCATGTCGTGCTTGCGGTTGGCTATCTCCATCTCTTTCTGGAAGTCCTTGTTGTCATAGAAGTCACTGATGACAAACGACGTGCACCTCCGCTTCATCACGCGTGTCAGATACGCCGTGGCAGCGGCTATGTCGGTCTTGTGGCTCACGGGATGGAAGTCGAGCATCTCCCTTATGATATAGAGGATGTGTTTACGTCCTTTCTTTGGTGGAATATACTTCTCTATTCGGTCGGAAAAGAAGATCACGCCTATCTTGTCGTTGTTCTGTATGGCAGAGAAGGCCAGCGTGGCGGCTATCTCCGTGGCCATGTCGCGCTTTGTCTGGCTTGCGGTGCCAAAGTCGAGCGAGCCAGACACGTCGACGAGGAGCATGACCGTAAGCTCACGCTCCTCCTCAAAGACCTTCACGTAGGGGCGGTGCAGCCTCGCCGTGACATTCCAGTCGATGTCGCGCACGTCATCGCCAAACTGGTATTCCCTCACCTCGGCAAACTCCATGCCCCTGCCCTTGAAGGCGGAGTGGTATTGCCCGGCGAAGATGTTTTGGCTCAGTCCGCGGGTCTTTATCTCTATCTTCCTTACTTTTCCAAGAATCTCAGAAGTATCCATTAAGGCACCTCCACCTTATTGATGATTTGACTTACAATTTCCTCACTTGTCACGTTGGCGGCCTCCGCCTCATACGACAAGCCTATGCGATGGCGCATCACGTCGTGGGCTACGGCTCTCACGTCCTCTGGCACCACGTAGCCGCGATGCTTGATGAAAGCGTAGGCACGCGCTGCCTTGGCGAGGTTGATGCTCGCGCGAGGCGAGCCTCCAAAGGTAATCATATTTTTCAAATCTGCCAAACCGTAACGCTCGGGGAAACGGGAGGCAAACACTATGTCGGCGATATACTGCTCTATCTTCTCGTCGATATACACCTGGCCCACTACCTCGCGAGCCTTCAGAATGTCGTTGGCGCTGCACACCGGCTGCACCTTCGGGAACGTCTTTTGCACGTTCTCCCTGATAATCCTCTTCTCCTCCTCTATCGTCGGGTAGCCAATCACCACCTTCAGCATGAAACGGTCTACCTGCGCCTCCGGCAACTGGTAGGTTCCCTCCTGCTCTATGGGGTTCTGCGTGGCGAGCACGAGGAACGGCTTGGGCAGGTCAAACGTCTGGTCGCCAATGGTGACCTGATGCTCTTGCATGGCCTCGAGCAGTGCGCTCTGCACCTTTGCCGGAGCGCGGTTTACCTCGTCTGCCAATACGAAGTTGGCGAACACTGGGCCTTTCTTCACATGGAAGCTCTCGTCTTTCTGCGAATAGACCATGGTACCCACCACGTCGGCAGGAAGGAGGTCGGGAGTAAACTGTATGCGTGAGAAATCGGCGTCAACGAGTTGCGACAAGGTCTTGATGGCCAAGGTCTTTGCCAAGCCCGGCACACCCTCCAAGAGGATATGGCCATCGCTAAGCAGGGAAATGAGCAGGGAGTCGACCAAATGCGACTGGCCGACAATCACTCTGCCCATGCCCATCGTCAGGTCATTGACAAAGCCGCTCTGCTGCTCTATAAGGATGTTCAGTTCACGAATATCTACTGATTCTGCCATAATTGAGAAATTTGACTTTTGAATATTCCGTATTTATTTTTTCGATACGCAAAAGTACAAATTTCTTTTCGAGAAGCGCAACCGAGCGACCTAAATTATATTAAAAAGGATATGAAGACGTTTATTTTAAGAAAGTTTTGACATAGCTCATGCCATACCTTACAGTAAATCAAAGCCTTCACGCTTGAGCGCGGCATTGGCGAGACGCTCATAGACAAGCCCCAAGTCGGCGAAACGCGTCAGGGCGTTCATGGCAGCGTGGCGCAACCCTGCCGACGGCGACTTCAACGCCGTAACCGCCTGGTCCACAAACTCGTTGATACCTCGCTCGTTGGGCTCCATACCCTTCATGAAGAGGCGACCCAGGATGTCGTAGGCGCATATTTCCTTTACCGTGTTGTCGAGGGCCATCCAGCGGTAGGCAAGCTTTGGCGCGTAACTGACGTATTGGTAGAGGTTAAACGCCTGCATCTCCGCCATTTCCTGCGAGCGGGTCTGTTCCATCCATATCTCAGCCACCTCCTCGGGCATCTTGTCGTGGGGCATGACCAACGTTGCGAGGATCTTGCACTCGCGTATGTCCTCTTTCCACAAGGCTATGGCGAAGTCGTAGTCGCGTGGCAGGTCCGCCGCCATCTGCTTCAGTTGCATGAACGGCACGCCCCAATTAAGGTGATAGTCGAGACCTTTCTCGCGCATCGACCGCGATGCCTCACCGTTCATCATCAGCCTAAAGCCGCGCTTCAGCTCTTTTATCTTGCCGTCTATTTCTTCTCTTGTCATTTGCTGTCTTGTTTGCTATTGTTTTTTTAAAAAGTATGCATATTGATTCGCGCGAGCGTCTCTTCCTCGCACGTTTTTCCTCACACGGGGATTTTCCTCGCGAGCCTTTCGTCCACGTCTTTTCTCACACGATTATCTTTTCACACGGTTTTTCTCCTCACACGGATTTAAAAGATTTTAAAGATTTCGGCTTCGCCGATTACGCATACCATGCACGTAATAGTTAATTACGCGTTTCCGCCATTCGGGGATACGGACGTGCACCACCGATTATGGTCTGTTGACCATCGCGTAGCCGCTTGCGGCGTAGCTATCTTTTAAATCTTTTAAATCCGTGTGAGGAAAAAATCCGTATGAGGTAAAATCCATGTGAGGTAAAATCCATGTGGAAAACTCACGTGTTTCAGGTTCTCAAAGCAGCCCGTACTCCCGAGAGTATCTCATCATCTGCTGCGAGTAGCCTTCGGTGTAGTCGAGTTTCACGTCAACGATGTTGCCGTCGGCATCCACCACGGCATTCATCCTCGGATTTATGAAGCCCTTGTAGGGCGCGATGTCGAGCCTCTCGTACCTTGCGAGAATCTCCTTGTGCAACGTTGCGTCTATCTTCACGCCATAGTTTTCCACCATAGCCCTTGCCGCGTCGTAGTCGCCCTCGCTCTTTATGCGTTGTATCTCCGCGAGCAGCAAGCCAAAGACATGACGCAGGCGCGCGTAATCGTTAACTCGCACATAGGTCTTGCCGTCCACCACCACAAGCTCCGCGCTTCCATCGGCGTGCTCAAGGCACCAACGGGCTATTATCGCCCTGTTGCGCATGTGGGCTTCCTCTATCTGGTCGCCAGGTTTGATGCGCACGAGCTGCGTGAGCAGGCCGTTCATCAGATAGTGGTAATATTGGCTCTTGTAAGCCTCGCCGTCGGGCACCAAGCCGAGTTCCACGAGCTTGGGATCGGCGAGATAATACAACCCGAACAAGTCGGCACGCGCTTCCTCTATGGTGCTTCCATAGGCTTTCAAGGCATCGGGCGACACCCCGGGCAGCAGCTGGCCGCTGCCATGGCCCAAGCACTCGTGAAGGTCGGTGTGGAGGTCGTCGCACAGGTCGCCATACTTCCTTATCATCTCGCGCGTGGCATCGTCTATGACAAACTCCTCGTCGAATCCGTTGCCTCTCGCAGCCTTGTTGTAAGCGTCGGTGAGATTGCCTATCGTGACGCTCTTCGAGCCATAGCGCGCCCTTATCCAGTCGGCGTTGGGCAGGTTGATGCCTATTGCCGTCGACGGGTATTCCTCGCCGCCAAGCATCACCGCCTGCACCACATGCGCCGACACGCCCTTGACCTTCGGCTTACGGAAACGCGGGTCCACGGGCGAGTGATCCTCAAACCATTGGGCGTTGCCGGCTATGGCACGCGTGCGTCGCGTGGCGTTCTCGTCTTTCAGTTCCACGATGCCCTCCCACGTGCCTTTCAAGCCTAGCGGGTCGCCATAGACCTCGATGAAGCCGTTGATGAAGTCGACGGTGCCATCCTGCTCCTTCAGCCATTCTATGCTGAACTCGTCGAAACGGCGCAAGTCGCCCGTTGTGTAATAGTCGATGAGCAGGTCTATCAACCTCGCTTGCAGGTTGTTCTCTGCCACGCCTTTCGCCTTTTCGAGCCAACCGACAATCTTTTTCAGCGCCGCACCATAAAGCCCGCTGGTGGTATACTTGTCTTCCTTCAGCTCCCCGCCGACACGTATCAGCCTGGAGTTCAACCCCCACGACGGCTGGCAATCGCCCGCCCCAGGGTCGCGCGTTTGCTCATAGAAGCGTTCCGCCTCTTCCTGCGTCACGCCGTCATAGAAGTTGCAAGCCGACGTAAGCACGAGATCCTCGCCATCGGCCTGGTTGACGCGCTTGGGCAACACGCAAGGGTCGAAGACAACGGGGCAAATGGCGTCGAGCAATGACGCCGCGTCGGCATATTCGCCAATGGGGAAGCAGCTTGCCGGCAACGCGCCCACGACCCCACGGAACCAATCTTCCGAGAAGCCCGGCACGAACTTCTCGCGACCATAATGATGATATATGCCATTGGAGAACCATACCCGCTTCAAATAAACCTCCATCTGCCGGTAGTCGTCGGCATCCTTGTCGGCGCAGTGGCGCGACAAGTCCTCCAGGGTCTTCCTAATCACAAGGTTGAACCTTCCATATTGATCGGTGGTGATATCGCGTCCCGAGAGCGTGGCCTTTGCCAAATAATACACATAAGCCTTCCTCTTCGCGTCCAGCTCGTCGAAACCGTCTATACGGTATCTCAACATCTGGATGTCCGCGAACCGCTCGTCCGAATAATTAAAAGTGTTATCCATTATTATCTATGATATATGAGAAAAGTCTTCTTTGACATATGAGAAAAAACCTCCTTGTCATTCCTCATCCTGCAGAGCCTTGGGCTTGTTTCTTAGACCCGGCCTTCCGCCCCCTCTTCTTTGGCTTGGCATCTTGCGACGGCATTGCCGAGAGCCTCTTCTTGCGATAGTCGCGCGGAGTGACACCGTTCAACTTGAAGAAAGACGCGTAAAACGACTGACGATTGGAGAAGCCAACCAAGTCGGAGATTTCTTCCATGTTAAGGTCTTGATAGCGTTTGTCCACGAGCATGGACATTGCCTCTTGGATGCGAAACTTGTTTACATACGAAGTATAATTCATGTGAAACCGCACGTTCACCACCGCGGATATGTATCTCGTATTGGTGTTGAGATCTTCCGCGAGCTGCTTGGCCGAATAGTCTTTATCCCTAAATTTCTTTTGGACAATAATTATATCATTTATACGACGTTCAAGCTCATCCATAAGTTTGGGATTTACCAATGCTCGATATGCAGCATCCTTTTCTTTCTTTTCTGTGATATTATACTTTGCCATAGTCTATAGAGGTCTTGTCATTCACAATTGATTTAAGTTCCATTCGCAAAAATACTAAAAATCCATGAATTCAAC
>CAVKWN010000040.1:0-28126 GCA_963660075.1 Lachnospiraceae bacterium
AATTTCTTAGGATTTGCCCCTTGTGATTCCGCAGGAATCCTTGTGATCCGCATGGGGCTCGAACCCATGACCCCAACATTAAAAGTGTTGTGCTCTACCAACTGAGCTAGCGGATCTACGCTTTGCTTTATGTTTCAAAAGCGAGTGCAAAGGTAATTATATTTTTTCTAATAACCAAATATTCGTAGCGTTTTTTACAAAAACTATTTTCTTCCCACAATCAATATGTGTCGATGGAATCCCATAGCATAAACTGCTGTGCCACGTATCCCACCTTGTTACCAAACTTTATCTTCCACCACAGTCCACCCCATTTCTCAGTGTCGTCGTCGACTAAGCCCAGGCATTGGAACACCTCTGGCAGCTCGCCTTGACGCGCTGCGATGGAGCCAATCTTCTTGCATTTCTCGTTGGGGCGCATACGCACGTTAACACGTGTCCGCACCGTCTCATCGTCCAAGACAACGATGCCTTTGCCCATCCTTGCGCTGTATTCCTCTATGCGACTCTCACTCTTTTTCACAAGGCCATAGTCCTGCACCATTACGAGATAGCTGTCGCCACAGTCGGCAAGATAGCGTCCCTTATTGCCATGTTTGTCTATCACCACTTTCTCAGAGTCGCGGTGCGTGTAATAGGCGTTGTCGTGGTCCCAGGCAGGTGGGGTGATAGACATGTTGTCGGTAGGGCGGAAGTTCTTGCCGTGCCACGTCACGGTGTCGCCAGGGCATACGCTTGCCACAATCATCGTCTTGCCTGCGGTGTCGGTGAGGTTGTAGAGGTATCCCATGCGTGAGTCTTTCTTGAACTGGGACGAGACGAACAGCGAGTCGTAGAGACAGAACTCGGTGTTGTCGTCTGCCGTTATGTTGAGCGTAAAGTCGTCCACTTGGCGGTTTGCCCATCTGGTGGCAGGTGTCAACCAGTAGGGTATCTCGTAGCGGTAGGAGAAGCTATTGCTCATTGTGTAGCTGTAGGTGTGGTGCACGATGTTGCGCCCGTGCTTGAATGGAGCCTCAAAATAGTAGGCATAGGCATGGTCTACTACGCTGTCGAGCTCGGCATTGTAAAGAGAGTTCTCGTATGGCACCAACGAGTCGGGTGCCTCTCCGTAGCCCTTCCATTTAGTAAGGTCGAGGGGCTTAAAATCTATGGTCTTGAACTTCCCGTTGGATCGCAATGCCGCCACCACGGCGTTCTTGTTGTGAAGCTGTTGTCCGTTCATCACCACGGTGAAATCTTTGATGAAAGGATGTATGCCCTCATGGTTCAAGGGCAGCCCAACGTTGTATGGAGGGTCGGCCTCGAAAGCCATGGTCACGGTCTTGGCATCACCGTTGTTCATGAACTCATAATACACATCTACACGTGCAAGGCTGTCGCTGCCGATGGTGATGGTGAGCACCTCCTTAGCCACGGAGATGTCGGTCTCTTGGATGGGAACGAGGAAGTTGCCACTGCCGTAATAAACTCCGTCGTTGGCCCATGATGCGGCGAAGCCCATGATAGCGAAAAGGCATGCAATGATGATTCTCTTCATAAAATGTAGCGTTTTAATATTTTTCTGCAAAGGTATGTCTTTTATTGAAAACGCAAAGGAAAAAACAAGATATTAGGCTTTTATTTTTTGGGGGTAACCATAAAATCTATTTCTTGTAATAAAATGAGGTTCAGGTTTTATCCCTACAATGGCAAATTAAAGGGGCAAGAATTGCCCATGAACGTTTTTTTTCTTATTTTTGCAAGCGATAGCGAGTTAAAAATCTTAAAGACTCTCAGGGTTTTTGTTTTTCGATTATAAATCAACCTTATGACGAATAAATCAAGAAAATATTTAGTGACACTTGCCCTGTCGATGTGCTCCTTGCTCAATGTTATGGCAGGCGAATGGATCAGGATAAACCAGCTTGGCTACCTTCCCCTTTCCAGCAAGGTGGCGGTGATGATATGTGAAGACGAGCCCGACGTGAAAGCGTTTGAGATAAGAGACGCGTTCACCAATAGGCTCGCTTTCTCGTCTGTCGATGTTAAGCCCATGGGGGCGCTAGGCAACATGAAAGCCACATTCAGGCTTGACTTTAGCAAGTTGACAACAAAGGGCGTGTATTATATAAAGGTAGGGGAGTGCCGTTCAGAGGTTTTCCCCGTAAATGGTCATGTCTATAGAGGAGTTGCCGACTTCACCCTCAACTATATGAGGCAACAGCGTTGTGGATGGAATCCATTCATCAAGGATTCTTGCCACCAGAAAGACGCGATTATCGTGAACCATCCCACTAAATCGGGACAGCACATCGACGTGCGTGGTGGATGGCACGACGCCGCCGACTTGCTTCAATACACGTCAACCTCTGCAAACGCCATATACCAGATGATGTTTGCCTACATGCAGAATCCCACGGCCTTTGCCGACCGTTTCAAGGCGGACGGCACGCCGGGGGCAAACGGAATACCCGACATCGTGGACGAGATTTACTGGGGGCTCTCTTGGCTCGACCGCATGAACCCGGAGAAAGGCGAACTATATAACCAGATTGCCGATGACCGAGACCACGTGGCGATGAAGCTGCCAAACTATGACCCTGCCGACTACGGTTGGGGCAAGAACGCCGAACGCCCAGTTTATTTCGTTGACGGCAAGCCTCAACAACGTGGCAAATTCATGAATGCCACCATGGGAGCCGCAAGCACAGCTGGAAAGTTCGCGAGCGATTTCGCCCTTGGCTCGCTTATATTGAAACCTTTCTATCCTGAGTTTGCCGAGAAGATAGGCAATAAGGCCGCCGACGCTTTCCAAGTAGGCGTTGACAAGCCAGGCAACACGCAGACGGTTTCCGTGGTGTCGCCCTACATCTATGAAGAAGACAACTGGGTTGACGACATGGAACTCGGTGCCATGGAACTTTATCGCAAGACGGGAGAGCGGACCTACTTGTCCAAAGCCGTGGAATATGGTCGACGCGAGCCAATAACGCCATGGATGGGTGCAGACAGCGCACGACATTACCAATGGTATCCATTCATGAACATGGGGCACTACCAGCTGGCAAAGCTCACTGACAGTCAGAAACTTAAAAATGAATTCATAAGAAATCTGCGTACTGGCATAGAGCGGACTTGGGAGCGTGGGCGCAACCATCCTTTCCTATGGGGCGTGCCGGGCATTTGGTGCTCAAACAACCTCACCACGGCAATGCTTACCCAGTGCATACTCTACCGACAACTCACCGGAGACCGCACCTTCGAGGAGATGGAAGGCTCATTGCGCGACTGGCTCCTCGGTTGCAACCCGTGGGGAACGAGCATGATAGCTGAGCTGCCCAAGGGCGGCACATATCCCACGCAGCCGCATTCAGGCTACGTATACCTGGACAAGGGCACGACAACGGGCGGCTTGGTAGACGGCCCCGTCTATGCCTCTATCTTTGGCAGCTTGAAAGGCGTGAGCCTGACCACTGGGGCGCGCGCCGCCGATGCGCACAACTATGAGTTGTTCCAGCCTGGCGACGTGGTTTATCATGACAACATGAGCGATTACAGCTCTAACGAGCCAACGATGGATGGCACGGCATCGCTCACCTTCCCGTTCTCTGCTTACGACATCGAGGGCATGGCGCAAGATGGGGTAGGAGAGGACAACAACGTTTATGAGCAGGCGGGAGGCATAATAAAAGGCGACCCGAACAAGAAGAACATAACCTTGGTCTTTACGGCTGACGAATGGGCAGACGGTGCCGATGACATCATATCCACCTTGAAGAAAAACAACATCAAGGGCGCTTTCTTCTTCACGGGGCGCTTCCTTGAACTTCATGCAGATGTGGTGCGTCGCCTTGTTGCCGATGGTCATTACGTAGGCAGCCACAGCTATGGCCACTTGCTCTATTCACCTTGGGAGAACCGCGACTCCATGCTCATAACCAAGCAGCAGTTCATGGACGACATGAGGAAAAGCTATGCTGCCCTTGCCCGTTTCGGCATAACACAAGACAAGGCTCCGTTCTTTATCCCTCCTTATGAATACTACAACTCCACAGTGTACTCATGGGCAAGGCAGATGGGCTTGCAGATAATAAACTTCACGCCTGGCACTGGCACAAATGCCGACTATACCATTCCGTCGATGAAAAACTACCGTTCGAGCGATGTCATTGAAAAGCGTTTGCTCGATTATGAACGCGCGCACTCTCTCAATGGTCATTTCCTTATGATCCATTTCGGCACCTCACCCGAGCGCACAGACAAGTTCTATAAACGACTGCCAAAGGTCATAAAGAATCTGCGCCACAAAGGTTACAGCTTCGTGTCATTGAAAGACATGATTTTAAAGCCTTGAGCCAACTAATGTTCCTGGAGACGCATTTCACATCTACTTTTCATGGATATCATGACATGTTTTCCAGAGATTTTCCATGATATTTTTTTGTTGCAAATTGCAAGATAATCTAAAGGGCTGATACTTCGTAAGAAATATCAGCCCAAATTTATATCGATTGAAAAGTCATGTCCAATGACATCAACTTGTCATCTCAAGTCTATTACATCGGCCTTTGGAAAATCTTTCTGGTTGAAAGAGAACTTGCTGTTTGGTTGGTCCTTAGCCTGGAAATTGCTTATTGTGATGGTCGTCCAGTCGTTGCCTTGTCTCATTTTTACGGCAGAAGGCTTGTAAGATCCTTTGCTTATCGTGATATAAGCCTCTTGCACGCTTCTTTGCTTGTTCTGTGCCGTCATGTGCACAACATAATTGCCGCCAGAAGTTGTCATTGACAAGTCGTAGCCGTTCTTGTACATGGACATGAACGTGTAAGGGTTCATGCTCATGCGCTTTGCCTCATTTGGCGTGGAGATGTTCACCTCGTTCGTCATCTTGAGATAGCTCCATTGTGTCTTTCCGTTGAACCAGACCATGGCCTTGCCTGTGCGAGCCATGAACATGTTGCCCTTTATGGCAATCGTGCCCGACTGCGTGCCGGTCTTCTTTCCCGACACTGAGAAGTCGGCCTCCGCGCCTCCCTTTCTTCCGACTATTGCGGTGGCCTTGTCCAATACTTTCATTGCCTGTGAGCTTTTTTGGGCAAACGCGCCCATGCAAAGCGTCAACAGAATGCTGATAAACAATACTTTTTTCATAACCTAAATAAGTTATCCTATATGTTTAAACTATGTTCTATCCTTTCACGCGCCATGGATTCGCGCCAGATGCACGTTGAGGCTCGCCTCGTCTTGCAACAGCACTTCGCGAGGCTTTGAACCTTGCGCCGCTCCCACAATGCCGGCTTTCTCCAATTGGTCCATCAGTCGTCCCGCACGGTTGTAGCCAATGGAGAAACGGCGTTGAATCATGCTTGTTGAGCCTTGTTGTGATATTACTATCGCATGGGCTGCCTCATCAAAGTATGGGTCGAGGTTCTTGGCGTCTCCTTCAATGCCACCGCCAAATCCTGCTCCGTTGGGGTCGTCTGGCTCCGGAAGTTCCATGGCATCGACGGGGCCCGGCTCTGCGGCAATGAAGTCGTTGACCGACTCTATCTCCGGCGTGTCTATGAACGCGCACTGCACACGCACGGGCTCACCACCACCGAGGAAGAGCATGTCGCCACGGCCCACAAGCTGATCGGCACCAGTGCGGTCGAGAATGGTGCGTGAGTCGATTTGCGAAGCCACGCGGAACGCCATGCGCCCAGGGAAGTTGGCCTTGATGTTGCCGGTGATAATCCTTGTGGTAGGTCTTTGCGTGGCTATTATCATGTGTATGCCCACTGCGCGGGCGAGTTGGGCTATGCGCGCTATAGGTGCCTCTATCTCCTTGCCGGCGGTCATTATAAGGTCGCCGAACTCATCGATTACTACCACGATATAAGGCATATACTCGTGACCGTCGGTCAGTCTCAGCTTGTGATGAATGAACTTGTCGTTGTATTCGTCAACCTTCTTCACGTTGGCAAGCTTCAACATGTCGTAGCGATGGTCCATGAGCTTACAGAGCGAATTGAGCGTGCGCACCACTCTCTGCACGTCGGTGATGATGGGCTCATCCTCATTCTCTGGCAATGCCGCCATGTAATGGGGAGCTATCTTGTTGTAGATGCTGAACTCTACCTTCTTTGGGTCTACGAGCACGAACTTCAGCTCGTTAGGATGCTTCTTGTATAACAACGACGTGATTATCGCGTTCAAGCCTACCGACTTACCCTGACCGGTGGCACCAGCCACAAGCAGGTGTGGCAGTTTGGCAAGGTCTACCATGAACACCTCGTTGGTGATGGTCTTTCCCAACGCCATTGGCAATGCCATTTTTGTTTCCTGGAACTTCTTGGTGTTGAGCACGCTTTCCATCGACACGATCTGCGGCTTCTTGTTCGGCACTTCTATGCCAATGGTGCCCTTGCCTGGAATAGGCGCTATGATACGTATGCCAAGTGCCGACAGACTAAGGGCAATGTCGGCTTCCAGACCACGTATCTTGCTTATTCTCACGCCCTCAGCCGGGGTAATCTCGTAGAGTGTCACCGTGGGGCCAACCGTAGCGTTGATCTTGCTTATTTCCACTCCAAAGCTCTTCAGCACCTCCACGATGCGAGCGTTGTTCGACTTTATCTCCTCCATGTCGATCACTGGCTTGCTGTCGTATTTCTTTAGCAAGTCCAATGTGGGGAACTTGTATTTCGTGAACGGCTCCCAAGGGTTAATAGGCGTGTCGAGATCTGTCAACGTTGCCATATTGCTACCAGATGCCTTTGGCTCGTCCATTGATTTCTCCACCGTCATCTCGGCAGGTTCATCTCCTTGCCCAGCCGAGGCCGTGGCTTGTGGCTCTTCACTGTCGAGTGCTGGTTTCGACTTTGTCTCAAACTGGCTCAAGTCGGTGAGGTCAACCACGTTGGGATTTGTCGCGCCATTGTTGTCTTGCGCGTTGGCCGTGTTACCGTTCTCTGCCGTGTTCGCATCAGGTTCAACGATATCAGTCTGCAACTCTCCGTCTTTCGTCACGGGGTGGTTGTTCACTGTAATCTTTACCTTGTCGTTAAAATATTTCACGGGGTTGAGAATCTTCCTGACCACCTCTATCGTCTCGTGGCTGAGATAGGTTAGAAACGCTATGGCGGTTACTATGAGGACGGCAATGAATCCAGGCGTACCCACCACGTCCTCAATTCTTTGCACGCACATCAAGCCATGCATGCCGCCAGGGTTGTATACCTCGTCACCCATCAATGGCGCCACGAACTTGGCGAGAAACGCTGACAGCCAAATCATGGCAACTGCCAGGCAGAAGAACCATTTCAAGAGGCTTACGGAGTATATTCTCATGAGCTTGAGCGCCGCGAGAATGAAGAATAAGGGGATGGCAAACGCGGGCAGCCCGAAATTTACGGTAATGAGGAAATAAGCAACAATGGCTCCAAGCGAACGGCACGTGTTGCTGAACTCGTGATTGGTATTGAAAAAGTCGGCTGGCTTCAGCGATTCCAATAGGCTCTGGTCTGCCTGGCCCGTCGTTAAATAGCTCACCATGGCTATGACAAGGTATACGGCTATGGCGAGCATGACAAGGCCAACGAAGAAGTTGACCGTGTCACTTTCAAATCTGTCTTTTATACCTATGGCCTCGCTGAAAGACTTAGGCTTGTTTTTTGAACTCCTCTTGCTCATGGTTTATATTTTACCGTGCAAAAGTAGTCTTTTTATTGCTAATCGCAAAATATAAACGACATAAAAAAGGAGGAAGGGCTCTACGTTTGCATGCCACATAATACACGATCGCCTTATCAGTGGAAAGCCATTGCCTTTGCACTGATAAGGCGATTCGATTTCAGTGAAAAGCCATCGTCTTTTCACTGTAAAGCCGAAGGGCATGATTTTTAGGTCTTTTCATGCCCTCATGACTCGTGTTTATTATGGTCTCACGGGGTCAGCGTAGCCGCTCTCGCCTTCGAGTTTTCTAAGCTGCATTGAAGCGAAGTACACCGTGTTGGGAGCCAAGACACTGAGACCGTCGCGCACGATCCACGCGGCACGCTTCTTCGTGGCTTCGTCGCAGTCCTTGAAGAGCTCCGCGAAAGCCTCGGCATAATACGTGCGCATATTGGAAGGCAGCTTGGTGAAGTTTTTGTGGGCAAACTCGATATACGCGTTTATGTCGCCCTTGGCATAGGCGCGAGCCATGGCAATAGGCACGTCATACCCACCGTCTTGGTTGAGCTTCAGGAAGTTGATGTCGTTTACGATGCTGTCGAGCCCTGCGCTGGTGCATTTGCCCATACATACGGCTTCAGCCAATGAGTTATTGTAGTTTGCCTTGATGATGCTGTCTGCCTCCTCCTTGAAACTTGGCGCAAACTTATCAAGGTTATGGATGAGAAACTGCATCACTGGGCCGTTCACATTTCTTGCGTAAGACTCATACATAAACTTGTTGTCGAGGCTTAACTTTTGCTTCGTACTGAGTTTTGCGAAGTAGTCCTCCACGATGTTGTTTGCCTCAGCCATAGCTTTGGTCAATTTCTCGCGATCGCCGCTATTGTAGGCATCGTCATATATAAATGATGCGTATGCGTTGATGAGCTTTGGCGTGCGCTCTCCCTTGTCGTAGCGTGCCTTGAGTGCCTCAGGGGTCATGTCGGGGTTGATGATGCGTTCCAGCTCATTTGTTAGTTGTGTACCCTCACGGTATCCCACCACGTTGCCAGCCTCGCTCTTATCGGTACGGATGACTGTCATTGTGGGGTATGCCTTTATCTTGTAGGTCTTGGCCAGTTCCACGCCTTCACCTTTCTCGGCGTCGATAGCGAGGCACACGAAGTGCGAGTTCATGTATTCGCCCACTTGCTTGTTGGGGAACACATCCTTGGCCATGCGCTTGCACGGGCCGCACCACGAGGTGTGGAAGTCGACAAATACGAGTTTACCCTCTTTCTTGGCAACCTCAATGCCCTCAGCGAAGGTGATCTTTCGGAAGTTGGTCTGTGCCGTTCCGCTCAAGCCAACGAGCGAGACCAGAAGGCTGAAAATAAGTTTCTTCATTGCTTCAATGATTTTGTTGTTGTTATTTTAATTGTTTTGATTATACATCGGATATCCAAACATCCAATAGTTAGAATTGAAACCGTTGTGCATATACTTCACGCTTTTCACGTCGCCCGTGCCTTCTGCGGTGAGCACGGCCTTGCCGTCGGGCGCGCCGCCCACGAGTTTGAAGAAGTAGAGCTTGTAGTGGTCGCCATTCTGTGTGCCTACCACGAGGTAGTTGAAGTCGTCGGTGTAGTAGTATTGGTTGCCCACATATGTGATTTTCTCCCCTGCCGGTATTTCCGTGGGCACCTCCACCTCCGACAACTCGTCGCCGGAGAACACGGTGGCGTAAATCTTATTGTCGTCGACGCAGTAGATGTATTTGGCGCTCATGCCATTCACAGAGAACGTGCTGGCCTTGGCGAGATGGAAGTTGGATGGAATCTTGGTCCTGCTCTTCAGGTACATCAGTATATGTGACGTCTTCGTTTGGTACAAGTATCTCTCTCCCGTCGTGTTGTTGTTGAGTATGAACACCGCGGTGGCTTCACCGTTCATCAGGCTGTAGCCGGCTGCGAGACAGTCGTAGCCAGTGAGGTTCTGCGTCACGTCGCTGCCACTTTGGTCATCGTAGAGCAGTGGCGAGGAGTAGCCGTTGTAGTCTATGGAGTAGAGTCCGTGGGTCTTGCTGTCCCATACAAATACTCCACCATACGACTTTACGTCGTGGCAGAAGAACGAGGCACCCTCTATGTCGTTGAGCGGGTTGCCGTATTTTCCGCTGTTGGCATTGCCGCTATAGTCGGGTCCGGTCGCATTTCTCGGTCCGGCAGACGTGAACATTATGTGTCCCGACATCATGGTGTAGGTGAAGCCGTAGACCTTCTCGTTTGTGTCCATGGTCTCAAACAGCACGTTCGACCTGTCGAAGATAGGTTGGAGGTCGGTGTTGCGGTATATGGCGAAGTTGTTGGCATCCGTTGTCACCGAAACTGCGTCCGTGGTCTCCATGTCGTTTGTCTCGTCGTTGATGAAGCATGAGTTGTAGTGTATGCAGAGGTCGAGCGGCTTTCCGGTCATGGCGCTGCCCGAAGTCTTGAAGAGGACGTCTTGCGAGAGCGTTCCGTCCTCGTTGAGCACGTCGATGTCGGTGTTCCCGTCGGCCGTTTGCTTCATGATGTAGAATCCGTGCGAGAACGCCGTGCTCACCGTGAGCGAGGCGTATTGGTATGCCTTGATTCCGGTCGACTTGTCTGTGGCCTGCATGCGCAACTGATAGTTGCCCGGCGCGAGGTTCACCTCGTAGTCGAGGTTTTTCTCGTGCCCAATAATCGTGGGCTGGATGGTGTCTCCTTCGGCCGTGGTCGTGCCCGTCTTCGAGTTGATGACATACCAGAGGTAGTCGAGGTCGCCACTCTCGGTCACGGTAGGCTCTATTTTCAGGTGCTGTCCGGTGTATGCGGTGGCAGCATAGTCTTTTTCAAGACCGGTTATGGTTATCTCCTTTATGGAGTTGTCGCTCAAGGTGCTGTCGTCGTCGATGCATCCGCCAAGGGCGAAACTCGACAAGAGGATGAGAAGTGTCGTTATCTTGTTTTTCATCATCTTTTGCTTTTAATAAGTTCAATATCAGAACGACACTGGTGTGCCGTCTTCCTCACACAAGTCGGGCAGGCCTTGTGCCTCACGCTCAGCATTGGTCTTCGCGAGTTCGGTCTGCAACTTGCCATATATGTAGTTGAGATAAGTTTGGTCGCCCGTCATGAAACTCTCTATGAATTCGTCGTCCCATGCCTTGCCCGTCACGTCTATCATGAACTGGTGCTTCACGGCACCCCATTCGCCAATCATGTCGTAGAGCGAGTAGGTGTAATAGCCAAAGTCGAAAGCCTTCTTCCAGTAAGAGGGCTCCGAGAGCCTGTCGGTGATGGCTAGCGACCGTGTCTGGAACACGCCGTAACCGCTCTCAAAATAAGAGTTTGGCTTGATGCGGTATTTCAATACCACGGTCTCATTTTTCAGCGAAGCGTCGCGAAGGATAACTATAGGAACCTTTGTGCGGGCCTTGCCTGCCGGCATGACGTAGTATTTTGCCATCGATGGGTCGCTGAAGGCTATGTAGTGCTTGCCTGGCACTGCCATCGTGGCGGTGGTGTCCATCTGCTCAAGCTCTATGGGGCGGTCCTGATCCGACAACTTGCCCATCGACTCCATCTCGACCCACACGGTGTCTTGTGTCACGTCGCCTTTATATATGAAGGAGAAGCTGCCTTGGGCATATTCGGCCCTAAAATTCTTGGTGGTCTCCACGTTGTCGTAGTAGAAGTTCAACCGGCATGTAGGGTCATCGAACACTTGCAAGTCTTTCTCGCACGAGACATTGACAACCAGTGTCAACGCCATGCTTATCATCATTATTGTCTTTTTCATTGCTCTTACTGTTTTTGGTCGGGGTCATATTCTGATGACGGCAGGGGCAGGATGTAGTCGTCCTCGGTAATCTTGCTGTCGTTCCATTTCATTTGGGTCTTGTTCAGACGCTTGTAGACATAAAACATCTGACCCTCGCCTATGAACTCGCGGCGATATTCGTTCACCATCTCCGCTTTCACCTCGTCGAGCGATGTGAACGGCGTGTAGAGTGTAAACTCGCGGTCGGTCATGTAGGTCTTGTAGAGGCTGAGCGCCTCATCCAGCGAGGTTGTGGTCTCCATGGCGATGAGGTACATCTCCGAGAGCCTTATCATGGGCACTATCTGGTACTCGGTCGTCAAGTCGTAGGAGCTTGCGTCGTCCTCGTCGTACCAATACTTCTTCAGTGCCGGCATGGTGACGTTTGACACGTTTTTGCATCCCCGGTTCCACAGATAGATATACCTGTTGTGCGACGCGGTGGCGTTTGGTATTGACGCGAAAAGGTCTGTCAGCATGTCTTGGCTCAGCAGGTAGTTGGAAGTGGTGGCACGGGTGTTGTTTCCTCCGATGAGAAGCTTGTTGGCATACGTGTTTACATCGTATTTGCTCAGATAGAAGAGGCATTCTCCCGGCAGACCGTTGTAGCCATTGTGCAGGTCGCTCATGCCGCATAGTGCCATTACCGATGAACCGTCGGTGGTCTTGGCGTTTATTATCTCCATTGCCATGTCGTGGGCTTCCTGGGTCTTGCCTATGTAGAGGTTCATCCTCGCGTGCAATGCCCTCACTGCCCAATAGTTGAGGCGCGACTGTCTGTATCTCAAGAAGTCGTCATCCGTGCTGCTCGACGAGTTGAGTTCCCTGATAGGCGTATCCATTACAGGGTCTGTCGCCTTCAGCAGCGTTTCCGCCTTCTCGATGTCGGCGGTGAGGTTGGCGACATAAGCATCGAAGTCGTAGTATTTTGGCAT
This sequence comes from Lachnospiraceae bacterium, assembly GCA_963660075.1. Lineage (GTDB taxonomy): Bacteria > Bacteroidota > Bacteroidia > Bacteroidales > Bacteroidaceae > Prevotella. Next base: position 12,402 of record CAVKWN010000040.1, read on the forward strand.
CTCGTCGATGCTCGTAGTGTAGCTGTAGGGCAGTGACACTTTCTTCGTGCCTCCCTGCGGCAGTTGGCCGAAGAGACGGAGAATATCAAACTGGCAGAAGGCGCGTATGGCCAAAGCCTCACCCTCTATCATGTCGCGCGTAGTGGTTGAGGGGATGTTGCCGCCTTTCTCCGTCAGGCCCTTGAGCAGCACGTTGGCAGAAGAGATGGTTGTGAAAAGCGTGCCATACATGGTCTTGATGGCGGCACGCGCTTCGTCCTTGTCGTATTGGTGGTTGCTTAGCTCATATTGCAGAGGTGCTTGAGTCTCATACGATGAGGTGCAATACCAGTTGTCGGCAAGATTCTCGATGTCGGTCATGTTCAGCTTCTCGCCGTAGATGTCGGCAGAGCCCATGGTCATGTAGCAACCCACGAGAGCGTCGCGGAAGCCTTTGTAGCTGTCGTATTGGTCCTGCTCTTTCTGTATGTTCTCACCGCGCACGTCGAGCCAGTCGCTGCAACTTGTGGAGAGCAAGGCGAGGGCCACGACGGGCATGGCAATATGGAAAAGATATTTCTTCATGGTTATGGTGTCTTATTAAAAAAGTAACTTAATGCTTCCCTGCAGGTTTCGGGCGTAAGGATAGCTCGTGCCGCGCTCCATGCGTATCGTGCCCCAATGGAAGAGGTCGCTCATGTTGATGGCGAATATAGCACTTTGCAGCTTGAGGTTTTTCGTCAGCCAGTTGCCGTGCAACTTATATTGCAAGCTGACGCTTTGCAACTCCAGCACGTTGTTGTCCATGACATACCTTGACGTGGCCTTTGAGCTCTCATTGCTGAGCTTCTTGAAGAACACCACGTCGCCTGCCTGGTACCATCGCTGCTCAAGCACTCGCTTGTCCACGTTGTAGTTTGCAATGCTGTTGAGCGTCACCTCCACGCGGTCGCGCAGAGTGGAGTTGTAGGTCTTTCCGCCCCAGTAGTAGCCGAAGGAGGCATTGAAGGTGAAGTCTCTCCATTGCACCATCATGTTGAGGTTGCCGCGATAGAGGGGATCGCTGCTTCCGCAGTAGACCTTATTGGACGCTTTCCATTGGTCGGTTATGTTGCCGTTCTTGTCGAGGTAAATCTCCTTGCCTGTGCTTGGGTCTATACCAAGCGACCTCACGGCGTAGATTGCGTTTTGAGGTTTGCCCTCATAGAAGAGGTTCTGTATGCCCGAGGCGTCATCGTCGTCGGCGTCTTTCTGCATGTAAGCCTCGTTCTGCTGCTTTATGGCGTCGGAAAGCTTGGTTATCTCGTTGTGGTTGTATACGAGTTGGCCTCCAATCATCACGTTGAGTCGGCGCGCCTCGTTTCTCAGGACATACACCTGCAAGGCTCCTTCCCAACCCTTGTTCTCCACCTCGCCGATGTTCGCGCGATATGTGCTGAAACCCATCGACAAAGGCATGCTCATGGAGGAGAGGAGATTGTCTGTGCGCTTGGTGTATACCTCGAAACTACCCTTGATGCGGTTGTCGAAGAATCCGAACTCGGTGCCGATGTTCAGCTCCTTGGTGTTCTGCCAACTTAGGTTGGGGTTGCCGAATCCTCCGAGCACGGCTCCCATCCAGCTCATGTAGCGGTTGTCGGTCACATATTTATAATATGTGTAGGCATCGGTCTCCGACGCTCCGCTTGCCGCTCCGGTCTCACCATACGAAGCCTTGAGCCTCAGCATGTTCACCACCTTGTTGCCTTTCAGGAACGCCTCGTTGTGCACGTTCCAGCCAATGCCGGTGCTCCAGAAGGATGCATATTTCTTGGAACTGCCGTAGGAGGAGTTGCCGTCAACGCGGTAAGACAGGTCTATATAGTACTTGTTGTTGTAGGTATAGTTCACGTTGCCCGTGACGCCGAAATAGCGCATCTTGGAGTTGCTGCCCGACGGAAGCTCGGTCTTGGAGTAGTTTCTCGCGTTGGCGATCTTTGCCAAGTCGTCGTTGGCAATGCCCTCGAAAGTCGCGCTGAAGCTGTCGTAGTTGCTCTGCTCGGCTGTCCAGTTGACACCCGCGTAGAGTGAGTGAAGGTCCGCGAAAATCTTGTTGTACGACAGTGTGGCGTTGGCGTTGTAAGAGAAGGTTTTGCCGTTGCCGTAGCGGTAGAGGCCACGGCGCAGGAACCCCTCGCCGGTCTGGTATTCTGATCCTGTACTTGAATTGGTATAGTAACTGTCGTCAGGAGAACGGAAATAGTTGGTCTCCGTGTCGTTCTTGGTTATGCCAAACTGTCCCCTGAATGTCAGTTCGGGCAGAATGTTCCACTCTATTGAGAAGTTGTTGGTTATCTCCGTGTAGTTGGATTTGTCGAACGAGCCTAATGTGGCATTATAGAGTGGGTTTTCGGGGCTTGAGTTGAAGCTGGTGAAAGGGTCCAGGAGCTTGCGAAGGTTGCCGTTGCTGTCATAAGGCGTGTCGTAGGGCTCCAACTGGGCATAGTTGCTGAATGAGCCGTAAGGACTTTCCTTCGCGTTGTTGACACCCACGGAAGTGTAGTTCCTGAATGTCAGATTCTTGTATTTGTACATCAAGGTTATCGCGCCGTTGAAGTTCTTTCTGTAGCTTCCCTTCATGGCACCTTCCGTGTCTTTGTATTGCAAGTCGGTTGCCCATCGAAACTCCTTGCTGCCTCCCTCAACCCTGAGGTTATAGCGTGCGCCCACGCCGTTGCGCAGGGGCTTGGAGAGCCAGTTGGTGTTCTGCCCTGAGAGCACGGCGCGCAGACGCTTGTTGTATGCTTCCTTGTAGAGCAGGTCAAACGTGCTGCTGTTGCTTGATGTGGAATAGTTCTTATCATAAAGTCCGGCCCTGCGCTCCAATTCCAGTTTCTCGGCGGCGTTCATCAGGTTGTAGCTTGAGAGGTCGGGAAGCTCCAGTTGCAATCCCACCTCGGCGTTGACCTTCAGTTTGCCTGGTTCTGGTTGCTTCGACACTATCACGATGACACCGTTGGCGCCCTTACTGCCATAGATGGCAGTAGCGGCGGCATCCTTCAAGATATTGATGCTCTCAATCTCCTCGTCGTTGTAGTCCATAAGTTTTTGGAGGGAAATCTCAAAACCGTCCATTATGACCAATGGCGTGTTGGGATTGTTCTTCTCGCCAGAGTTGAATGCCTCCACGCTCATTGGCAGCGATGAGTTGCCGCGGATGTTGATGTTTGGCAGGTTGTTTGGGTTGGAGCCGTTCACGTTGTCGATGGTGAAGTTGATGCTGGCATCTGCGTTTTTCAACGTTTGCAGGAGGTTCTGCCCACGAAACTGCTGCAGCTGCTCTTTGCTCACCGTGCTGACGCTTCCAGTATAGCTCTCCTTTGCCTTGCGGAAGATGCCGGTAACCACCACGTCTTGCAAGGTCTTCGAGTCCTCCTTCATCGCGATTTTCATCTGGCCTTTCAAGGGCAAAACGCTTGTCAGCATGCCAACATAGCTCACTTGCAAGCGCTGATCGCCTTGGAGATAGTAGTCGAAGGAGAACGCGCCGTTGAGGTCGGTCACTGTCACGATGTTTGTGCCTACTATCTTGACCTGTGCCCCGATGATCGGTTCCTTGGTCTTCTCGTCGTAGACATATCCGCCCACCGTGCGCATCTTGTTTTTTTCTACTTTGTCGTCAGCCTTCTTGCCCTTGACAATGTTGATGAACTTGCCGTTGACGGTGTAATGGAACGGCTTGCCCTTTAGGACGTAGTCCACGACCTGCAGCAATGTAGCGTCTTTCACCGCACCGTTGACACGATACTCGTTCACGTCGTCGTAGGTGAACAGGAATTTGTAACTCGAATTTTGTTCAAGCCTCAGAAATACAGAGGGAAGAGGCTCGTTGCGGAAGGTCATGTACAGCCGCACACCATTCTGCGCCAACATTGGCAACGAACAGATGAGCAACACTATGGCCAACAGCCATTTCTCGCATTTGTGTTTCATAAGCATTCTTTCAATAAATACTCTCTCTTTGATGTTAACTTTGTTTTGATATTATACGTATGAATTAAAATTAAGGGTACGCTTTTGATAGAAAAATTGCGCAATTGGATAAAAAATGTTACCTTTGCCTATGTTTTTCAGAACAGATGACACAAAATATCGCAACCATAGACTTCGACTCTTTGTTTCGGGAATATTATGAGCCACTATATTATTTCGCGCTCAGGTATGTGCCCGACGATGACGACTGCCACGATATCGTGTCAGGGGTCTTCGAGCAGTTGTGGGGCAACCTCTCTGAGGTTCGGCAGGCCACCGTGCGCGCTTTCCTATATACGCAAGTGCGCAACCGGTGCATAGACAAGCTTCGCCATGAGAAGCAGAAATTGCAATATGCCGACTATGTGGCGGCACACAGCGCGAGATATATCGAGACAATGGAATATGACCAACAAGAGGAGCGCGAGCGAATAGTGGCAGAGGTTCTCGACAGTATGGGCGAGCCTACCCACAGCATACTTGTGGCATGCTATGTTGACGGCTTGAAATATAAGGACGTGGCAGAGAAGATGCAGATCAGCGTCAACACGGTAAAAAAACACATCGTGAGGGCTTTGCGCATAATAAGAGAGAGAAAGGAGAAAACCAAAATCTAAAAAAAACATAACGCCGTACCCTTTTAAGGATGTCGTGCGTATAAGGAATAAGAAACCAGAAAAGATGCAAGACACACATATATATAATGACGATGACACTTGGCAGGACATGGCCGACTTGAAGACCGTCCTGCTCAAGCAGTGCCGCCCCATAGACGTGGAGCAAAGGCTCGCCATGTTCAAGGCCCGTCATGCTGAAGGCGAGGCCGACGATGCCCCGAAAGCCAAAACTCGCACCGTGGGCGGAAGACGCATTGCCGTTGTCGGCTCGTTGCTTGCCGTTGCCGCTTCGCTTCTTGCGGTTTTCATTCTTCGTTACCAAGCCGTAAACGGCGACGAAACGCAGTTGCCCAAGCGTCTTGCCATGACCACGGCGGCGCGCCATGCACGCCACGCCACCATAAGCAACGGCTCAGACACAACCCAAGCCTTTACCTCGACAAGCACCCATCTTGCCATACCGCGCGAGGCTTATATGCTCAAGCAGGCCGACGCCAAGCCACGACTGCTTTCAGTGCCCTACGGTTGCAGCGCCGACATCACCCTGCCCGACGGTTCGATAGCTTACGTGCACGCTGGAAGTGAATTGTCGTTCTCGCCTCATTATATCAACGGCAAACGTGTGGTCATCATCGATGGCGAGGCCTACTTCAAAGTGAAGCACGATGCCGAACATCCTTTTGTGGTACAGGCTGGCGACGTGAGCACCACGGTATACGGCACCGAATTTAACGTGAACACACACGGCACACACGGTGTCACCGTGACGCTCGTATCGGGTTGCGTAGGGGTGGCATCGCCCGGCTACAGCCACCGCATGGCCCCTGGCGACCAAGTGGCATGCGGACGCGACGGGGTGACATCGAAAAAGGTGGATTTGCTGCCCTACACCAACTGGCGCGACGGCTACCTCTATTATGACCGCATGCCGCTATCTGAGATAATTACCGACATAGCCCACAACTATAATCTTGAGGCTCGCTTTGAAAACCGCGATGCCATGACAGGCATAACCCATTTTGTGTGCGAGCGCGGGGCGGAGGTTCAAGACGTTGTCGCCATGCTCAACCAGATGGGCAAGGCCAAGGTGCGGCTTGAAGGCAAGACGCTGGTGGTATATTAAGTCATAGCTCCCTTTTATCCCGATATCTTACCATGGGTTGTAGTATATGTTTCCACAATTGGTGGAAACTCTTTGGCGCGAACTCTGGCATGCTATGGCCTATGCCCCACGGGTTGAGGTTGGAGAAATGGGTCATTGAGTCTGGAACATAGTTGGCGAGTGGCGCGAAACCAACAGCCGTGTTGTAGAGCGACGGATGATTGAAAAGGACCCTCATGCCTTGCGACATCATTTTCTTCAACTTGTTGGCCTTGCCAATACTGTCGAGGCTCTGTCTCCACACGTAAACCTGTGACCCGGGGGCGACTTCGGCGGGGCATACGTTGTCGCAACTCATGCAGAGCGAGCAAGCCGACACGTTGTCGGAATAGCGGTGTGGGTCTTTCAACATGCCGAGGTTGATGCCGATAGGCCCAGGTATGAAGAACGTGTAGCTCGCGCCCGTGGAGCGGCGATACACGGGGCAGGTGTTCATGCAGGCTCCGCAACGTATGCATTTCAGCGTCTGCCAATGCTCTGGGTCAGCGATTGCATCGCTACGCCATCCGTCGAGCAGCACCACGTGCATCTCGGCTCCCGGCCTTGCCTGACGGAAGTGGGAGGTGAAGGTGGTGGTGGGCTGTCCCGTGCCGCAACGGCAGAGCAGACGCTGGAAAACGGCAAGCGAGTCGTAGTCGGGCACGAGTTTCTCTATGCCCATGGTGACGATGTGTAGTTTAGGCATCGACGTAGACATGTCCGCGTTGCCCTCGTTGGTGCATACCACGATATCGCCAGTCTTTGCCACTCCGAAGTTGCAGCCGGTGAGACCCGCTTGCGCCTCCTCAAACTCGTGGCGAAGGCTCTTGCGGGCACAGTAGGTGAGATATGTAGGGTCGCAGTTGCCCTTTTCGGGACTGATGTCTTTTTCCTCGAAACACTGCGCCACCTCTTCCTTGGTGATGTGGATGGCGGGCATTACGATGTGGGCAGGCTCACGCTTCATGAGTTGCAAGATTCTTTCGCCAAGGTCAGTCTCTACCACGTCAATGCCACGGCTTATGAGATAAGGGTTGAGGCCGCATTCCTCTGTGAGCATCGATTTCGACTTCACCATCTTCTTCACGTCATGACTTTTAAGTATGTCGTAGACGGTCTCGTTGAGCTCCTCGGCGTCCTTTGCCCAATGCACTATCACTCCTCTGCTCTCCAGTTGTGAGGAAAACTGCTCAAGGTAGTCGGCGAGATGTGTTATGGTGTGTTTTTTTATCTGCGAGGCGTGGTCGCGTAGCGATTCCCATTCTGGCAGGCCGTGCATCATGCGGTCGTGGCCCTGGCGCACGCTCCAGAAGGTTGTGTCGTGGCGCGTCACCTTATCATGGTTCTTAAGAATGTCTGTAGCTCTTCTTGAATGCTCTGTGCTCATAATCCTGCTGCTAATATCTCCGCTACGTGAATAAACTTAATGTCCTTGTGCTCTTTCTTCGCTATGCCTTGCATATGCATGAGGCACGACGAGTCGGGTCCTGTGACGTATTCCGCTCCTGTTGCCATGTGTCGCATTATCTTGTCCTCGCCCATTCTGGTGGAGACATCGGGCTCCTCCACGGCAAACATGCCGCCGAAGCCACAGCACTCGTCCTTGCGGTCGGGCTCATAAACCGTTATGCCCGACTTAAGCTTGAGAAGGTCTATTATCTTGTTGTATGAGGGGATGTTTCTTTCTGATGGAGACGACAGGCCGAGCTCCCTTACGCCGTGGCAGCTGTTGTGCACGCTGACGGCATGATTGAACTCTCCCGGAAACTCTTTTATTTTCAGCACGTCGTGGAGGAATTCCACTATGTCCATTGTCTTCCTTGGTACCGTGAAGTGGTCATTGCCGCATTTTGGCAACTGGGGGTGATAAATGCGCACATAGGCGGCGCACGATGCCGATGGAGCCACGACGTAATCAAAATCCTTGAACAATGCCTCCATCTTGTCGGCGAGAGGCTTGACCATCTTCTCGAACCCAGCGTTGCCCATGGGCTGGCCGCAGCAAGTTTGCTTCTCGGGATAGTTGACGTCGATGCCGAAATGTCTTAGTAGTTTATATGTGGCAACGCCGACCGAAGGGTAGAGCGCGTCAACGTAGCATGGTATGAAAAGACCGACCTTCATAATATCTTTGTGGTAATATCATATGTTTTCTTTCTGTCAACAAAGTTACGAAAAACCATTGGTTCTTTGTGCCTTTTGTTCGTGTTTTTCTCATTTTTCTTGTTTTGTGCAATTGTTGCGGCTTCGGCGTTGCCTTTGTTTGAAAAAAGTGGACAGGATAAGATATTTCGGAATAGTTACCACCGAATGAGCAGAATATACAATTTTTTGTAAAAAATATCCAACCCTAAGGCATCTTTTCGTGCTAATTTTGCAGCAGAAACCAAAAGATATGCCAAGTGTCAGACTATACAGCGGCACGGCTTCGTTTCAGGCATCGTGCCATGGCATGGGCATTCAGAAAGCAAATAGTATCAAAACTCTAACATATGAAAACAACATCAAAAACATTCGTGGCAATAGCCCTCATGTTGGCTTGCTGCACAACATCAAACGCACAGTTTGGCAATCTGCTCAAAAAGGCCAAGAACTCCGCAAAGGAGAAAGTGAAGAATGAGGTTGAAAACAAAGTGGATGAAACCAAGAGCATGGCGACAAAGAAAGCTAAAGCTGCAGCCGGAATCGAGACATCATCCAGCAATGACGAGCAGCCGGGCTTTAATCCCGACAAGACCTACAAGCTGAGCAAGGAGGCTTTGGAAGCCGACCCTCAGGCCAACGACACGACGGTGGAAAAGGGCTTTACCAAGAGCATAGGGCAGATACACGCCTGCTTTGAGCAATTGGCCGACTATTCACTCTACAAACCCTATTACACTGCCGACGCCCGTCGCTTCTATGGTATCGGCAAAAACACTTCGGCAAATGCCTACAGGCAGCTCTTCTCCTATTTCTGGAACTCACAAAAAGTGATGCGACCTGTTTATGAAATGAGCGAATATGCACCCGTGTCGCTTTCCAACATGCAAATCGTGGTGCCAGCCGACGAATTGGTGGCCAACTGGTGGACGCTGCGCTTCGTGGCCGACCCGAAATCAGAGACGGCCCTAAAGGAATTCATGTATGTCTACACGCTATTCGAGAACCTTGTGCTCAGGGCAAGCTACACCTATGGCATGAAGGATGAATTCTCTGGCACAGTTTCCGACAACGCCATCCTCGCGTCCGACTACAAGGACATGAAGTGGAAGCGCACAGCTCTCGGCTATGAAATGGTGATGACCTACACGCCGATGGAAAACCTGCTCAAGCTCGCAAACGAACTGGCAGCAGGAATATCAGCCACCAATGCCACTTCGTTCTCGCGCTTGCTCAACCACCATGTGCTCACAACGCTGATAAACGAGGTCATAGCCAAGCGCGACGACAGGCCGTCTGACGACCAGCTGCGACTTCTGAAACTGAAAATCGAGTCACCCACGATTGGTCAGCTTACCGAGGCTTTCCAAAGCGACAACGGCACAGCGGTGGCAGAACCCAAGGGCGTGACTGTCGATGCCAAGACGCGCACCGAGGGCACCAAGGCTGCGAAAGAGTATGCTGGCAGCGAGTTTGAGAAGGTGATCTTCCTCACAAGTTCGTGGACAACGCAGAAAGAGTCTAAATATCCCTATCGAGTAATGGGTTACAGCATGAAGATTGCAATCGTGACCAAGAGCGGCAGCAAACGTTATCTTCAAAACTGTCTGCTCGGCAAGAAGCCCGACGGCAAGACATATTTCGTGCAAGCCGGCTTGGGCGACGCGCAGAAGCACCCCATCAAGTAGCATTATGCGAGCCTTGTTTTCAAGGTGTGATTCGCTAAGCATGGCCTCTGTAGGTGGGTCTCATCCGTTACCACAAAACAGCCCCTGTAGGGCGCGCGTATTTCAACCAAACATAATGAATTATGCGCCCACCTACAGGGGCTGTGTTGTTAGAGGTATGCAGGGGTTAACCAATACGCTTCGATATTTCGTCCCAATACTATTCGCCGTTTGTGTCATTTTGGGTACAAATTAAAAGCTAAACGGTTAAGTATTATTAAATAATTACTCCATTTACCCCGAAACAAGAAAAGATGCCCTAATTTTGCATGAATGTATTAAACACAGGTATGTGTGTCCAATAACTAGAATTAATCATCAAAATACTTTATTATGAACAAAACTCTACGCTTTGCTTTCTTTGCGGTGCTGATGCTGATTTGTGGCAAAATGGCAGCGCAGCAAGTCACGCTCGATTTCTCTACCAACGGATGGAATATCCCGACCGAGAGAACGACTGGCGATGCCTCTTACACCTACAATGGCTACACCGTCAACATTCATGTTGGTACCACTGGAGACTATCGGTATGACACTAAGTTACACAACTGCTTGATATTCGGAACCAATGAGGCTACTCTCACATTGCCGGCTTTCGACTTTGCCGTCTCAAAGATTGAAATTATTGGAGGCTGGAACAACCACGCGAAGTTGGCACAAAACATTTACGTTGGTAATGTGCCAGTAAGCACGCAGACGACAGGCTATGATGCCAACATCTCCAACACTTACGACATCGACGAGAACTATCAGGTGGCTGGCACGACATTCACGCTGAAAGTGTTGGCACATTACTCAACCATCAAGAAAATCAATATCTACAAGGTGGCAGACGGCTCGAAGAAGTCTCCGGCGTTGCAATTCTCTGCCAAGACTGTAGACTATACCATTGGCGACGTGTTCAACGCCCCAACGTTCACCAAGCAGACCACTGCCGCCGTGACATTCTCTTCCGACAACGAGGAGGTGGCTACTGTAGATGCCAACGGAAAAATCAGCGTGACGGGCAAAGCTGCAGGCACGGCAATCATCACCGCTAAGGCTGAGGCCAACGCCCAGTATAACGCAGGCACGGCAACCTGCACCATCAACGTGGCAGCTAAAGAGTCAAAAGACACCTATAAGAAGGTGACGACTATAGTGCCAGGAAAGAAGTATCTCATCGTGGCACAGAGCGAAAACAAGACATACTACGGAAAGTATATGGAAACGACCAGCTCTGCTGGTGGTGGTGTCATGTCGACTGAAAGCGTTGATGGTTATGTTGATGAACTGAAGGTGGATCCTGCTTACACCGGCACATACACGATTGAGGCTACAGATAAGGACTACACCATCAAGGATAGCAATAACCGTTACCTGAGTCTCGATAGCGAAAGCAACCAAATCACAGCCCGTGCTGGCAGTAAATCTTCTTTCACAATAGAGCCACAATCTGACGGCACGTTCAAGATTGCCATGGAGGGCCGCTTCATTGTTTTGGGTTATGCAAGCAGGTATCCTGACAAGTTCGGAGCCGTAAAGACTCTTGCCGAATATAGCACGATGCCAATGCTCTACATGCTCAGCGATTCATCTACAGGCATAAGCAACATCTCGGAGAACAAGAAACCTGCAAACGATGCCATCTACAACCTAGCCGGTCAGCGTGTTGGCAAGGATTACAAAGGCATCGTGATAATCAACGGCAAGAAGACTGTGCAGAAATAGAAACAGTAGCAGAAAGCTGCGAAACGCTCAATAAGCGTGCAAATAGAAGCCGATGAAGCGACAACAGTTCGGACGCTATTTGCAAAATACATCTATTAAAGGGAGTGCTAAACGTTAGCTCTCCCTTTATTTTTTTGTACCTTTGCACCAAAGAGAAGACTCATGATAGTATGTATAGCAGAGAAACCGAGCGTTGCTCGTGACATCGCGCGTATTCTAGGCGCCACCGCCTCGCGTGATGGATACATGGAGGGCAACGGCTACCAGGTGACGTGGACTTTCGGCCACCTTTGTGAGCTGAAAGAGCCCAACGACTATGAGGGCAACTGGCGCTATTGGACCTTGGCGGCATTGCCGATGATACCGCAACGGTTTGGCTTGAAGCTTATCCCTGACCGTGGCATCGAGAAGCAGTTTCAGACCATAGCGAAGCTCTATGCCAATGCCGACGAGATAGTGAATTGTGGTGATGCCGGGCAGGAGGGTGAGCTCATTCAGCGTTGGGTGATGCAGATGGCACATGTGAAATGTCCGGTCAAACGACTGTGGATATCTTCAATGACCGATGAGGCTATACGCGAGGGCTTTGCCAACCTTAAGGAGGAGAAGCGGTATGAGAGACTTTACCTTGCAGGCCTGAGTCGCGCCATAGGAGATTGGCTTTTGGGCATGAACTGCACGCGCCTATATACATTGATGTACAGGCAGCAGGCTGGTCAGGTATTGTCTATTGGCAGGGTGCAGACCCCAACTCTCGCGCTGATAGTGAAGCGACAGAAGGAGATAGACAATTTCAAGCCAGAGCCTTACTGGGTGCTTTCTACCATATATCGCGATACGCTGTTTACCGCTACCTCAGGCAAATTCACGACCAAAGAGGAAGGCCAAGATGCTTTCTCTTTGATTGAGGGTAAGCCTTTCGAGATAGTCTCTGTGCAGAAAAAGCAAGGCAAGGAGCCGGCAAGGCAACTCTACGACCTCACCTCGCTTCAGGTTGACCTTAACCGCAAGTATGGTTTCTCTGCGGAGATGTCGCTCAACCTCATCCAAGGGCTTTATGAGAAGAAACTCACCACCTATCCGCGTGTTGACACACAGTATCTCTCAGATGATATTTATCCTAAGTGCCCAGGCATACTGAATGGCGTGAGCCAATATGCAGAGGCAGGCAAGAAGCCTTATCTTGAGATGATAAAGGACCTTGCCGCAATAAGCAAGACCTTGCCAAAGTCGAAGCGCGTGTTCGACACGTCGAAGGTGACCGACCACCATGCCATTATTCCCACAGGTCAAGTGCCAGTAGGCTTGACTGACGTGGAGAAGAAGGTTTACGACTTGATAGCCAGGCGATTCATTGCCGTGTTCTATCCAGATTGCAAGTTTTCTACCACGTCTGTCGTTGGAAAGGTTGACAAGGTGGAATTTAAGGCAACGGGCAAGGAAATATTGTCGCAAGGCTGGCGAGATGTCTACTCCAAGGATGAGATAAGTGATTCTTCGTCCAAGAACGCAGCGGCAGACAAGATACTCCCTTCTTTTGTCAAGGGAGAGACTGGACCACACAAGCCCACTTTGACAGAGAAGACGACAGTGCCGCCAAAGCACTACACTGAGGCTTCGCTCCTCCGAGCCATGGAAACCGCCGGAAAACTCGTTGACGACGAGGAACTTTCAGCCGCCATGAAGGAAAATGGCATCGGGCGTCCATCATCGCGCGCTGGCATAATAGAGACTCTTTTCAAGCGTCATTACATTCGCAGGGACAAGAAAAACCTTGTCGCCACACCCACAGGCATCCAACTTATCGATACTATCCATGACAAGTTGCTTACAAGTGTGGAACTGACTGGCATTTGGGAGAAAAAACTTCGAGAGATAGAGCGAAATGAGTATGACGCCGCCACGTTTATCAAAGAGCTGAAAGAACAGGTCGCGAGAATTGTAAACGACGTGCTGCGCGACAATTCTGGTCAGACGATTTCCTTTGGCGTGGACAACAAGCAGAAGGGTAAAGCCAAGGCTGCAGAAAAACCGGCAAAAAAGCAATCAGCGGCAAACGCCTCTAAGTCAACTAGAAAGACAAAAACAATAAAAGAGGGAGACGTATGTCCTAAGTGCAAGCAAGGTCGTATCATGAAAGGTAATGCAGCTTATGGTTGCTCACGCTGGAAAGAAGGCTGCGATTTCCGTGCACCGTTCGAATAATGTAATTCCTTATATTATATGAATATATTAAGAGACTTTTTCATAGTTGGCATTGGTAGTTTCCTTGGTGGGGGGAGTCGCTTCCTCGTGTCAAAGCTGATTGGCGGAATATGTGACTCCGCCTTTCCTTTTGCTACGTTTGCAGTCAACTTGTTTGGCTGCTTTCTGATAGGCTTTATCTCAAGCCTGCCATCAACGTTGTCGTGGCTCTCTCCACAGTCGCGCTTGCTCTTGACCACTGGCTTTTGTGGAGGATTAACCACCTTCTCCACCTTTATGAATGAGAACCTGTCGTTGGCAAATGATCAAAATTATCTTTGTCTATTCTTATACCTTGTTGGCAGCTTTGCTCTTGGACTTATCTTCGTATGGGCTGGAGGGGTCTTGGCAAGGGCAATGACAATCTAAATGCCTCGACATAATCTATCTAGAAACACGATCAAATAGCAGGAAATCGAGTAGGAGGTAAATGCTAATCATAAAAGGCATTTGCCTCCTACTTTCACATTTACCGACCTCTCACACCACCGTACGTGCGGTTCCGCATACGGCGGTTTCGTGCTTTCTCATCTCACGATGTGTGGCAAGTTGTTTTCAGCCATCCCTTGGAGTAGCGTCACTTCTATCCTATTGTCGAAGTTCCGTCCTATCGTCTTGGATAGAGAGTTCCTTTCGGACATCTGACTTAAAAAAAGACTCTCAGGGTAGGAGTCATTACTATTGCACTGCACGATTTATTCCTTCCCTATAGGCATCACGTACCTTGGGTACTATGACCTCTGCTGACTTCTCACGGCAAGTTTTACTCCGTCATGGTACATCTAATGACTCATCTTCACCATGCGTCCGTGAGACCTCCTCGGATAAGGGCTTTGTCTTGCCTCCTTATGCCTACTTCATTTACACCGACCGTTCCGAATAGCTATTGGGCTTTAGTTTGTTTAGCAACCTCACCCACGGTCATATGCCTTATATGAAGTTTCTGTACGTTAGACCAGATGTTTGCCGCCAGCTTCTTTCAGATTTCACCTAACGATGAACACCCTTGCTCTTGGCTATGTAATTCCCTCTATTAGGTCTTACTCGAGATTTCCACCCGTTAGACAATGCTCATGCCGAGCATAGGCAAAAAACTCCTAAGGGACATTGATCCCCCCTCTGGAGTTTACTAAGACAAGAGTACGCTCTGGATAATCCGCATGCTCTCCTGGCTGGCAAAATAAAGTCAAACCCTGTCTAAAAATGGGGAGTACTATAGGTCGTTGTGGTTCTTGTTTTTTTACAGTCCTGTCAACTTGACAAAACGCAGTCGGTTATACTCAACTTTTAGACTTTTACAGACTACTAGGGGTTGCTAACTTTTACCATATAGAAGCCTCTGTTTTTGTATATTAAATTCTTCTTCTGTAAGTATGCCTTTTTCTTTAAGTTTAGCAAGTTTATCCAATTCATCAGCAATAAAATCAGATGGTTTCCCTTGCATTGAAGTTGCGGATACCCCCTTCTTGTCTTCAGAATCAATGATGACACTAATGATATCAGCAATTCTGTTTGCATGTGAAACACATTGATTGTATATTTCTCTTCCTTTGCCTTCCGTTTCTATTTCACTTGCGTAAGTCATCGTTTTGGCATCAAAACAATCAATAATAAGCGATGGATCATTGATATCACGAACTATAATTTTAACTGAAAGTTTTGAAACCTTTTTCTTGTTATTAGTATTACCAGAAAGTCCTCCAATTATTGCTCCTGTTCCGCCTGCTATAACTCCACCAACAACGGCACCCCCTATAGTTCTTGTAGTAGATTTTGAAGCTATGGTTTTATTATCCTCAATAACTTCAACGCTCATAATTTTTTTAAAAGGTACCATTCGCTTGTTATCCTCTTTTATTAAAGCTATTTGATTGGAATGTTCGTCGATAGCGAAAACGTACCTATTATCATAGCCTATTATACTAACTTTTGGCGTGAAACCTTCAATATTAGTTAAAGTTTCCTTCATAGAGAGCTCACGGTACTCCTTCTTTTTCCTATCAGAATAGGATACATAAATGGTCGTAACTATTCAGCGGTAGAAGCATGACGGGGTATCAAACCTCAAACAAGGCTTGAATTGCGTTAAAAGGCGTTTGGTTGTGTTTCTTGGCGGTTTCGATAACGGAATGTAATTCAAGGAATGCGTCAGCT
>CAVKWN010000041.1:0-27961 GCA_963660075.1 Lachnospiraceae bacterium
TTCCCCGTGGTGTGGACCAACAACAAGTATCGCATGATATATCTCAACATGGGCCATGGCGACGACTGTTTCTCCGATGCCGCGCAGAAACTGCTCTTTACCAATGCCTTCAGGTGGGTGGTCAGCAAATCGCCCAAGGGCGACCCATTTGAGAAATAATGTGGAACGAGGGGGAGCTTCGCTACCCCCTCATTCCCCTTGCCTTCCACACCGTCTCCTTGGCGGCGTTTATCTCCTGGAACTTCTTCTCCGCGGCCTTGCGCACCTCCTCGCCGAGCGATGCCACGCGGTCGGGGTGGTTCTTCAACGCCAGGCGGCGGTAGGCGGCCTTCAGTTCGTCGTCGGTGGCGGTAGGCTCCACGCCAAGCACCTTGTAGGCGGCGTCGAGCGACGACGACGCGTCGTGGAGGTTGAGCATGCTGTCGAGGTCTTGCTTGTCAACGCCGAGCTGGGCGGCGCACTCGCGAAGGGCGGTGACCTCCTCGGCCGACACCACGCCGTCGGCTTGGGCAATGAGCACGAGGAAGTGGACAAGCTCAAGGCGCTGCTCGTAGGCCATGTATTGGCGAAGTTGCTGGCACGAGCTGAACACCGCCGAGCGGAACTCGTTCATGCCGAGGCGTTTCTGCTGGTCGAAGAGCTTCAGCATGATCTGCTCGCCCTCAACCACAGCCTGCTCGCCAAAGGTCTGGCGGAGAAACGAGCGCACCACGTTCATCTCTGAGTGCATCACCTTGCCGTCGGCCCTGACGATATACGACGCCAAGACGAGGAGCGAGAAGCGGAACGTGTTGCGCTGACCCTCATAGTATTGTTGTTGGCTCTGCCCGGCAGCGTTGCCAACAGAAGGCTCGGCATCATTGCTTGAGTCGAAGAGCGACCCCAACACGAAGCCGGCGATGGCACCCAAGGGGCCGCCCGTCATGAGGCCGAGGAAGCCTCCTATCCATTTTCCCATTGACATATTATCCTATTTATAAGTTTTACTTGCAAAATTAATAAAAAACAATTACCAAGTGGAGAAAATAAGGGGAATTTCAGTAACTTTGCCAAAAATTATAAACCAGGAATTTATCACTTTAAAATATTACGCATTATGAGCTATGCATTAGCACTGATAGCATTCATCGTCGTGGCGTGCCTGTTGTGGGGCATCGGCGAGATGCACTACAAGAACTTCAACTACGTTGAGGATGTACCTCACCATGACGATCCCACCGCCCACCATGACGGTCCTTACGTGGAGAAAGGCGTGCGCGAGATCATGAAGGAGAACTCAACCAACGGTTTCAGCGCCATCTGATAGATGCGCGACGACCATCGTCGGCACTCGCGTGCCGATAGCATAAAGGCGAACCCGGCTTGCGTCGGGTTCGCCTTTATGCTATTTTATGCTATCCTGTGAACCCCCATCGGCTTTGCACTGCAATGTCGTCGCCTTTCCAGTGCAAAGCCATTGCCTTTCCACTGTAATGCCATTGCCTTTCCAGTGTAAAGCCGATGGGAAAAATTTGTGGTAATCCGTGAAAAATGTCTAACTTTGCTTTTGCATTAAAAACATAGGGGAAACGCTTCATGGTTAATGAAAAAATGAGTCGGATGCCCAAGGAAGCCCAAACCTCACTGTTGGAAAGAATCAAGGCTGGCGACACCAAGGCATTCGACGTTGTTTACAGACAAAACTATAGCCAGTTGTGTAGTTTTGCCGTTTTCATATTGCATGACAGGGAATTGGCAGAGGAAATAGTCGATGACGTGATGTTCTATCTCTGGGACCACCGCGAAGAGGAAGACGTGACTAACTTGAATGCATGGCTGCAGAAAGCCATAAGGAACAAGAGCATCAATGCCCTGAAGAGCGCGAGCAAGCGATATCATGCCGAATTGGAGCCTCGCTACGAACTGTTTGCCAAGCTCTTCAACGACACTCAACCTCTTGAGACATTGATGGCTAAGGAGATGAACGACGAAATAGACCATGCCTTGTCTCAACTTCCCGAAGACGCGCGGAGGGTATTCGTGATGTGCAAGATTGACGGCAAGAAATACGCGGAGGTGGCAGAAGCGCTTGGCATATCGGTCAACACGGTGAAGTATCACATGAAAAACGCCATGAAGCTCATGTTGACCATCCTCAAAAAATACTTGCTGGCATATATTCTTTTGGGTTGTATCTGATTTTTTTTGGTTTTTCCACTACCCTTTTTCTTTTTTCTCTTGCCTTAATTACAGACCGAACCATATGAAAAACGAAAACTACCATAATATTACGAAATTGCTCGACAGCTTTGCCGAAGGCACCATCTCGCAGGCCGACATGCTCTATCTGAAGTCTTGGGTTGACGAGAGCGAAAGCCACCAAGAGCAGGCGAGGAGCCAGCTGCGGTTGCAGGCAGCCTTGAAGGCGAAGGCTGGGGAAGACGATTTTGACGTGGAGGCTGCCATCAGGCGTTTCCATGCTTATGTTGGCGATTCGGCGAGTCGTGCCGAAAGGCTTGATGGCTCGCGAGGCAATGGACGGAGGACAAGGTTATTGCCAATATGGCTGTGGGGTGTCGCCGTCGCCGCGTTGGTGCTGATCATAGTCTTGCCATTGGTGGCTTACAGGGCAGGTTCCGACAGCGTGAGAGATGCTTTTGCCGAGATTCAGCTGGAGTCGCCTGCCGGGGAGCGGTTCAAGATAATGCTCCCCGACGGGACTCGCGTAATGCTCAATTCGGCTTCCACCATCAGCTATTCCCAAGGCTTTGGCATAACCGACCGCACGGTCCACTTGAAGGGCGAGGCGTTTTTTGACGTAAAGCACGACTCAAGACTTCCTTTCACGGTCAAGACACGTGAACTGGACGTGAACGACATCGGCACGGCCTTCCTCTTTACCAATTACGACGACGAGTCGGTGGCAAAGGTGGAATTGTATCGTGGAAAGGTCAGCCTCGACAGCAAGATAAGCAATGCAAGCGGGGTGGAGTTGGTGCCGTCGCAATGCGCCGTGATAAACAAGAAGACTGGAGCCTTGACCACCAGGCAGCTCCAGTCTACCGAAGAGGAAGCCAAGTCGCAAGATCTTCTGTCGTTTGTGAACATGCCCTTGAGCGACATTGTCAAGGTGCTCAGCAGGGCCTATGGTCAACCGGTCGTGGCAACGGGAAAGGTGGGCAGATTGAAATTCTACGGGCGGTTCAGCCGGCGCAAAGACTCCATAACGGAAGTGCTTGAGTCCATAGCCGGGACGGGCAAGATACACTACAAGAAGGAAAACGGAACTTACATATTATATCAATAACCTATCATTATCTAAAATCATCCTAATATGAAAAGACCAATCTGTAAACGGCTATTGCTGTCGATGATGTTGGCTGGTGGTCTGAGTGTCACGGTCAACGGGCAGACGGTGACTTTCAATGCCAGCAACGTCACGGTGCAGAAAGCCATCTCCCAGTTTCAACGGCAGACGGGCTACTCCTTCGTCTTCGCCGCCGACGACGTGGATGTCAATCGCGTGGTAAGCGTGCATGGCGACCGTGCCACCGTCAAGAGCGTGGTGAGCCAAATCTTCGCCGGTCAAGACGTCAACTGCCAGATAGAGGGCAAGCGCGTCGTTGTCAAGCCTGGCGCGCCGCAGGTGAAAACCACGGTTAAGGCAGGCGCGGGCAAGACCGACCGCAAGGTCAAGGGCCGCATCGTCGACGAGAAGGGCGAGCCTATCATAGGCGCTACGGTCAAGGTCAGGGGCGGTTCCGAAGGAGCCATCACCGACCTCGACGGCAACTTCACGATCGCTGTCCCTGCCGACGCGCAACTGGAGGTGTCGTATGTGGGATTCGTCACGCAAAGCATCGCCGTAGGCCATAAGCAAGAGCTGAACCTGACGCTCCGCGAAGACCGCAAGATACTCAACGAGGTGGTGGTCATAGGCTATGGCACGCAGCGCAAGGCCGACCTCACGGGGTCCGTGGCAAATGTCGACGTGACGAAGTTGAACACCCAGAGCAATTCCACGATAGGCCAGGCGCTCCAAGGAAAGATAGCCGGCGTCGACATCGTGTCGCAGGGCGGACAGCCAGGCTCGGGGTCGCGCATAATGGTAAGAGGCATTGGCACCTTGAACAACGCCTCACCATTGTATATCGTCGACGGGATGTACATGTCGAGTATCGACCACATCAATCCTTCCGACATACAGAGCATCGATGTCTTGAAAGACGCGTCGTCGGCAGCCATCTATGGTTCGAGGGCCGCGAACGGCGTGGTCATAATAACGACGAAGAGCGGATCCAACACCGAAGGCGTGCCCACGGTCAACGTATCGGCAAACATAGGTGTCAACACGCCAGCCAAGTATCTCGACCTCCTCAACGCCTCCGACTGGGCGGCCATTACCACAGAGTCGAGGGCGGCATCCGGCTTGAAGCCACTTGAGATGGCGCAAGACTTGGCGTCGAAGGAAGACAACGACTGGCAAGACATAATGTTCAATCCGGCGTTGATGCAAAACTACAATCTCTCGGTGCAAGGCGGTGGCAAGTATACCACCTACTACAACAGTTTTGGCTATACCAACCAGGACGGCGTGCTGAAAGGAACCAATTTCCAGCGTTACACCATGCAGAGCAAGGTAGACTACAAGAAGGGCATTGTCAACCTTGGCACCAACATCATCCTGGAGTACGACAAGGACAAGCCCCTTTTCAGCGGCATTCGCGGAGGCATGGTGGGCCATACCCTGCTCTCCGTGCCCACATTGTCAAGATATGACGAGAACCAGGTGGGCGGGCATGGCGGCCTGTATGGCGACGTGGTGAACCTTCGCAACCCATTGGGCATGTGCGACGACAATCTCATGCGCCGCCGCAGCGACAACGTGAAGGTCTATGCCAACGTGTATCTCGTCGTGGAGATTCTCAAGGGCTTGAAATACAAGCTCAACGTCACGCCCGACTTCCAGTTTTACCGCTGCAACGAGTATCTGGGACTTTACGATTTCGGTCTCGACAAGAACGGCATCACCCAGGACACCGAGCAGCAGAGCCGCACGCGCAATGTGCTTATGGAACATCTCCTCACCTTCGACAGGCAGTTTGGCGCCCATAAGGTCTCGCTCTTGGCGGGTTACTCCTATCAAGACACTAAATACCGCTATCTCAGCGGTTGGGGACAGGGAATGCCCGATGGCATACGCGAGCTTGACGCAGCCGCCAGCGGCATGGGAACGTCGGGCAACACCTATCGCTCGGTGCTGACCTCCATCCTTGGCCGTGTGTTCTACTCTTATCAAGACCGATACCTCGTCACGATGACCATGCGCCGCGACGGATCCTCGAAGTTTGCCAAGGGGCATCGCTTCGGCAACTTCCCGTCGGTGTCTGTCGGTTGGAACATCGCCGAGGAGAAGTTTGTAAAGGACAACGTGAAATGGCTCGACCAGTTGAAGCTGCGTGCCGGATATGGAGAGCTGGGCAACCAGGAGATCTCCAACTACCAATACTCATCGACCGTGACCACGGGCATCAATTATCCCGACGGAAACGGCGGCTTGCTCCAAGGCGCGTTCCCAAAGAACTTCGCCAACCCCGACATCAAGTGGGAGTCCACCTCAATGACCAATGTCGGCATCGATGTCATGGCCTTGAACAGCAGGCTGAGCCTGACCATGGACTATTATGTCAAGAACACCCGCGACATCCTCTTGTCGGTGCCAATCCCAATCTCTACGGGTGGAGCCAACGATCCCGTGAGAAACGCCGGCAAGATAAGGAACACGGGCTTTGAGTTCAACCTTGGCTGGAACGACCGTCTCAACAAGGACTTCTCGTATAGCGTCAACGCCATAGGCTCGTTCAACAAGAACAAGGTCGTGGCGATGGGTTCCGAGTCGCAGTTTATCACGGGCGGTCAGGTGCATGGCGGCACCTGGACCACCAAGACCCTTGCCGGCTACCCCATAGCGGGCTTCTGGCTCATTCCTTGCGACGGTTATTTCAACAGCCAGGAAGAGGTGAACAGCTACCGGAAAGACGGCAAGCTCATCCAGCCAAGCGCCGAGCCTGGCGACATAAGGTTTAAGGACACCAACAACGACGGCACCATCAACGACGATGACCGCGTGTATTGCGGCAGCCCGTTCCCAAGTTTCACGTATTCTCTGAACGGCAGCTTCAACTACAAGCAGTTCGACTTCTCGTTCACGCTGCAGGGCGTGGTGGGCAACAAGATCTACAACGCCACGCGGCTTGAGCTGGAAGACGTGACGCGTGGGACCAACTACCTCACCACCGTGAAGGACCATTGGACCGAGAGCAACCACAAGGCAAAGACGCCCCGCCTCGTATGGAACGACCCCAACCGCAACGCCCGCTCAGAGTCGGACCGTTTCCTGGAGAAAGGCGACTACCTGAGGCTCAGGACTATCCAGCTGGGCTACACCTTGCCGGAGAAATGCTTGCTGGGATTCTTCCAGAAGGCGCGCGTCTACGCCAGCGTCGACAACCTCTTCACCATCACGGGCTATACGGGCTACAGCCCCGACGTGAACGCGTCGGATGTGTACCAGCGTGGCTTCGACGAGTTTATCTATCCTGCCAACAGAACCTTCATGTTTGGCGTGAACCTTACATTCTAACCTTATAACACACACACACCATGAAACACATAAAAACATATATCATAGGTGGCTTGATGGGAAGTATGTGCCTGCTTAACGCGTCATGCGACAGCAAGCTCGAACAAGTGAACCCCAACCAGTCTACCGAGGACACGTTCTGGAAGAACGAGTCCGACTTCGAGGAGGCGCTGACATCCTGCTACACTCCTCTGAAGAACGCGCTCAATGGCGGCTACTACGGCACTCGCGGCGTGATGATGCGCATAGCTCGCGCCGACGAGGTGGATTTCCGAAACGACATCAGCGAGGTATACCAGGCGCAAAATTTCACCAACTCCACCGGAAACTCCCTCGTCCAAGGCATGTTCTACCAGTTCTACAACGCCTTGTACCGAACCAACTCCATCATGCAGAAGCTTGAAGAGAAGAAGAGCGTCTTGAGCGAGACATTTATCACCAAGGCCAAGGGCGAGTGCCTGTTCATCCGCGGTTTCTACCTGTTCCAGTTGGCAAAGGAGTTCAAGGACGTGCCTCTTCGCCTGACGGCTTCGCAATCGCCCTCAACATTCCCGTTGGCCAAGTCGTCACAGGAAGAAGTGTGGGCGCAGGCCATCAGCGACCTGACAGAGGCGGCCTCGCTCCTGCCCGTGAAAAACGAGGTCACAGGCAAGCCCACCAAGGGAGCGGCAATAGCGACTTTGGGCAAAATCTATCTCTACGAAAAAGAATACGACAAGGCCATCGACGCCTTGGAACCATTGACAAAGTCACCTTACACCTATAAGCTGGTAGACGACTTCGCATGGAACTTCGACGACTCCCACGAGAACAACGCGGAGAGCATCTTCGAGCTGCTTATCGACAAGCTGGGAGGAACCGACCTCTGGGGTGACGGTGAAAACAACAACTCCACCCAGACCAACACCCGCCCCAAGGAATATGCGGCGCCAGAGGCGGCCGGATGGTACGAGGCCACGCCAAGCAAGCAGATGATGGACATCTTCAAGCAAGAACTCGACAAGGACGGCAACTACGATTACCGCGCCAGGGTGTCGGCGGCATGGGACTATACCGGCTGCACCTATTACCTTAAGCCATTCCGCGAGAAGTTCTCGCAAGACAGGTGGAACACCACGTGGATATTGAAATACCAAAACTGGAACACCGCAGAGGAAGAGGCTGACCCACCAATGTCGAGCATCAACGAGCGCGCCATCCGCTATGCCGAGGTGTTGCTGCAGTTGGCGGAATGCTATATCTTCAGCCCCACCAAGCAAGACCTTGGCACGGCCGTGGCTTATATCAACCAGATTCGCCGCCGCGCCAACTTGAACGATTACGCCGGGGCCATGACCCAAGCCGAGGTGTTCAAGGACCTGGAGCACCAAAAGGCCATAGAGTTCTTCGTCGAGGGAGAACGCTTCTACGACCTGCGTCGCTGGGGACTGCTCGACGAGCGCATAAAGACCTGCAGCGACGTGAGATACAAGCAGTTGGAGACGGGAAAGGTGGGCAACACCAATAAGTATTATTATTATCCCATCCCGTCGAAGGAAGTGGAGACCAATTCTCTGTGTACACAAAGTGAAGGCTGGTAAGGGTATGAAAAAACTATATCTATTGATTCTTCTCGGGTTGATATGTCTGCAAACGCGCGCGGGCTATCAGCCCCACTTCTCCACCGCCGGCTTCTTCGAGGTAGAGGGCACGGGCAGGAAGGCTTATTCCATGAACCCGGCATGGAGATTCCACAAGGGTCACGTTGAGGGTGCCGAGCAGGTGGCGTTCGACGACCGCTCGTGGAAGGTCACCTCGCTGCCCGACGGCGTTGAGAAGCTCCCCATGGAGGCGAGCGGATGCGTCAACTATCAAGGCGAGGTGTGGTACAGGAAGCATTTCGCCGCCGACATCGCGTGGAAGGGCCAGAGGCTGGTGCTCTATTTCGAGGCCATCATGGGCAAGTCGAAAGTGTGGGTCAACGGCAAGCTGCTCAAGGAACACTTCGGCGGATTCCTGCCCGTGATAGTGGATGTCTCCACAGCTTTGCGCTATGGTGGGGACAATGTGGTGACGGTCATGGCCGACAACAGCGACGACCCTTCTTATCCTCCGGGAAAGGCGCAAGACGTGTTGGACTTCACCTATGCCGGCGGAATATACCGCGACTGTTGGCTTGTGAAGACCGGCAAGGTGTTTGTCACCGATGCCAACGAGGAAGACCAGACGACTGGCGGCGGCGTGTTCGTCTCTTATGGCAAGGTCGGCGAGGAACTCTCCGAGGTAAACGTCAAGGCGATGCTGAGAAACACCGTGGGCACCGGTTTCAACGGCTCGTTGCAGTTTGTCATCCGCGACGCGGCGGGCAAGCAGGTGTGGTCTAAAAGCTTGAAGGCAAACGTCACGGGGCAGGGCACCGCCACGCTGGCAGCCGAGGCGCGGTTGCGCGACGTAAACCTCTGGACACCTGACACCCCGTATCTCTACCGTCTCTATTTGTATGTGAGGGATGCCAAGCGGCGTATAGTGGACGGCTATTATATTAGGATTGGCATACGCTCCATAGAGTTCAGGGGCAAGGACGGCTTTTGGCTCAACGGCAAGCCATATCCTGTACCGTTGATAGGCGCGAACCGTCACCAAGACTTCGCCACCATCGGCAACGCCCTTCCCAACAGCCTTCACTGGAGGGACGCAAAGAAGCTGAGGGACGCTGGGTTGCGCGTCATCCGCAATGCCCATTATCCCCAAGACCCGGCGTTCATGGACGCGTGCGACGAGTTGGGGCTTTTCGTGATAGAGAACACCCCAGGGTGGCAATTCTGGAACCCTGAGCCGAGCTTCGCCGAAGATGTCTACAATGACATAAGAAACATCGTCAGGCGCGACCGCAACCGCCCAAGCGTGTGGCTTTGGGAGCCGATACTCAACGAGACGTGGTATCCTGACACGTTCGCAAAGAAGGTGAAAGATATCGTGCATGAGGAATACCCATACCCCTATTGTTATGCCGCGTGTGACGTTACCGCGCGGGGCAGCGACTATTACGACGTGCAGTTCACGCATCCCCAGACTGGCGACCCCGCTTATGGCGCGAAAGCCCTCGACCCGAAGAAGACCTATTTCACCAGGGAATGGGGCGACAACGTTGACGACTGGAACTCCCACAACTCGCCAAGCCGCGCGAGCCGCTCGTGGGGAGAGTACCCCATGTTGGTGCAAGCCAAGGGTTATGCCAAGCCCGACTACAAATACACTTGCTACGATGCCTTGTGCCGCACCACGCGCCAGCATGTGGGCGGCTGCCTCTGGCATTCGTTCGACCATCAGAGGGGCTATCATCCAGATCCGTTCTATGGCGGCATAATGGACAACTTCCGGCAACCGAAGTATTCTTACTACATGTTCATGGCGCAGCGCCCCAACAAGAAGAACCCCGCGCTCATTGCCGACAGCGGCCCGATGGTATACATCGCCAATGCCATGACTCCCTTCTCGCCCGCCGATGTCACGGTCTACAGCAATTGCGACTCTGTGAGGCTCACTTATTGCAAGGACGGGAAAACCTATCTCTACGCCAAGCCTAAGGACGTGGAAGGCATGCCGTCGCCCGTCATCACGTTCAAGGACGTGTTCCACGTCATGGACGACAAGGAACTCTCGCGCCTCAAGAGGCAGACCGACTCTTATCTCCTTGCCGAGGGGTATGTGGACGGAAAGCTGGTGGCGACCCACAAGGTGATGCCCGCGAGGAGACCGAGCCGCCTCAAGCTCTTCGTCGACAACGACGGCACGGCACTGCATGCCGACGGATCCGACATGGTGACCGTCGTGGCGGCTATAGTGGATGATCGTGGTACCATAAAGCGTCTCAACAACGAGCACGTGCTCTTCACGATAGAAGGCGAGGGGCGCATCGTGGGAGACGAAGAGTCGTTCTCCAACCCCGTGGAGGTGAAATGGGGCACGGCTCCCGTGCTTGTGCAAAGCACCACCAAGTCGGGGAGGATAAGGGTCAGGGCTTCCGTGGTATGGCAAGGCAAGGCGGCTCCAGTAGACGGCTTTGTCGATATAGAAAGCGTGCCGGCGGAATATCCGCTTATAGCGGATGCCAAGGAGGTTGAGGCCATCCCAGCCAATGCCCAACGTATTGGCTTGCAGGGCAATGCCAATGCGGAAAGCAACCAGGCGCGATTGAAGGAAGTGGAGAAACAGCAGGCCGACTTCGAGTAGCGGCTGACCACGTCTCCTTGATTTCCGCTGCCGTGGTTTTATGCCTGGCTGTCAGTGAGATCGGCTGGCGAGACCGCAGGCGAAAATCACGAAACGGAACTTTTTTCAAACCATTGTCGGCTTCGCGGCGTAAAGGCTTTGACCTTACGCCGCGAAGCCCTTGCGTTTTCGGTGCAAAGCCGATAAAAATATGTGATAATTCGTGAAAAATGTTTACCTTTGCAAAATCTTATATACCAAGCACATATAAACGTATCAAATTCAGGGAATATCAAATATTCAGAGGTTGTATGCAGAATAAGAAATTGACCCAAAATGCTTGCCGTTTGATCTTGTTGGGATGCTGTCTCGCTTCGCCTTTTTTCGTGTCCGCTCAGGGCATGGCAGGAAATGCGACTCCGCAAGCCGGAATATCCACAAGGCAAGGCGTCGTAGAGGGCAAGGTCTTCGACGGTGCCGACAATGAGCCTATGATTGGCGTGACGGTGGCCATCGAGGGCACCACCAATGCCGTGACAACGGATATCGACGGCCATTTCTCGTTGCCGGTCGACAAGGAGTGCGACATAGTGCTGTCGTTTATCGGTTACAAGAAGGTTGTTGTACATTACACGGGCAGCAACCTCTCCGCATTCTCGCGCATCATGATGAAGCCGGAGACCACTGACATCAAGGACGTGGTGGTGACGGGCGTGTATCGCCGCAAGAAGGAGAGCTTCACGGGTTCCTCTACCACCTTCAATGGCGATGAGCTCAAGAGCGTGGGCGCGCAAAACGTGCTCCAGAGCTTGAAGACCCTTGACCCATCGTTCAAGATAATGGACAACTACCTCGCCGGCTCCAACCCCAACAAGATGCCCGACGTTGAGATTCGCGGCAAGTCGAGCGTGGCAGGGTTGAAAGAGGAGTACGGCTCCGACCCCAACCAGCCGCTCTTTATCCTCGACGGTTTCGAGACGACGCTCGAGACCGTGATGAACCTCAACATGAACCGTGTGGCTTCCGTGACCCTGCTCAAGGATGCCGCGTCCACTGCCATCTATGGTTCGAAGGCTGCCAACGGCGTGGTGGTCATCGAGACGAAGGCTCCTGCCAAGGGCAAGTTGCAGATATCATACAAGGGCGACTACAGCCTCGAATTCGCCGACCTCTCCGACTACAACCTAATGAACTCTCGCGAGAAGCTTGAGTTTGAGAGGCTCGCAGGTGTCTACAAGGACAACACGGGCAACCCGTTCAACCAGATAAAGCTCGACGACCTCTACAACTCGCGCCTTCGCGACATAGAGCAGGGCGTGGACACCTATTGGCTCAGCGTGCCCCTGCGCACCGGCTTCACCCACAAGCACAATGTCTATGCCGAGGGCGGAGACGGAAACATACGCTACGGCATAGGCGTGAACTATGGCAAGGTGAACGGCGTGATGAAGGGTTCCGACCGCCAGACGCTGGGTGGCAACGTGGACCTGATCTACCGCACGGGCAAGTTCCAGTTCAGCAATAAGCTCTCTATCGACTATCTTGAGACCAACGACCCTGCCGTGTCCTTCTCCGAGTATGCCCAGGCCAACCCTTATTACAAGAAATATGGTGAGGACGGCAAGATAAACAAGTATCTTTACTATCCCGCCGACGACCTCGACGACAGTCCCGTGTCGAACCCCCTTTGGAACGCCCATCTCAACAACTACGACAAGGGCCAGCGCTTTGGCTTCACCAACAATTTCATAGCCGAGTGGTTCGCCACCAGCGACTTGCGCCTGCGTGCCAAGTTTGGCATAACCAAGTATGACGACACACAGGACGAGCGTCTCTCGCCAGAACATACGCAGTTTGACGACAAGGACACCACGCAGAAGGGCTTGTTCACCCACAGCCTGCAGAAGTATCTCTACTATGAGGGCGACGTGTCAGCCACCTATGGCAAGCTGATAGCCGAGAAGCACCAGATAAACGCCGTGTTGGGCTTCAACTTCAGCAACACCACGAGCAAGACCAACGGCTATTCTGCCACGGGCTTCACCGATGACCAGTTCTCCGCCCCATCGTTTGCCAACAACTATCCCAGCGGTGGCAAGCCAAGCTACAGCGAGAGCGTGAAGCACGCCTCCAGCTTCTATCTCAACGGCGGCTACGCCTACGACAACCGCTATCTGCTCGACTTCAACCTGCGCAACGACGGTGCATCCATGTTTGGCACAGACAATCGTTTCCGCACCACATGGTCGGTCGGCTTGGGCTGGAACATCCACAACGAGAAGTGGATGCAAGAAAACGGAATGTTCCAGATGCTGAAGTTGCGCGCCTCAGTGGGTAACCCCGGCAACCAAAACTTCTCGGCATATCAAGCCTATACCACCTACGTGTTCAATAGCTTGATGACCAACGTGTTTGGCACGGGCGTCGTCATCAATGCGTTGGGCAACCCCGAACTGGCATGGCAGGAGACCATCAACTACAACGTGGGTGCAGACATCACGACATTGGGCAACCGTCTCAACCTCACCCTCGACTACTACATCAAGAACACCGACCCACTGCTCGCCATCATCACCACGCCAGGGTCCATGGGCGTGACAAGCGAGGCACTGAACGCCGGCAAGCAGAAGACCAACGGTTGGGAAGCCACGATGAAGTTTTCGCCTATCTACATGCCTGACCAGCGCGTCAACTGGAACATCTCGTTGAGCGCGACCCACTCAAAGTCGAAATACGCCGACATTGGCAACGCCTTCAGCGCGCTGAACGCGAGCGGGAAGGCCGCGCTCCACAGCACCACCCGCTATTACGACGGAGGCAGCCCTACCGCCATATGGGCGGTAAGGTCGGCTGGCATAGACCCCGCCACGGGCAAGGAGCTGTTTATAAAGAAAGACGGCACCTACTCGTTCACCTATGATACCAACGACGAGGTGGTGTGTGGCGACACCGAGCCGGATGTCGAGGGACTCTTGGGCACCACGTTCTATTACAAGGGCTTCTCCTTCAACTGCTACTTCCGCTACCAGTATGGCGGACAGTTGTTCAACAGCTCCCTCTTCGACAAGGTGGAGAACATAAGCACGGCAGACGTATACAACAACCAAGACCGCCGCGCCCTCTACGATCGCTGGAGCGCGAACAACCGCAACGCGAAGTTCAAGGGCATATCCATGGTACAGAAGACAGACAAGTCGTCGCGCTTCGTGATGGACGAGAACACGGTAACCTGCGAGTCGGTGAGCATTGGCTATGAGTTTCCGCTCAACATCGCCAAGAAGCTGGGCATGCAAGCTCTCTCCGTGCAGGCCAACATGAACGACCTCTTCCGCTGGTCTACGGTGAAGGCTGAGCGAGGCATCGACTACCCCTTTGCGCGAACCGTGTCATTCTCAGTAGGCGCGACATTCTAAAAAACACGACAAGACAATGAAAAAGACATTATATACTGTGGCCCTTGCCCTCTGCGCGCTCCTCGCCTCATGCGACAACTGGCTGGAGGTGAAGCCTTACGACAAGATTTCCGAGGACGAGCTGCTGAAAACCGAGGAAGGCTACCAGAAGATGCTCAACGGCATATACATCGACCTCAACAGCGATGCCCTCTACGGCAAGACCTTGAC
Organism: Lachnospiraceae bacterium; assembly: GCA_963660075.1. GTDB lineage: Bacteria > Bacteroidota > Bacteroidia > Bacteroidales > Bacteroidaceae > Prevotella. The sequence goes on from CAVKWN010000041.1 coordinate 14,437, forward strand.
GGTGGAGATGATAGAGGTGATGGGCGGCGCTTATGCCATAGGTGCCGACAACAGCGTTTGGGGCGACTACAAAGACCTGTCGTCGTATCAATATAACACGGATTATTGGCGCGACCGCCTCGACCAGACGTGGAACAAGGCGTATGCCCTCATCCTGAACTGCAACAAGATCCTGGAATCGATAGATGCCAACGAGAGCCTCTTCTCCGCCGGCAACTACTACATCATCAAGGGCGAGGCCCTGGCGTTGCGCGCAATGCTGCATTTCGATATGCTGCGCCTCTTCGGTCCCGTCTATTCCAAGGACAGCGGCAAGACCGCCATACCATATTATACCAAGGTGGGGAACACCCCCGAGGACATTCTCACCGCCAAGGAGGTGGCAGAGAAAGTGACAGCCGACCTTGAGGAGGCTCGCGTGCTGCTTGCCAACGACCCCGTGAAGACCGAGGGCACTATGATGAGCGGCACCACCGACGGCACGAGCAACTTCTTGCGCTATCGCGCCCTGCGTCTCAACTATTATGCGGTGGAGGCCCTGCTGGCAAGGGTGTGCCTCTACACGGGCGACAAGGCCAACGCGTTCAAATATGCCACGGACGTCATCAAGACCGTGGACAACGGCATCTTCCCCTTCGTGGACAAGAACCTTGTGGTGGGATCGCCATCCGACCCCGACCGCATATTCTCGTCGGAGGTGATATTCGCGCTGACTAACACCAGCCGCGGCAACCTCTTCAAGAACTATTACGACCCGTCGCGCTTGCCCAACTACGTGTTCCGTATGGACAATAGCCTGATGACCAACGTAATCTACGGCGGAGCCACGACCACGGGCGGCTATCAAGACGACTATCGCTATCGTGCCGACTGGATAGCGACGGGCAGCAACAAGTATTTCTATAAATACAGCGACATGGTGGCCACGGGAAGCATACAAAACACCATGATACCCATGCTCCGCCTTGGCGAGATGTTCCTCATAGCGGCAGAGAGCCAGAGCGACAACCTGTCGGCAGGGTTGCAGTATGTCAACGTGCTGCGCCGCAACCGTGGCGTGGCAACCTTGCAGACGCTTACCCCCGACTTGCTGAAGTATGAGTATATCCGCGAGCTCTATGGCGAGGGACAGTTGTTCTATCTCTACAAGCGTCTCTATAGCGACATCATCACGTCGGCGTCGAGCAGCAAGAACACCAAGGCGAGCGATCTCGTGTTTGTGGTACCATTGCCCGACTCGGAGACGGAGAACAGATAAACATGGATAAAGGAAAAGAAAATGATCAAGACAAGCTATAAGATAAGCACCTTCCTGATTGGGCTGATGGCCATTGTCGGGCTCGGCTCATGTAGCGAGCAGACCCCCGATGTTTTCGACGACATCAATGGCGTGTATTTCAACAACCGCACCAATACCAACATCTTGCAGGATTCCACCGACGTGACCTTCGTTTACCAGAAGGGAGACGAGATGCAGGTGGATGTGCAGATACAGTTGGTGGGCCGCCCTTCAGAGCAACCGCGTGAGATAGCCCTCGCCGTCACTTCTGATGATGCCAAGGAAGGGACAGACTACGTGTTGCCCTCCAAGGCGGAGATACCCGCGGGCGAGACCACCTGCCAGTATACGGTGACCCTGAAGCGCACGGCGGCGCTCAAGACGCAGAAGAAGCACCTCAAGTTCACGCTCCAGCCCAACGCCAACTTCACCCTGCCGGTGACGCAAGAGACGACCTCCAATGGCGATGTGGTTACGACCCTTGAGTATGGCATAGTGTTCTCCGACCAGTTTACCACGGCTCCAAAGGCTTGGGAGAAAGGTCTCCTGGGCGCTTTCACCCAGCAGAAGTTTGAGTTGGCTTGCAAGGTGCTCGACCTCGATCCCGCTGACTTCAACGACGAGTCAAAGATGACGCTCGCCATGCAGTCGTATATCAGCGCCGAGATGCAAACCTATGTGCTTCAGCAAGAGAACCTGAAGAATCAGGGGTTGGCTTACGACAAGGATGCCTTCGACGCGCAAGGCAACGCGCTCTTGTTTGCCGACAATTAAGAAAAACGTGGAATGAAAAAGAACACAACGATGAGAAAACATATATCATGGGCGGTGGTTTTCGCGTTTGCTCTCCTCTTCGCGGCTTGCTCGGAAGACAAGGGCAACTATGACTACCACACCATCAACGAGCCAAACATCACCGGGGTGCCGGAGACCAACTCGGTGCTAATCCACGACGTGATAGACCTCGACCCGTCGATGGGCGACAACATCTCCGATCTCGACGCTTACGACTACGAGTGGAAGGTAATCAACAACTCGGGCGACCATGAGGAGACGGTGTTGAGCCACGCGAAGCATCTCAACCAGGAGGTGACCCTCGACGCGGGCGACTATACCCTTTACTTCACGGCGACAGACAAGCAGAGCGGCTTGTTTTGGCGCAAGAGCTACACGCTCAAGGTGAGCGACTCGTCATCGGAAGGGTGGATGGTGCTGTGCGATGTAGATGGCAAGACACGCCTCGACATCATCTCCGCCGTCACGGGCAAGACCTATCAAGACGTGCTGGCATCCAAGGGAATGGACGAGCATGACCATCCCTATGCCATACAGTATGCGCCGAAGAACGGATACAGCGGCTCGCCGTTCTATCTCTTCACCGCCGACGGTGCCACACGCCTGTCGAACAACAACTTCGGTTGGCAGAAAGACTATGCCTTCAAGTATGAGGTGGCTAAGTCGCTCGACCTGCGTCCGCGCGGCATGGTGTGCGACAAGAGCGGCATGATGCGTGCCTGCGTGAGCGACGGCATAATGTATACCGCCTCCAACATGGGTATCCAAGGGCTCTTTGCCGCCGTCAACAAGCAGCCGGTGCTTGCGCCTTATGTGGGTGCCAACGTGGGAGCCACATCTTATGCCTCGGTATATCTGCTCTACGACGACACCAACAAGTGTTTCATGGCTTGCTGCCCGTTCCTCGTGGCGTTGTCGCTTTCCGACACCAACTACCACACCATGACGGAGATGGAGGAGATAGCCACGGGATACAAGGGCAGCGAGATGGTGACCGGCACAGCTTTCAAGGATTACCCCACGGGCTTGGACTTCGTCTACATGGAGAACACAAAGTATGACCCGGGCAACGCTAAGATGGGCGTCACCTACACTGTGTTGCGCAGTGGAGGCAACTATTACCTCTACGGCATCCAGCTCGGCGACATGCTGACCTATGCCGACTGCAGCTATGTGCTCGGCAAGGCTTATTACGGTGACCTGAGCGATTGCAAGGACATTGCAAAGGCATCGCATTTCGCTTTCAGTTCGCTGCGCAACTATATGTATTACGCCGTCGACGGCACTGTCTATCGCGTTAACCTCTCAGAGACCCCACTCAAGGCGGAGAAGCAGTTCACGCTCTCGGGCGAGACCATCACGGTGATGAAGTTTAATCTCTATCAGGGTTCAACGAGCAATCACGACTATGATCTCGTGGTGGCTTCGGAGAAGAATGGCACCGGCACGCTGCGCCTCTACGACGGCATGACCAATGAGGGCGACTTCACCTCGGTCAAGCCTTCTGTCTATACAGGCTTCGCCAAGATCGTGGACGCGACTTACAGGGAACGCTCAAATTGACAACGGACATTACATATAATAAGATGAGAATCAAGACAACGATATTCCTGCTGTTGCTGCTTGCCGCGGTCAGCATGAGGGCAGCCGACGGCATCACGGTGAGGTTTGATGTCAGCAACGCCGTGCTCAACAACGTGGTGCTGGTATATCACCAGAGCGTCAACGAATTTCCCCTTGCCGACGGCAAGGCCACGGCGCGCCTCGACGGCATGGACGCGCTTTATGCCAAGGTGTTCTATGGCGAGAAGAGCCGTGACATATATCTGCAGAGCGGCGACGACATGACCATTGCCTTCGATGCCAACGATTTCGACAACACCTTCGCGGTGAAGGGCGGCAACGGGAAGGCTATTGACTATCTCGGCAAGATACAACTGGTGAACCTTCCCGACGAGAGCTATGCCCTGCCTTGGATGCAATTCAAGAAAGCCATAGAAGGCAAGATGTCGTCGATGAAGCGTCTGCTCAAGGTGAGGAAGTTTGCCGACGCAGACAAGTTCCAGAAGATGGAGGAGGGCAGGATAACCTATTTCTATGCCAACGCCTTCCTGATGTATCCCGTGAGCCATCTCTATCTCACGCAAGACACCACGATGACGCTCGGTGACGACTATTACGCCACGCTGCGCCACTACGTGAAGGAGGATGCCGACCTTGCCGATGTCGACGAATACCGCAACTACATGATAGAGACGTCTCATGTGCTCGACGAGGCGGGCAAGCATATTCGCCAGTATTATCCAAAGGTGTTGGCGGAGATGAACTATATTGGTGAGTATTTCGACAACGAGAAGGTGCGCGAGTCGCTCATCCATCACTTGGCTTTCACCTATGTGGAGGGCAACGGCACCGACAACATTGCCGACTTGCAGAACATATATTACACCTACGTAGCCTCGCCTTATCTCAACGCCCTGTTCAAGCAGGCTTGCGCCAAATGGGACATGGCTGCCGTGGGCAAGCCGTCGCCCGACTTCAAGGGCGTGGACGTGAACGGCAAGCAGATGTCGCTGCGCGACTTCCGCGGCAAGTACGTGTATATCGACATGTGGGCCACATGGTGCGGTCCGTGCCAGAAGGAATTGCCTTACCTGAAGAAGCTGGCAGAGAAGTATAAGGGGCGCAACATCACGTTCGTTGGCTTGTCGATAGATGCTGACAAGGCTAAGTGGGAGGCAAGGGTGAAGAGCGGCGAGCTCTGTGGCACCCAGCTGTATATCGGCAAGGGAAGCCGGTTCCAGGCCGATTACCGCATAAGCGGCATACCACGCTTCATCCTTCTCGACCCCAACGGCCGCATAGTGAACCCCGACATGACGCGCCCGTCGAGCGACGACACGGAGAAGATATTGAACGCCCAGGCGGGGCTATGAGATACAAGAGAGAGTAGATATTTTATTTAATCATTTCATTATTCATTAAAACAAATCATTATGAAGAAATTGTTTTCCATGATGCTGATGCTTTGTGCATTTGTCACATTCACGGCATGCTCGTCAGACGACGAACAGGAACAATGCCCAGTTTCGAGTGTGGTAGTGCCTTCATCGGCAAAGATCGGCTCTGAGGTTACCGTGCAAGGTAAGGGATTCACGTCAAGCCAGAAATTCGCCCTTGCTTACTCTGATGAACAAGCGGCTCCCGTGGAACTGACCGACGCGAAGGTTTCCTCTTCCGGAGTGACATTCACCGTGCCTTACACCGCTCAAGAGGGCCAAACGGTTTCGTTCGCCGTATCTGAAGGCACCAAGAGCTGGAATGTCGGTACCATGAAGCTTCTCGCTGCCGACAACCCCGTGTCTGCTGTTTCCATTCCAAGCCAGATGTCTCTCTCGGGCAATGTGACCATCACAGGCGTGGGCTTTGCTGACGGCGACCAGATTGGCATTAAAGAAGAGAATAGCAGTGAGCCCGTCGTATACTTTGACACAAAGGTCGTGAACAGTGGAGTGGAAGTTAGCCTCTCGGCTTCGCTCGAAGGCAACATGGATGTTTATCTCTGCCGTGGCAACTCCGTGTGGAAGATTGGCAAGACCTATACTTACTTGCCGCGCGTTATCAGCAGCATCACCATTTCCGACAACTATATGCTCAACATGTATGCGGGCATGATTGGACTTGATGGTAGCGCTTTGAAACTTGAAATGAATTATGATAAGGACTATGCGCTCCAGTCTGTAACATCAAACTCTGGTCTTGAATGGCAGATGACATACTCTGGCAACACGGTTTCATTCACCGGTCAGTTCACAGGTCTGCCTTATACATACACTCTTGATGCCAACAAGCGCGTCGTGAGCAGCACCGCTTATGACATGTATGGTGACGAGGTGACTTACACCTGGAACTACAATGCTGACGGTTATCTCGTGAGCATCACGTCTTCTGCAAATGAAACTGTGCTTGAGTCAACCTATGCTGACGGCAACCTGCAGGCTTATACATTCGGCATCGACTGTGGCTCGGATAATGACAACAAGCTTGCGGCATACCCCGGAACCGTGGAGCCTATTTATCTGCTCAACTCGTTCTCTTGGCTTACCCAAAAAGAGGACTTGTTCTTCGGATTCCTGCTCAATCAGAACGTGAAGATCTCAAGGTCTGTCCTCAGCCAGTTCAATGCTGTTGACACTGAATATGGAGCTATCGACGAGAAGGCAAAGACATACGACGTGAAGTCAAGCATTGAAGGCAGCACTGCTCTTGAGACCACTCTTACGTTGTCAACATCAAGCGAAGACGGCGTTATGTGTGTTGACGGCGGCCTCTACAGCAACAAGGTTGTCGTGGCTTACTCTGTCAAGAAAGCGAATTAAGCCTGATGTCATAGCGGGAACAGCATTCCCGACATTATAATACATCTCATTTGGGGGCAGGAAGAATATTATTCTTCTTGCCCCTTTGTCGTAGTAAGCCACCCCTCTCTTTCCTGCTACATGAATCTTCTAACACCCAATGTTTCAACATCGTTACGTATCCGAATCAAAGCGTTTGCATTAAGTTTGTTTAACTCCATGGCCTTTTCGCCTTTTATGGAGTATCATTATTTTTGCAGAAAAGTTTACGAATTATGAAATCATTGATCAAGAAAGCCGTGTTGAGCGCCGTGTCGCTGATAGTCGCGCTCGCCACGCAAGCAGCCAACCATGTCGACTCGTTGTTGAATTGTCTACACAATCCAAAATCCAACTATGTCTTCGTCATCGCCCATCGTGCCGATTGGCGTGGCGCGCCCGAGAACTCCATCCAGGGCATTGAGAACTCCATACGCATGGGTGTCGACATGGTGGAGATTGACATTCAGCGCACCGCCGACGGCCAGTTCGTGCTGATGCACGACCCGACCCTCAACCGCACGTCCACGGGCAAGGGACGCATCTCCGACTATACGCTCGACCAGATTAGGCAGTTCAGCCTGCGCAGTGGCAACAGCATCAAGACTCGCCGCGCCATCCCCACCCTTGAGGAGGCGTTGCTGGCGTGCCGAGGCCGCGTGCTTGTCAACATCGACAAGGGCGGCGACTACATTCGCGAGATTCTGCCCGTGATACAACGCACAGGCACCGAGAGACAGGTGATAATAAAGGGCAAATACGCGCTCGACCGCGTGAAGGCCGACTATGGCGGCAGCAAGGGAATGCTCTACATGCCCATAGTGGACATGTACGATTCCGTTGCCGTGGCCCGTGGTGTGGAGTTCGCCAAGAAGATGCGCCCCGTGGCGTTCGAGTTGTGCTTCAAGACAGAACAACAGCTCGACCCTGCCTTCGTGAAACTCGTGCGTGAGTCGGGCTCTCGCGTGTGGATCAACACCCTTTGGGACACTCTCTGCGCAGGCCACGACGACGAGAACGCGCTCGTGGAGGGCTTTGACAAACATTGGGGATGGGTGCTCGACCATCACGCTTCCATGATACAGACCGACCGCCCCGAGATGCTCATCAACTATCTGAAGCAGCTTGGACACCGCACGTTGAAATAATCTTGCTGGGGAAAGAAACTGCAGTTTCACGTAGGCTCAGACTTACGCCAGCAAAAACCATACCATGATGTTTGTGTCACAAGTTCCTAATGGAAAGTCGATGCCACTGCCATAAATGGCACATCGGATCACGTGAACCTTATTTGAGGTGTCCCTTGCTGCGCAAGAATGTGCGTTGCCCATAGATGGCTATCACCACGAAGCAGATGAAAGGCAGGATGAACGACACGTTGACGGCGGGCATGCCAAACATCTCGCCCTTGTCGATGATCGACGCCTGAAGCGGTGGCAGTACGCTGCCGCCGAGAATGGCCATGATGAGGCCTGCGGCGCCAAACTTGGCGTCGTCGCCAAGCCCGGTGAGAGCTATGCCGTAGATCGTGGGGAACATGAGCGACATGCAGGCGCTGACACCCACGAGGCAGTAGAGCCCATAGATGTTCTGCAAGAAGATGACACCCACCACCAGCACGCCTCCGGCAATGGAGAGCATCATGAGCAGCCTGCCCGTGTTGACAAACCTTAGGAGGAACGTGCAGATGAAGCGCGAGCAGCAGAATATCACCATCGCCACGATGTTGTATTTCTGCGACATCACCTCGGCTGCCTGTTCTGCCATGCCGTCTGCCATGAGCACGTGCGTGCCATACTGTATGATGAATGTCCAGCACATTATCTGCACGCCCACATAGAAGAACTGCGTTATCACGCCCTCACGGTAGTGGGGCATCGAGAAGATGCGGCGCAAGGTGGGAACGAAGTTGATGTCGTGGTTGGCATCGCCGTTCTTCGGCATGCGCCAAAACAATATTATCAGGAACATTGCCGCTATCACCAATCCAATGGCGAGATACGGGGCAATGAGAACCGACAAGTCGTATTCCTTTATCGCCTCAAACTCCGAGGGCGTTAGATTGGCGCGCGTGGCGGTGTCGAGGGGGTTGAGCTTGGCTTGGATGAAGTTCATCGCCACGTACATGCCAAGCAGCGAGCCCATGGGGTTGAACGACTGCGCGAGGTTGAGCCTTCGCGTCGCCGTCTCCTCCGTTCCCATCGACAGGATGTAAGGGTTGCTCGACGTCTCAAGAAACGAGAGGCCGCACGTCAGGATGAAGTAGGCCAAGAGGAAGGGATAATACTCGCCCGTGGTCTTGGCAGGATAGAACATCAACGCGCCAAAGGCATACAACCCCAAGCCAACCAGCACGCCAGCCTTGTAGCTGAAACGGCGTATGAACATGGCTGCGGGGAACGCCATGGCGAAGTAGCCGCCGTAGAACGCCACTTGCACCAAAGCCCCATCGGTTGCCGACATGCGGAATATCTTCGAGAAAGCCTTGACCATGGGGTTGGTGATGTCGTTGGCGAAGCCCCAAAGGGCAAAGCACGACGTTATGAGCACGAACGGCACGAGATAGCTCACGCCGTCCTTGGATAAGATAGATTGTTTCATGTTTAACGGTTGGGTTTTTAGTTTACGGTGACACTCCTCATCTCGATGATGTCTGCCACTTCGCCCTTCGCGAGCGCTTGCGTGAGGATGTTGCCTATTGCCGTGGCCTCCACGGGTCCGGCTTCCACGGGTATGCCGAGGGCCTCTTGGGTGAGCCTGTTGAGGAGCTTGTTTTGCGATCCGCCGCCAATGATATGCAGCTTCCTTATCGGCGAGGGCAGCATGGCGTTGAGCGCTGTCGTCGCCTCGGCATATTTAGCGGCAAGCGACTGCAGCACCACGCGCGTGATGTCGCCCTTGCTTCGCGGAACGTCCTTGCCGTGGGCGGTGCAATAGTCCTTTATGGCCTGTTGCATCGACTTGGGGTTCTGAAACTCCTTTGCGTCGACTGGAATCACGGTCTTTATGGTCGATTTCTCTGCCGAGGCTAGCAGGGGGTCATACTGCTGCTCGTCGCCCTCGTCGCGCCATTCCGCCATGAGGCGTTGCAGGAACCATAGCCCGGTGATGTTTTGCAGGAAGGTTATCTTGCCGCCAATGCCGCCCTCGTTGGTGAAGTCGGCGCGGCGCGCCTCCTCGGTGAGTATCGGCGTGTCGATCTCCACGCCAAGCAGCGACCATGTGCCCGAACTGATGAACGCCACGGGCATCTCGTCGGCCTTTGCCGGCACCGCTGCCACGGCGCTTGCCGTGTCGTGCGAGCCCACGGCAATCACGTCCACCTGCCCAAGGCCCGTCTCCTCGGCTATGTCGGGGCGCAAACGCCCACGCACCGTGCCCGGCATGACGATAGGGCAGAAAAGGTGGCGCGGCAGTCCGAGCCTGTCTATCAGAGGCCAGTCCCACGAGCGTGTGGTGGCGTCGAGCAGCTCCGATGTCGAGGCTATGGTGTATTCGGTGTTGGCCTCGCCGGTGAGGAAATAGGAGAACAAGTCGGGCGTGAAGAGCAGTTTGTCGGCTATCCGCAGTTGCGGTGAGTCGGCTTTTTTCATGCTCAGCAGTTGGAACAGCGTGTTTATCTCCATCACCTGGGTGCCGTTTACGGCATAGTGGGCGGTGCGGTCGGTGTCGGCGAAGAACTCGTCGGCCATGCCGCGTGTGCGCGCGTCGCGATAGCACACGGGATTGCCTATGAGGTTGCCTTGGCAATCGATGAGCCCGAAGTCGACCCCCCAAGTGTCCACGGCTATGCCGTCGACGTGAAGTCCCAGCTGCGCCGCCTTGCGCAGACCCGTCTTCATGTCCTCGAAGAGAGCGGGAAAATCCCAATACACGTGCTCGCCCAACCGCACCTGGCGGTTGTGGAAGCGGTGTATCAGTTGCATGGTGAGCTGCTTGCGCGAGCCCTCAGCGGTTATGGTTCCGGCGATGACACGGCCTGAGCCACCGCCGAAGTCGATTGCTAAATAGGTCATTTCTTTCCAAGGATGTAGGCTTCGAGGTCGTCGATCTCCTCTTTGGTGAGCGTGTTGTACTTGCCTCCGCTGAGCACTATGATGCGGCATGCCATCTCGAAGAACGTGGCGCGCTCAAACACTTCGTCAAACGTCTTTCCGCAAACCACCTGCCCATGCTTGAGCATGAGGGCTGAGTCGTGGTCTTTCAGTGCGGCCTTCACTGCCTCGGCTAGTTCTGGCGAGCCCGGGCGGAAATAAGGTATGACGGGAATCTCGCGACCCACGTGGCACGGAATCTCGGCTGTCACGTTGAAGTCTGTTGGCGTCTCTGCCATGCACGACACCACAGTGGCGTATTTCGATTGGAAGTGGAGCACCACGTCGCAGTCGGGACGCTCGCGCAGCACCCCGAGGTGGAAGCCGCTCTCCATGGAAGGCTTCACGCCGTTGAGCACCTCACCATCTGCCACGCGGCACATTGCCACTTTCTCCTTCGTCAGTGTAGGCACCCATGATCCCGTGCTGGAGACGAGCGCCTCGTCGCCGATGCGCCATGATATGTTGCCGCTTGAGCATAGGGTCAACTCGGAGTCGCCCACGCGGTGGGCCTGACGCAGGAATTCCTGTATCTGATAGTCTTGAATCATGATATATACTTACTTAGGTTCTTGGTTATGGAAGTTGTATTAACGACAATAGAGACAATTTTCCCGATGATGACATTTATGCCATAATGAGAGGTCTGTTGTCTCCAGTTGTCTCTATTGTCGTTTTCTCTTATTTCATGAATGTTGGGTTACTTATAGATAGGGCCGTAGTTCTTGCAAGCGCGGAAGTCGGCACCTTCCTTGTCCATGCCGAAGGCGTTCCATGCGGCGGGACGGAATATGCGGTCTTCCTCCACGTTGTGCATGCACACGGGTATGCGCAGGATAGAGCACATCGTTATGAGGTCGGCGCCAATGTGGCCGTAGCTGATGGCTCCGTGGTTTGCGCCCCAGTTGTTCATCACCGAGTACACGTCCTTGAACGGTGCCTTGTCCGTAAGGCGTGGCACGAACCATGTGGTAGGCCATGTCGGGTCTGTGCGCTTGTTGAGCACGGCGTGTATCTCCGGGTCGATGTCGACGGTCCATCCCTCAGCCAGCTGCAGCACGGGGCCGAGACCCTTGACGAGGTTGAGGCGCACCATTGTCACGGGCATGCCGCCCTTGGTGAGGAAGTTTGACGAGAAGCCGCCGCCGCGGAAATAGTCGCGGTTGGCAGGATACCATGTGGTGGCTTTCAGGCAAGCGTCCACGTCGTTGTCGGTCATCTCCCAGAAGTGTTTCATCGTGGGGTTGTCCTCGGCGTCGGTCGCTGCGCCTGAGCCGTCGAGCGTGGTGGCACCCGAGTTGATGAGGTGGATTATGCCGCCAGCGGCGCGTCCTGTGAGCTCCTTGCCGGTGACACGCTTCACCGCCTCCGGGCTCCAGTATGTGCGCACGTCGGAGAATATCTGCGCGCGGCCTGTGAGAAGGTGGTTGAATAGCATTGCCACGCCGTTGCCAGCGTCGTTCTCGGTGGCGAGGGTGATGGGCTCGCGCGGTCCGTTCCAGTCGAACGAGGTGTTCATCAGTGCCTCTGGATAGTCGCCATTGGGGTAGAAGTCGGTCCACTGGCGCTGTCCCTGGAAGCCTCCGGCTATGGCGTTGTGGCCGATGGCCTCCTCCTTGAACCCGAGCTGCTCAAGGCGTGGGTTGCCGTGCATGAGGTCTTTCATTATTATCATCATCTTGACGATGAACTCCCAGTCTTGGTCTTTCTGCTCGCGTGTCTTCGCCTTCTCCGGGCGGTTGCCGATGTCCTCGCCCTCGTTCACCATGCAGTGCTCGCGCGTCCATGCCATTGCCTTCTCAAACTCCTCGGGATCGTAGATGCCCTCGGTCATGCGGCGTATGATCTCGGTGAGGTCCACGCTCTCGTTGCGCATGCCGAGGTATTCCTGGAAGAAGTCGGGGTTGACGATGGATCCCGCGATGCCCATGCATGCCGAGCCCATGGAGAGGTACGACTTGCCGCGCATTGTGGCCACGGCTTGCGCGGCGCGCGCGAAGCGCAGTATCTTCTCAGCCACGTCGGCAGGTATGGAGTCGTCGTCGAGGTCTTGCACGTCGTGACCGTAAATGCCGAATGCCGGCAGGCCTTTCTGCGCGTGTGCGGCAAGCACTGCTGCGAGGTATACCGCCCCGGGGCGCTCGGTGCCGTTGAATCCCCACACCGCCTTGGGCCAGTGAGGGTTCATGTCCATCGTCTCGGCGCCATAGCACCAGCACGAGGTGACGGTGATGGTCGCTCCCACGCCCTCACGCTCGAACTTCTCGGCGCATGCCGCGCTCTCGCCCACGCGTCCTATGGTGCCGTCGGCGATGACGCACTCCACGGGCGAGCCGTCGCCGTTTCGGAGGTTCTCCGTGATAAGTTTTGCCACAGACTTGGCGAGGTTCATGGTCTTCTCTTCAAGACTCTCGCGCACGCCGCCTTGACGTCCGTCGATGGTGGGGCGAATACCGATTTTGGGATAATTGCTCATGTGTTTTCAGGTTTTTATATTAGAAAATTCAGATTGCTGGTGCTTAAACATCGTCTGAGGTAGATGCTACGTCAAAGTTAGGTATAAATTCGTTTAATGTGACATTTTGCATTGCATTTTTCACATTTTTTACGTTTGAATGATGACGTTTGAATCGTTCCGTTTTAATGTGCCGTTTAGCCCGTGTCGGCTTTCCAGTGCAAAGGCAACGGCTTGCCACTGTAAAGCCGACGGCATATCACTGAAAAGGCATCGGCTTTGCACTGGAAAGCCGATGCCGCATTTTAGATATAATGAGAGGGGTGTTTTTTTTGTCTGATTACGTCTCGCAATAATCCTTGTTGGTCAAGCCAATGTCGATTCTGAATATCTTATACAAATATGACTTTAAATCCTATGTTTATAAATGAGTTGATGGACTTGGCCATAATAAAACGTTATAGTTGTGTTGCAAAGAAAGTTTGTTTTTTATCGGAAGAATATG
>CAVKWN010000042.1:0-27872 GCA_963660075.1 Lachnospiraceae bacterium
GCCTCCGGGACAGCAGCTTCTTTATGCGTACTGGTGATGTGTCTGTCATTTGCGTAGGTCTTTTGTCAAGCGGGAACGTCTGTCCGCCTTGAGTGAATGATTGGTGTTACTAATAAGGAAACCACCCGTCCGCCTTTCTCGGCGGACGGAGGTTTTCCTTCTATATTTGATTATCGCAAAGATGCGGTCGCACTTTGGTTATTTGACTACCACTTTCTTCATTATTGTTCCAGCGGCAGTCTTTACCTTGACCACATAGACATCGGCTGCCAAGCCAACAGGGCTTACGCGCTGGCCGGAGAGGGTGTAGACCTCCACGTTGCCGTTGGCAGCTCCGTCGACACTGATGCTGTTGCCGTTCACGGATATGTTGACACCGTTGTCGCCAGCCACATTCTCTATGCCGGTGGTAGACGAGTGGAGAATGACAGGCTTGGTGAACGAGCCGGCAATGTCGCCAAACTTGATTTCCTCGGCAAAGTTGGTAATCAATCCCGTTTGGCAGTCATAAAGCTTGAACGTGATGGTCTCGTTGGCCTTGCCGTTGACGGTCATCAGGATGCGCCCGTTGACCACCGTTCCCTCGCCGCGGCACTCATCGCCCACGAAAGCGCCGACGGTATGGCGTCCCTCTACCAGGTTGGCAGCGCCTTTGGCTATGATGGCCATGTTGTCGGCAAAGCGGTGGCTGTCGTAGAGCCACACCTTCTCGTTGCGCATAGCAGTGGACTTGGCGTTGCTGGCGCTAGTCTGTGTCGGCAATGTGCCTTCTGACGGGAAGGTAATTTCCATGCTGCCCTCTGGCAGATAGACGAGATAGCCCTCACCCGCCTTCCAAGTCTTGATGGTGCTGTTCCATGTGCCTTCGGCATAGGTGGCCATGCCGTCGCTCTTCGACAGGATTACGGCATTGTCGGGCAGCTTGATATAGCTGAACACGTCGTCGAACGAATGGTTCTTGCAGTAAGGATTAGCCATCCAGTTCCATTGGGTTGACAGGTTCACGTGGGTCGTATCACTTCTATAGCTGTAACATTCGGGGATAATGAAATCGAGGGTCTGGCCGTCCTTCACTTGCATCTTGTAGCAGTTGCGCACTTCGAGACGCTGCAGGTCGCCGAAGAATCCGTATTCGGAGTCATTGTAGACCAATGCCGACTGGCTGCGGAGCTCCTGTGCGTTGTCGAAATACTTGCTCACGTCCACGCCGCCGCCATAGAGCGACACCCAGTGCCATCCGGCTTCCTTGTTGAGGTGCTGGGAAACGTTGAGCTGAGTTTCGCAACCATAGTTCTGATAGGTAAGGTTCACCATGCCTTCTCCGACACGTTGCGGTGTGATGATCCACTCGTTGGTACCGGCTACGCGTTCGAAGGTAGCCAATTCCACTTGGTTACTGAACGAAAGCTTAGCGTCATACTCGTTGAGGATATAACCCTCAGGCACGGTCGTTGCCACGAGGCGCACCCCAGTATCTTCCATACCGAGCTCCACGGTCTGAAGCGAGATTGACTCCAGTCCTTGGGAGATAACAAGCTTGTAGGTCACGCCATATTCATAAGCCTTGTTTGGCACGAACGTACCGTTCTCGTCGAAACCAGAAGCGGTGAAAGGCATGTAGAGGCGCACATTGGTAGAGCCATAGGCGTTGACGTAAGCGGTGGATTTGTCGGTATCGATGGTGAGGATATTGTCCTTGCCTTCGTCCTGAGCTTCCTTCATGCTGACGCTGAAGTTGTAATTGTACCAACTGAGGAACTCTTCGCTCTTCTGCGCCTCGGCATACAGGTCGCTGCTGTCGTAGTTGTTCAACAAGGTGCGGTAGAGATTGTTCTGTCCAAACTCGCTCGAAAGCATCTCCTTCAGCATCGGGTTCTCTTTTGCCTTTATAAAGACGCTGTCGTTAGGAACGACCTGCACCACCACCGGTATCTGCGTGTTGGGGATGTCTTTGTGGGAAACGTAGACCGTCACCGAGCGGCATGGGGTCTTGGCGGTGATGGTACCGTCGTCGTTGAGCTGCAGCGTCGGGGTGTTGTAGTTTTCAGATTCGATTGTATAGGTAAGGCCTTCCGTCTGCGTCGTGGCGTTCTCGGGAAGAATCTTGATGGTGTGCTTGAGATACTGGGTTATCTCCTCGCCTTTGATGACGACGATGTCCTTATACTGCTGATCAAGCGACTCAACGGGCTGGATGACCTTCACCGTCACGCTAACCGAACCGCCGTAGGCCGCGCTTCCGGTCATGGTGTAGGTGCCGGGCTTCACTGGATTCCAATAGCCATCGTTGAGACTATCCGGTTTCAGCCAAACAATGGCCTCCGCGTCAGACGGTTTCCACACCACTTTCTCCGTGGCATTCTCTGGAGAGATTGTCACTATCTGGTCTAGCTTGGCGTTGAGATCGTCATAGTTGTTAACCTCCACCTCTATTGTAGCATCGGGGTAGTCGGGGTTGATTTCCAAGGAGGTAATCGGCTGGTGGACATAAACAGGCACACCGCTTGTTATGTTACCAGCCGTTACTTCCAATCGCATCGCCCAATCACTGGGTTGCAACGGGGTCAGGATGTTGTTATCCACTTTCATGTAAGACACATAGTTGCCAACATTCCATTCAAAGGCATCGGGCATTGTGGCATTGGCAGGCTCGCAGGTCATCACCGTGGTCAGATCCAACGTCTCACCCATGTTGAGTTCTATCTTTTCAGGCAACGTTATGCTTGTTATCGGCGTATAGGTAAGAACTTTAGGGTTGGAAGGATTTATGGAGCCTACTGTTTCGTCGCCTCCAGACACTTCGATGGTTTCGGCAAGCGTAAACTCTGTCTGTCTCCAACCTGAACGGACAACAAACTTTACTTCTTTGCCTTTGTCTTCTGCCGCCACGCCGATACGGACGGTAAAGAGAGTCTGGCCGCTGTTGAGCGTTGTACTGGTGGCGATGGCGCGGCACTCGTCGCCGATAAATGCTCCAAGGTTGTCGTCGTCGCCGAGGGTCACGGCATTGCCGCCAGCATCCTGCAAAACGGCATAGACCACGGCATGGTAGGCATACTGGTTCGTGTTGACGCTCCAGTCCCTGGCCGCATTCACCCGGAACACAGCAAGGATGAGCAATGCTGTTAGGAGAATAGCTTTTTTCATGTTCTAAATGATAAGTAAGTTAATAATTTGGTATTCTGTACTCGCTATATTGTGTTAATAAAGATATGTATGTCAGGTGGCGGAGGGTTTCTTCTTTCCCGGTTTCACCTTTCCTTTTATGAACAAGGAGTTTTGGCGTGCCGGCGAATCGGTATAAATCACGACGCGCTGATGGAAGAACCCTTCCACGTTAACAGGGTTGAAACTAACCGTCACATGAGCGGTGTCGGCAGGGGCAATCCTCTTCTCGGTCGACGTGGCGGTGGTGCATTCGCACGATGTCCTTATCTTGGTAACAGAGAACGGCTCATCGCCGTTGTTCTTGAAAACGAACGTATGGCTCACGGTGCCTTTCTGTTGCTTGACCTCACCGAAATCGTAGACCGTGCCGCCTTGCCAACCGATCTCCGACTGAGCGGACACCGGCATGAATATTCCGATTGCGGCAATCAACAGGCCTACAACCTTGCCTGCCACGCCCGTTTCCGTGCCTGGATGTTTCTTCGCCGCCTTTTCACGCGACCGTATCTCCGCGAGGTGGTTTTCTATTATCTTGTCAACTTCTTGATACGACAAACTACGGTTTATTGTCTTGGTGTTTCTCTCTTCGCTTTTCATGGAAAACGTTGGGGTTAGTGTGGGTTCAACAACAGGTGTTTAAAATGAATTCACTGCAAAGTAACGGAGCAACGGTTATTTTTTATAGGATATTTTTTTCAAAAATTAGCCAATTTGTGACAAAGCTCCTTAAACAAGGGCGTTTTAATAGAAATTTCACACGATATTGATCATAATATCCTACTCGACGTTATCTTTTTTGGCTTTTTTTTCATATATTTGCACAATCAAAACAAAGGATACAGACATAAATGAAGGGACACAACACAAGTACCAAGCTACGCATAAGAACCATGAGAGCCATAATTCTTTCTACGCTGGCGGCGTTTCTGTTTGTTTCGTGCGCACGGCAAAAGCAATGCCCCGACATTTCGGAGCAGAGAGCCAAGGCTGACAGTGTGACGCAGGCCGTGGACGACACGACACAGCTGAAAGCACTTGCCGTAAGCTACAGGCAACGCCACGATGCCGTAAGCGAAATGATGGCATGCAAGCGATTGGGAAAGCTCTTGCGCGAGAACAACAACTACCAGAAAGCCATCGACTGGCACCAACGAGAATACGCCCTTGCAAAATCCCTGCTCGACACCATCGACATGGTGCAAGCCCTTAATAATATCGGAACGAACTTTCGACGCTTTGGCATTCTTGACGAAGCCGCCAACTACCACTATCAGGCTCTGACCCTCTGCAATGAATATAGCGACAAGGAAGACAAGGTGGCCAAAAAGAACAAGGTCACGTCACTGAACGGCATCGGCAACATCAGTCTGACGCTGAAAGACAGTCTCACCGCCGACTCCGTGTTCCGCGCAGCCCTCGCGGGAGAAACAGAACTGGGCAGCGAACTGGGACGCGCCATAAACTTCGCCAATCTTGGCTCGCTTTTCGAAACTGGAGGCAATACGGATTCGGCTTGGGTCTACTACCGCCAATCGATGAAGAGCAACCAAGCCGCAAACTCCGACCTGGGCATATCGCTTTGCCACAACCATTTCGGCCGACTACTGGAAAAGGAGGGGAAGACGCAGCAAGCCATCGCGCAATATAAAAAGGCTTATTCGCTGATGGAGGACAAAAGCGACAAATGGCACTGGCTGGAGTCGTGTCTCGCCTTGGCCCGTATCCATGAGCGGACAGGGCAAGATGCCATAGCTACCGAATATCTAAACAAGGGCCTTGCCGAAGCCAAGAAGCAAAACTCCATTGAGCACCTTGCCGAGGTATACAGACTCTACTACATTATATATAATAAGGAGAACAATTGCCGCAAGGCGCTGGAATGCTTTACCAAGGCAAGCGAATACAACGACAGCGTGAACAGCGAGAAGAACCTTGTGCACATGCAGAACGTGCGCGTGAAATACGAATACGAACGCCGGCAAAGGGAAATAGACACTCTGAACAAGAACTACCAGACCGAGCGCATCCTGAAACGCGTAGGCATACTCTCGGCCATCACCATCACCCTGCTGTCGGCCATTGCCGTGATATTCCTGTGTTACGTCATCAAGTCGAGAAAGCAGAAGCAGAAACTCATGGTAGAAAACGAGAAGGCCATGGCATCGTTCTTCACAAACATCACCCACGAGTTCCGCACTCCGCTTACGGTCATTCTGGGACATGCGGACCGCATGTGCAAAGGTCTGGTGAAAGAAGAGCATATAGCCGACACGGGCACCGCCGTGGGCAGACAGGGACGGCGGCTGCTCGCACTGATCAACCAGATACTCGACATATCGAAAATAAAGGCGAAGGCAGCCGCGCCAGAATGGTACAAAGGAGACATTGCCTCCTATGTGTCGTTGTTGCTTGACAGCTTCACGGCATTGGCTGAATCACGCAACATCGACATTGTGTATGCACCAAAGCAAGAACACATGATGGTGGACTTCGTGCCCGACTACATGCAGAAAATCGTGTGCAACCTCATGTCGAACGCGATAAAATTCTCAAAACCAGACAGCAATATCCTTGTAACAACCGCCATGGATGAGGATAAATTCACCCTGCGCATAGCCGACTTCGGAGTGGGGATGTCGCAGGAAGACCAAAAACATATCTTCGACTTATACCACCAAAACAACGATGGCTTGAACGACATGGGGTCGGGAATAGGCCTTACGCTCGTGAAACAGATCACGGAGCAGCTCAAAGGCACGGTGACAGTGGAAAGCTCTTTGGGAAAAGGTTCCGTGTTTACCGTCACTCTCCCAACCACTTGTTCGCAAAATGCGAAGACGCTCTCAACAAGCCTGCCAGCACACCAACAGATTGAGGCAGACTCTATGCAATACACGGAAATAATAAAAGACGAGGACGAGGTATCTACAAAGCAAGAAAACGACACGCGCCCCATTGCGCTAATAGTTGAGGACAATATCGACGTGGCAGAATACATACAACTCTGCCTGAAAGACAAGTATCTCGTGCGCTTTGCGCAAGACGGCAAAGAGGGATTTGAGAAAGCACAGAAACTGATGCCCGACATCATAATCACCGACCTGATGATGCCCGTGATGGATGGTTTGCAACTCTGCGCCCAAATACGGCAATCGGAGATTCTGAACCACATTCCAGTGGTCATGGTCACGGCTAAAAGCACAGACCGCGACCGTCTTCAAGGCCTCACGACTGGTGCTGACGCATATATCAGCAAGCCTTTCAACGCCGACGAGCTGACCGTTACCATCGAGAACCTGCTCCGCCGGCAAAGGCTGATGCGCGAGAAATACTCCAATGCCGTGGAAGAGAAGCAGGAGAAGCCGGAACAAAGTCTACAGAAGAACGAGCGTGAGTTCCTGGAAAAACTGACAAACGTCGTTACGGAGACCATGCCCGACGGTGACCTTTCGGTAGACAACATCGCGTCACGACTTTGCATGAGCGGTCAACAGATGAGAAGAAAGCTGAATGCCATAACAGGAGAGACACCAGCATTCTATATACGCCGCATACAGATGCTGACGGCCAAGAGGATTATTGACGACGACAAGAACATTCCCATCAACGAGGTGGCACGCAGCGTGGGATATTACGACATGTCGCACTTCACACGTGTGTTCAAGTCGATGTACAATATCACGCCGTCGCAATATAAAAGCCAAAACTGCGTGAAATAGAACCGGGGCTTATACGAAAAAGCACGGGCATGATTGTTCAAAGCGGTCAAGCCGTGTGCGAAGTCCAATAAAGCAGCATGAGGCATAACCCGGCGTTCCCATGGCGCAGGATGTGCTCGCGGAGCATGGAAAGCGACTTGGTGATGTGCTTCTCCACGACCTTGACCGATATGTCGAGCCGCTCGGCTATCTCCTTGTTTTTCAAGCCCTCGAAACGGCTCATCACGAATACTTGGCGGGAACGCTCCGGTAGACTTTGCAACACGTCGCGTATTTGTCGCCGCAGCTCATCATAGAGCAGCTCCTCGTCGGCAGAACCCAAGAAATCATAGTTGTACAACGCCTCGCTGCCGCTTATTTGTTTAAGCTCTCGCGCATTGTAACCTTCAGCTATAGCCTTGTGTTTAAGGAAGTTGAGACAACCATTGCGCACCATCGTGAAAAGCATGGAAGAAATGGAAACGCCCGTGAGCATCATGCGACGGTTCCATAAATTCACGAAACAATCCTGCAGGATGTCCTCCACGTCGTCAACGTCTGCCACAAAATGGAAGGCGTAGTTGCGAAGACGGGGATAATAAGTCGTGAACAAATACTCAAACGCCTCCTTGCTTCCTGCGCTGAGGTCATTTATCAGCATGTCCTTGTCCACATATATTCGCATCTTTTATAACTTATTTTTACAAAGTTATTCAGAATAACTAAATTATCCAAACAAAACCGTGAGAAAAGCAGAACTAAAACAGAATAAAAAGCGGAATAAAATGTAGGTTTAAGGATATTCACTTCATGTGCAGCACGTTCTGCGAGCCATAGAAAATAACTTTCATAGGCTTTACGGCCTTGCCGTTGACCTTGATGTCAAGCCATACCACGCGGTCGCGCGAATATTGTTTCGGATAAGCGTAGCTGCAATCAATGGTTGTGCGCTCAAGCGGCTTGAGGGTTATCTTTTCCGGCACACGCAGCACCTTGTTGTTTGGCTTCTTCGTGATGACGATTTCCATTGTTTGTCGCGTGTCGTTGGCTATGCGCAGCGTCGTGGTCTGGCGAATGTCCTTGCCTTGATAGGCGAAAGGCAATACTTGGTTGCTCATGTAGAGCCCCTCGCCAAAGGCATAGGGATATTCCTCGGCCACAGGGTGCAAGAATGGCACCACGTTGCCCGTGATCTTGGTTTGCACATAATTGTCGCCACCATTTAATATAATGTACACGTCCTTGGAGAAGCGCCCCGAACGATTCTCGGGATTATAGGTTATGATGAGCCTCGTCTTTTCCCCGGGCTGTATGGGTTCACGAGAGTAGGAAGGCGCGGCGCACCCACAATACGTTCTCACGTCGGAGATCGCCACTGCCTTCTTGCCCTTGTTGGTGAGAGTTATCACGCAGTCGGCCTTTCCTTCCCTTTCCTTAATGTCGCCGAAATCGTAGACCCGCCTGTCGGTCACGACCGTCTTTATCTGGTGAGGTTGCGACGACGCGTTGTTGCGCGCGTGTTGGGCATGGCATAAGAGGGAGCACGAAGCGAGGAAAAGAAAAAGCAGACTGCGTAACATGGTATCTAATCTTTTAGTTTAATCAATTAAAATACAGGCTCAGGTCAGTAATCCTCCTGTAGTAGTTCCAATAGTAACCTGACGTGTTGAAATGAGCCGTGAACTTGACATAGCGACAGCCAACAGAACCATAAAGCACATACTCGCTGTACTGGTCATAAGTCTCATAGTCCCATATATTCACACAGTTGTGTCCTTCTGAACCACCTAGCTCTGTCCAATTCTCGTTGTCCTTACTGACTTCCACCTCAAAGTTTTTCATCACATAGCCGCCGAGATAGAAACCGCAGAGGTTCTTTTCCTCGCCAAGGTCTACGGTGAATGTGGCATAGTCAAGGTCCTTGTTGTCGATGCTCCAATAAGCGCTCCAACTGCCAGAGAACAAATTGCTGAAATTGCTCGGATTCAGGTTTGGTGTGCAGTCGATGGCTTTCCATGTCTTGCCATCGCCCTTGGTTCCTACGAGCTCGGTAGCGTCATCGTTGATAAACGAAGTCTTGGTCTCCACTATGACATAGACGTTTGGCAATTCTGCTTTTTGTCCATTTGGATAAACAAACGTGCGCTTCAAGGCAAGCATATAGCTTCCCTGCAACGAGTACGCCGCGTTGGTGGGGTCAGTTATCTTGAGCCCTGGCGACGTGGTGAGCTTTCCAGAGGCAATTGTGCCATCGGTGACTTGCAGCTTCGATGCCACGTCGGACGGCAGCACCTCATAGTTTGTGCCGTGCTCACTGTTGTAAGTAGCAACGAGCGAGTTGTCAATCTCGCCCTTCACGGTAAACTGTGCGTCGTTGTTGGCGCGAACCGAGACATTGAACTCCGCGTCGATTCCGCCAAAGACACCAACCGGCGTAGTGACAATGGCGCAACTCTTGGTGTCGCTGCCTTCGGTATACACATAGTCGCTTCCGGCGTTGTGGATGACAGCATACACTGTGTTGAACGTGTCGCGCACGGCAGGCTCATAGCTTGAGCCACCCTTGTTCACGCTTTCAACCTTCAGGCGGATGGGCACCACGTAATAAGGCTCAGTCAAAGACGTGCACTTCTCCGACGGAATAGACACCACGAGCGTAGTGTCGCCGACACTCTTGCCTGGCTTGATTTTCACCTGACCGATGTTCACTGCCGACAAAGCATCTTGCGGAAGGGCGTTGTAAACCACCGCGCTTTCCTCGCCTTCAGAAGCCTGCTGCTTGTTGTAGTCCGCCACGAGGCTATTGTCCACCTCGCCACTTACGGTAATGGTTCTTCCGTCTGCCGCGTATTGCGAGCGAACCTCGAATGCGCCGCCAGCCAAACCAAACACGCCGGCAGGAGTGTTGTAGATCTCGTTCTGCTGAGTGGCGGAAGCGTGCGGGTCGAAGAACACCTTCTCCGCATTGCTTCCAACCACATCGTAGCTCTCCTCGTCGCTGCATGAAGAGAGCGAGAGTCCTGTCAGGCACAGCGTGCCGAGGAGAAACATTATATGTCTTGATTTCATGTTTTTCAAAGATTTATGGTCAATAATTACGGTTTAGAATGGGCATTTCTGATTGCCTTCCCATGTTATGTTGCCATAAGGCTTCGCGTTGTATCCGTGTCCGGTCTCGTCGAGCACAGTGCCGTCGTCTTGCAGCTGTCCGTTGAAACGCCAGTAGGCCAACAAGCCGTTCGTCTTCGGGTCAACATAGCACACGCCATCTTGCAGCTCTGCCACCGTGCGAGCCACGGTCCACACACGTGCCTCTGACACCAGTCCGTTGAAGAAGCGTTGGTAGCCCACCGAACGGCCGATGGAGAACGTGTCGCTCCAGTCATGACCATTGTAGGCGATGCTCAGGTTGATGGTTCCACCCTTTGTCTCCACGCCCTGGATCTGCTTGCCGTCGAGATACACACGGAGCCACGAGCCATCGTAGACAGCCGCGAAATGGTGCCACACGCCCGTGTCGAACGGGTCGTTAGCCACAGCCTCATAGTGGTCTTTCTTGTCTGGGTTGGAGCTCGTGCCGATAGAAGCCTTGGCAAGCTGCAACACGTTGTCGGCGATGGAGGCTGCGTCGCCAAAGCGGAAGAGGAAGTTCTCCTCGCATCCCATCAGCGAGCTGATGCCGCCAAACGACAGGGGCTTTATCTTCATCTCCAGCGTCATCTGCGTCAATGCCTTCACGGGGCTGTCGTCGCCACCGAAGCCAGGGATATCGAACGCACCTCTCTTGTTGAGGTTGGCAGCCTCGATGTCGATAACCTTCGTGAAGACGATGTAAGCGGTCTTGCCCGATCCCAACGTCTTCAAGCCACCGCCCTGCACGCTCGTGATGGAGACGGGTAAGCAGTAAGCCTGACCCTCTTGCAGCTTGTCGGCATTTGCCGTTATCTTGATGGCACCAGACTGTGCCTTGCCTGCCTCGATGGTCACCTCCTTGGAATCCAGCGTATAGCTGCCCTCTGGAGGCAAGATGGCACTGCGGCCGTTTGAGGCATTATACTCGTCGAGCTTGGCAGCGTCGACAGCGAGGTCCACTTTCACGTCGCTCGTTGCCTTGGTGCTCGACGATACCGTGAGGCCCATGCTCGACTCGCCGTCAACAAGGAAACGGATATTGGGCGACTGAAGCGTACCTGTCACGTAGACGGCATCGCCATACTCCGGGCCATCGGTACAACCGGCGAGGCCCAAGAGTGACGCAAATGCAAAAACAAAAAACAAATATCTTTTCATGACTTGATTTTCTTTATTTAGAGTATATCGTTCAATGTACGGCAGGGTTCTGCACCTGTATGCACTGGCGGAAGATGGCGTAAGGTTCGGTGTTGTATTGCGTCACGTTGTAGTTGCGGTGTCCGAAGAAAGCTCCGAATCCGCCCTTGTGCCCCGTTGGGGGCTCCCATGCCGCCTGGTTTTTCATGCCTTGAAGCGTGCCGCTCCAGTTGTCGCCGACATTCTCGCAGAGCACCACCTTGGATATTGGCCATGAGCCATAGGTGTTTCCACTACCGGTGCCACCACCATAAGCCTGCACAAAATAGTAGTCGCTCAATGGCACGAGATTGGCGTTGCTGGTCACCTGACCGTTGGAGTCTACGCAGAGGAGCTTGTTGCAGTCGTCGAGAGTCATGTTGTCGCCATAGCGCTCCTTGATGAGCTTCAGTCGCTCTTCCTTTGTCTGGTCAGGGTTGGGGCCAAGGAAGAGAGCGAGCCTCTTGTAGAAGCGCAGGAAGCGGTCGCCGCTCAGCCAGTCGCCCTCAGGCTCATAGTCGGCATCGAAACCGTCGAGGTCGTTGTTGAACACCTGGTCGAGGAAATAGTCGGCATACATGTCGATGGCGTGGTTGAGCACAGAGTCGCGCTCAGCGCCCGTGGGCATGTCGAGGCCCTTGAGCTGCTCTTTCTTGAAGTCGAGCTCCGATGACTCAGCATCTATACGCGTGATTGCCACCACGAGCATCTTGGTGCCTTTAGTATGCTGCACGAAGCGCAGCTCTTCCCACACTTCTGTCGCCGACGAGTCGGGTATGCCGCCCCACAGCGAACAGATGTCGAGAGAGTCGGGCAGTCCGGCAAAGCGCACTGCCATGGAGTTTTGCGCGCCATATTGCGCGAACCACATGAAGGCGATGGCGTGGTCGCTCTTCTTATAATCGCGAAGGTTCTGATAGTAGAGGTCGTCGTAGGTGAGCGGCTTCTGTATGTCCTTGCTTTCTATCTCCGTGTCGCAGGCAGCAAACAAGCTCCCCGCGAAAGCCAGGGCTATGAGAAATTTTATTGCTTTCATTTGTAATAGTCCGTTTTTGTTGTTATTCTTGGTTCCACCACAGTTTCGTGCCGGCCTTGTCCTCGCCGCCAAGCAGTTGCACGGCAGCCTCAGTGTTGGCGGTGTTGTTGGTGTATTCCGTGTCGGGGAATTTCAGGCGGCTGATGAGCTGTCCGGAAGGAACCTCTCCGTTAGACTTGTTCGACTCGATTGGGATGATTCCCGGGCAACCGGTACGGCGCATCTCCGACCATGCCTCCTGGCCGTCGGGATAGAGCGCGATGTATTTTTGCAGCCAAACGCGTTGGAGATTGGTGTAGTCGTTGGCGTTGCTGTCCCATGCCGGCGAGAGCATCGTCAGGTAAGAACTCACTGTCGTAGACCTGTTGTTGTATGGGTCCACATATTGTTTCAGCGGCAGAGCCTCGGAATTGCCGATATAGCCATCAGCTCCTGACACGCCTGCGGAGGCGAACGACACCTTTATGCCTTGCTCGTAATATTGCTGGGCGGTCATCGTTCCGATGTTGAAGCGTATCTTTGCCTCAGCCATCAAGAACCAAGCCTCAGCGGCGTGCATCCACTCCATGTCGTGGTCGGAAGTGTAGTTCATCCTCGACGTGTTGTCCTTATAGTTCGACTTCTCCACCGACGACTTGCCGTTGCGTATGCCCTTATACAAGCCAGTGCCCGTGGCAGGCTGGAAATAAGCCGAGATTCGGGGGTCGTTAAGGCCATTGAGGTAGCAGTCCATCGTGGCGCTCATGTGCTCGTCGTCCCAGCTCGTGGCAATCTCATAGAGAGGATGGATGAACGTGAGGTCAGACGATTGCTTCAGCGTGGCGTCGTCATCGGCAGTCTGCATCAGGCCAACGCTGTTGGATATGGCAGCCTGGATCTCTGTCTTTGCCTTTGCCTCATCGACATAGGAGATGCGCATTGCCATGCGGAGCCTCAGCGTGTTGGCAAGCTTGACCCACTTGGTCACGTTGCCCGAATAAACGTGGTCGTAATCGGAAAGGTAAGTGGAGTTTGTCTGCAGATAGGTGGTGAGCACGTCGATGGCGTTAGCCAACTCGGTGAACATCGTATAGTAGACTTCTTTCTGCGAGTCGTATGCCACGTTGATGCCCGTGCCGAACTTGCTGTAGATTATGGGACCGTACATGTCGGTGATGCGCTGCATGGCGAGCACCTTCACCACCGTTGCCATGGCGAGCGCGGGAGAGTTCTCGGTAGACACCTTGTTTATCTCCAGCCAAGGCTGCATAACGTTGGTGTAGGCGTCGTTGAAAGGCGCGCGGTTCCACTGTGGGTAGAGGTTGTACTGGTCGTTGCGGTTCTCGTTGTTCCACTTCATAGTGGGTGCGAAATACTGGGCGTAGATGTCGCCCTGGAGGGCCTGGGTGAGCTGGTACTCACCGCCCATGTCCTTACCTACGACAAAGACGCCACGCTGCATTTGGGAGAAGTAGGAGCCCGTGTTCAGGTTGTCGTGGCTCATCTCTTCCTGTGTCGCCTCATTGGGGTTGACATTCCACTTCTCGAAACTGTCGGTGCACGAGGTCACCGCGAGACTCGCAAGCAGAAGGCATCCCAAAGGTAATATCTTGTATGATTGCTTTTTCATCGTTATGTGTCTTTTTTTAAAGAACAGATTTTTTAATGTATGTGACATGCGTCAGAACTTCACCCTTACTGAGAATCCGAGGTTGCGGAGTGATGGCATCATGAAATAGTCCATGCCGTCGAAGCCAGTGCCCGTGCTCGCCGTGAGTTCCGGGTCATAAGGAGCCTTGTTGTAGAACATAAACAGGTTGCGGCCTGTGAACGCCACGTTGAGTTCCTTCACCCAAGGCACCCAGCGGGTTACGGGGATGTCGTAGCCGAGCGATAGCTCTGCCAACCTCACGTTCGTGGCACTGTAAACATAGTAGGCTCCTGCGCCACCGCCAACGGTTTGATACCATTTCTGCACCGCGGGCAGCTTGCCGCCGTTCACGAGAACATAGCCGCGGTCGCGTGCCTCTGCCGATGTCTTCGACGTACCATAGTTGTCCATGGCGGCTTGTGTCAGGGAAACGCCTACACCACCTACGCGTGCGCTGACGAGGAAACCCAGGCTTAGGCCATTCCAGCTGAACGAGTTTCTCCAGCCCATGCGGTATTTGGCCTGTGAGTTGCCGGCGTAGATGTAACCGTCGTGGTATGGTCCGGCGTTGTGGTCTACGGCCACGGTGTTGTTCACGTAGTCCACGTTGATGAATCCGTGGAAGTCGGTCTGCAGGCAGGTCACGTAGAGGTCGCCCATGGCTCCACCCTCGGTGATCATGCTCTTCACGTTGCCAAGGTTCACGAGGTCGAGATGGTCTTGCGAGATGGTAAGGTCGTTGGCCAGCGTGGTGGGTTTCAACAGCTTGACCACCTTGTTGCGGTTGAGCGAATAAGTGAGGTTAGAGTGCCAGTCCACAGGGCCGAGAGGCTGGTGCAAGCCCAGTGCCACCTCAATACCCTTGTTGTCGATCTGTCCACCGTTGATATAGATTGAGCTATAGCCCGAGGAACTTGGCAACGTGGGGCTGAACAGCTGGTTATAGGTCGATGTCTTGTAGAGCGAGACGTTCAGGTTGATCTTGTCGCCCCAGAAGTGGCTCTCCAAGCCAACCTCCCACGACTTTGTGCGCTCGGGCTTGATGTCACTGTTGGGATATGTGGTCGACGTGGCTGGCGTACCCACCTGGAACGGATATGTCTGGAATGGCACGTAGCGACGGGGCGCGTTACCCACCTCACTGTAGCTGCCGCGCACTTTCAAGAAAGAGAGCACGTTGCTCTTGATGCTTGGTATGAGGTCGGTCAGGATTCCCGTGAGACCGACAGAAGGGTAAGCCACCTTGTCGGAAGTGGTGCCGGCAAGGGCAGATGCCCAGTCGATACGGCCCGTGAGATCTAAGTATATCTTGCTCTGCCAGCCCAGTTGCGCCGTGCCAAAGACGGACTGCACTTGATCGTGGTAATCGCTCTGCTCGGGCTTGATGCTCGACACGTTGAGGTTGTTGAAAGAGAACTTGTTGGCAACGGAGCTAAGGTCGCCGCGAATGGAATAATACTTATAGCGAATGTCCTGGATGCTTCCGCCCAAGGCTGCCGTGAGCGAGAAGTCGCCGAAATACTTGTCGATGTTGAGCATGGCATCAGCGTAGATCTGCTGCGTCGTGGCGTCGTCCTTTCCATAGTAGCCATACTTCTTGGCGAAGATACCGTCGGTCGAGGCGGAATACTTGCGCTCGAAACGCGCTGAGGTATAGTCGGTCTTGGCGCGGCCGCTGACGCGTATGCCCTTGGCTATGTCGTAGCTCAGGCCCGTTGAGAACATGAAGCGGTTCTTGTTGTTGGGCATATTATCGCGGTTGATAATCCAATAGGGGTTCTGCATGCCGAGTCCTTGGTTGCCCCAAGGCCAGTTTTGCACCTTGAAGTTGCGGCTTTCGTCGTACATCTCGTAGAGACGATAGGTCTCAAGGCTGTAAGAAGGCGAGAGCAAGTAAACGGGCACGAGAGGGTTCATGTATTGACCTTCCGACACCATGTTGTTCTCGCGCGTGTTCACGAACATCGCCGCCACGTCGAGGTGCATCTTGTCCTTGAGGAACTTCGAGCTGTTGCGTATGGTGAAGTTGTAACGGCTGAGCGTGTTGTTGTCCACAATGCCCTCTGCCTTGGTGGAGGCTATCGAGACGAAGGTCTGGTTCTTGTCGGTTCCGGTGGAGAGCGTCAACGAGTTGCCCTCGTTGAAACCTGTCTGGAAGAAGTCCATTGGGTTGTAGCTGCTTGCCTGGGTCATCTTCTCGCCCCAACTTGAGAACTCGCCGCTGTTGGCGCCGTAAGTGTTCTGGAACTCGGGGTGCACGAATGGGGTCATGAACGAGGTGTTGTTCGAATAGGTCACCGTGGTCTTGCCTTCCTGGCCTTTCTTCGTGGTGATCATGATGACGCCGTTCTGTGCCTCGCTGCCATAAAGGGCTGAGGCGGCGGCACCGCTGAGGGCTGAGATCGACTCTATGTCCTCGGGGTTGATCATCGCCGCTCCGTCGCCCGACTGTCCCATGCCTGAGAAATAGTCGGTGGGCTGCGTTGTCTGCAACGATGGCATTGGTATGCCGTCGATGACGTAAAGGGCGTTGTTGTTGTTGCTGATAGACTTTGTACCACGCATGACGACCTTCACGCCTCCACCGATACCGGCCGAGCTCGCGTTTATCTCCACGCCTGCCACCTTGCCGGCGAGCGAGTTCATGAAGTTGGCATCTTTCACGCCCGTTACCTCGCTGCTGCTTATCTGCTGCACGTTGTAGGTCAACGCCTTGGCTTCCTTCTTGATGCCGAGGGCGGTCACCACCACGGCATCAAGGGTCTTGGAGTCTTGCGCCATGTTCACCGTCACGTTGTCGTTGTTGGCGGAAAGTTCCTTCGGAGTGTAGCCGAGATACGACACCTCAAGCGTGTTGGCAGGCGAGGCCTCGATCTGGAAGTTGCCGTCCATGTCTGTCACCGTGGCGGTTTTCGTTCCCTTGATTCTCACCGTGGCTCCAATCACGGGTTCACCGTTCTCGTCGAGCACGCGTCCCCTGACGGTGCGCTTGCTACCGGATGATTGTTGTTGACGCGCCGAGGCTGTCTGCGCCTTGGCCTGACGCTTGTGGATGGAGATGAGACGGTCGTTGATGTCGTAGCTCAAGTTGCCGTCAAGCACCTTGTTCAACACCTCACGCAGGGGCGTGCGCTGGAACGACGCCGTGACTCGTGGGCACGACTGCACGTCATCCACGTTGTAGATCACAGACATCTTGGTCTGCCGCTCCACTTCCTTCAGCACCTGTTGCACGCTGGCGTTGCGGAACTGCTTCGTCACCGTCTGGGCTTTTGCCGTGAAGGCGCTCATAAGGAGTATGGCCACGAGAAAGAGTCTGAATAGCTTGTTGTTTTCTTTCATAGTGCTATACGCTTAGTTTTTGGTTTTAGATGAATATTGAATAAATTATATAGTTCTTATGTTCGATTTTCTTCGGTAGGCATCCGTGCGCTGTCAGGTTCACGCACGGTTGTAGGTTTTCATGATGTAGGCAGGCTCACGCACGACGGCTGGTCGCCGCGAGCTACTTCTCGTTGATGTAGATTTGCTTGCCGTCTCTCACGATGCGCGTGTTGGTCACTATCTTCAGCGACTTGAGCACGTCTTCGATGGTCTCGCGGTTCTGCAGGGTCATGGCGAGCCTTATGTCGCGCACCTTTTGCGAGGTGATGTGTATGTCCACTCCGTATTTACGCGACAGAATCTTGGCAAAGTCGCCAAGGCGTATCTCGTTGAAGTCGGTGCTGTTCATCGTCCACGCGTTTGGCGTGGCCGACGTGGCGGTCTTCATGAGGCTTCCCGTGGTCTTGTCGAGCGTGACGGTCTCGCCCGGCTTCATCTCCATGGTCGTCTCGCCTTGGCTTATTATCACCTTACCTTGCATGAGCGAGGTGCTGACCACTGGGTCATCATCGTAGGCAGAGATGTCAAACTTGGTGCCTTTCACGGTGACATCATAACCGGAGGTCTTCACCGTGAACTCGTTGCCGTCTTGTTTTGCCACCTCGAAATATCCTTCGCCTTTCAGCTCCACGCTGCGGTTTTTCACGCTGAAGTTGGTGGAATAGCGGAGCGTTGAGCCGGCGTTGAGCCAGACCACGGATCCGTCGGGCAACGTCAGGCGTGAGGTGGAACCCATTGGCGCGGTGAGCGCATAAAACTGTTCGGGGCGCTGGCTGGCGACGTGCCATGTGGCAAGCGCCGTACCGAACAACAAGAGAACGACGGCTGCCACTGCCGCCACCTTTCGCCATATATGAAGATTCGGATGCGATATCTCTTCATCCTGGAGCATGGACTCCAAACGCTCCCAAGCACTGTTGGCCGACGGCAAAAGGCGTGACGACTGCATCCATTGCTCCTCCCATTCGCGAAACAGCGCCTTATGGCTCTCGTCTTCTTCGACGAAGGCGAACAGCTGTTGCTCCTCTTCACGGGTTATAACGCCTGAGAGGTAACGGAGGGTGAGTTGTCGTGCTTCTTGCTCGTCCATGAGTGTTGTTTTGAGTGTTATTGTTTCTGGTTTCTATAATGGTAACAACTCAAAAGGCAAATACCCACCCCCTTGGATGAAAAAAATAAAAACAAAAATTGTCGCTCTCATCAACGGATTGTTGGCTCATTTGTTATTGCATAGCACAACTCACTTAATATTAGAGGCTTATATCAAGTTTCGCTACCAGCAAAAGAAATTACTCAGTGCATTGAGTAATTTTACTCAGTGCATTGAGTAATTCGTGTCAACGTGTTGAGTTGGTGAAAATGGCATCAAGCCTGAAACGTTTTTGGGTATGGACTTGCGAATACTGTTTGAATAGGACAATAAAATAAGGGATGTGCCACGCTTGTGGTACATCCCTTATTTTATGATTGGTTGTTTTCTAACTCCCTTTAAGGATTAGCTTACTTAACCTTCTCGACGATTGCCTTGAAAGCGGCCTCGTTGTTCATGGCGAGGTCAGCGAGAACCTTGCGGTTGATCTCGATGCCAGCCTTGTGGAGGGCACCCATGAGCTGAGAGTAGCTCATCTCATACTGGCGAGCGGCAGCGTTGATACGCTGGATCCAGAGAGCGCGGAAGTTGCGCTTCTTGGTACGACGGTCACGGTAAGCATATGTGAGACCCTTCTCATAGGTATTCTTGGCTACGGTCCACACATTCTTGCGGGCACCAAAGTAGCCCTTGGTCTTCTTCAGTATCCTTGTTCTCTTAGCTTTCGAAGCTACGTGATTTACTGATCTTGGCATAATTTTTCTTCTTTAATTCGTTTTGACTAAGTTTACTTTTAACACGCCTGTTAAGTTTAACGGAGGCAAAGCAAGTCGCGCACCTGCTTGAGGTTGGTACCGTCCACGAGAGTCTGGTGAACCAGATTACGCTTTTGCTTCTTCGTCTTCTTAGTCAAGATGTGACTGTGGTAAGCGTGATGACGCTTGATCTTACCTGTTCCGGTGAATGAGAATCTCTTCTTGGCGCCGGAGTTTGTCTTTACTTTTGGCATTTTTGTTATTGTTTATTTGTGTTTATAAAAGGTGGCAACGCATATACCAGGCGGGGCCACACAGTGATATTTTCCTAATGTTGAGCGAGAGGTCGCGAGACCTTATTGTCACGCTTCAGAGTTGAGCTTGGCGAGAAGTTCCTCGGCACCCTTGGCGTTTCCGAGCAAGCCTTTCTTCTTGGCATCTTCCTCGTCTTTCAGCTTTTGCTGTTCCTTCTCCACGGCCTCCTTGGCGAGCCTGTCGCGCTTTTGCTGGCTTTGCTTTGCCACGCCTGCCTTCTTTGGCGCGAGGAAGAGGAACATCTTCTTGCCCTCAAGCTTTGGCAGCTGCTCTACCTTTGCCACTTCCTCCAAGTCGTTGGCGAAACGGAGCAGAAGCACCTCGCCTTGATCCTTGAAGAGGATGCTGCGACCGCGGAAGAAAACGTATGCACGCACCTTGTTGCCTTCCTCAAGGAACTCCTTGGCATGCTTGAGCTTGAACTGATAGTCGTGGTCATCGGTCTGGGGTCCGAAGCGTATCTCCTTCACCTCCACCTTGACCTGCTTCTGCTTCATCTCCTTTTGACGCTTCTTCTGCTGGTAGAGAAACTTGCTATAGTCGATGATACGACAGACTGGTGGTTGAGCGTTGGGAGAAATCTCTACCAAGTCGAGCTCCTGCTGACGTGCCAAATCCAAGGCTTTGCGCGTAGGCATCACCTCTGAGCCGCCATCACTTACCACACGAACTTCCCGCACGTGGATCTGTCCATTGATGCGGTACTGATCTTTCAAATTGTCTTTCTTCATCCAACTATTTTAAGGTTCTAACTTTAATGCAAAGGGACAATGCCCCCTAAACAGCGTGCAAAGTTACATATTTTTAATAAACCAGCAAACCTTTCGGGCCTTTTTTATTTAAAAATCTCGCTATTTTGTCGCGGTGGATTAAATTCACCGCTATCCCACTCTATTTGCCACCGTCCACGGCTACTTTCAGCCTATCGCCGTCTGCCACAACTGTGTAGCTCGCGCCTTTGCGTGTCTTGAACTTCAGTTCGGCGTCGCCATAGCGCACGACGCAAGGCTCACCCGAGCCCGAGAGGAAGGTTGCCTTGGCGAGCTTGCCGTCCTTCCAACTTATGGAGACGGTGAAGTTGCCGCGCGCGTCCAATCCGCTCACAGAGCCTTCAGCCCAAGCGTCGGGCAATGCCGGCAACAAGTGGATGAAGCCCATGTGGCTTTGGAGGAGCATCTCCGTCACGCCTGCCGTGCCACCGAAGTTGCCGTCGATCTGGAAAGGCGGGTGCGTGTCCCACAGGTTGTCGAGCGTGCCGTTCTTGAGCAGGTTGCCATAGAGCTTGTAGGCGTGGTTGCCATCGTGCAGACGTGCCCATTGGTTGAGCTTCCATCCCATCGACCATCCCGTGGCACCGTCGCCACGATGTTCGAGCACCACTCTCGCGGCCTTTGCCAGCTCGGGTGTGGTCACGGGCGAGATGGTGTGACCGGGGTGCAAGCCAAAGAGGTGGTTCACGTGGCGATGCTCGTCTTTAGGGTCATCGATGTCGGTAGACCACTCCATGAGCTGCCCATAGCGTCCCACCTTGTAAGGCGCGATGTGTTTCAACGCGTCTTCCCACTGCTTGCGCTCTTTCGCGCTCTTGCCGAGCACGCGGTTTGCCTCCACCGCGTCCATGAGCACCTCGCGTATCACGGCATGGGCGAACGTGGCACCTTCGTCCACGGGGCCATGCTCTGGCGACGTGGAGGGAGCTGCGGTATAGATGCCGTCGTCGCGATGCCAGAGATAATCGGAGGCGAAGTCGGCGGAGCCTTTCAGTATGTCATAGTAAGAGGCGAGGAAACTGCGGTCGCGAGTATAGTCGTAGTAATCCCAAAGGTGGGTGGCGAGCCAAGGACCGGCGAATGGCGAGAAGTTCCACGACATGTCCTCGCTCTCAAGAGGCGACGTGAAGCCGAAGATGTTGCCCGAGACGGATGTCGTCCAGCCACGCGTGCCGAAATACGACTTTGCCGTCACTGTGCCGGGCTTGATGAGCGTGCGTATGAAGTCGAACAGCGGCAGCTCACATTGGCCCAATCCTGTGGAGCAAGCCGGCCAATAGTTCATCTGCAGGTTGATGTTGTTGTGATAGTCCACACGCCACGGCCCGTCCACGTTGTTGTGCCAAACACCCTGCAGGTTGGCGGGCATGTTGCCTGGGCGTGAAGAAGCTATGAGCAGATAGCGCCCGAACTGATAGTAGAGTTCCTCCAGATAGAAGTCTTTCTGTCCCTTGCGGTATCTTGCAAGCCGTTCATTGACGGGGATATCATTATGCGCAAACTCAGCATTATTGATGTTAAGCTTCACTCTATTGAAGAGACGAGAGTAGTCCTCATAATGCTCTTTCAGCAGTTGGCCGTAGCCTTTTGCCGTAGCCTTGCTTATCCAGTCTGATGTTGTAGCGAGGGGATCCACTCCCACATAAGCCTTCGGGTCATTGAAGTCGGGATCATAATTTGTCTTATAGTCGGTATCGGCAGTTATGAGGAACACCACCTCGTCGGCTCCCTCCACGGTAATCTTACCGCCTTGGTTGCTTACCTTTCCGCCTTTGTTGATGGCTTTTATGCGAATGGCATACCGCATCTGATTGTTGGTGAGACGTGCATCCCACAACAGTTCATCATTGCCCACAGATGTCATGCTGCCTTTCGACACGGGGTTGGGAGCATAGGAGAACGTGAGGTTCTGCTTGCCCGGCTTCGAAGAGGTGTAGCGCACAGCCATGACATTGGCGGGGTAGCTGATGAAATATTCGCGCTTGTAGTGCACGTTCTGCTTGTCAAACTGCACCTCAGCGAGTGCCGAGTCGAGCGAGAGTGAGCGTCGGTAATTGCTCATCGCCAAGGTGTTGAGTCCTGTCTCTATATAAAACTCGCCCGCTGTTGTGAAGTTGCCAAATCGGAATGGTTTTTCTGCATACGACTCGTATGGCACCTCGCTGTTGAAATTCTTGCGTGTGAGCTCGGCGGCTTTCTGCCAGTCATTATCGGTGAAAGCCTGGCGTATGTCCTTGATAACTCCTGCCGACTGCTTGTTGACATTCCAATAGCTGGCAGCTCCCGCGCTTGTGTTTGGTCCACCTCGCCAGAGTGTCTTCTCGTTGAATGTGATACGTTCTGCCTCCACCGAACCGAGGATATTGGCACCTATGCTGCCGTTGCCGATGGGCAACGACTGCGACTCCCAGTCGGAGTCAGGATTCTTGGCTGTGTCACCAGCCGAATCGGGTGTTTTCTCGCCTTTCCACATCTCGGGGTTACCACCATACCATATTGCCTGCCCGCGTAGGGTCACGGGGGTGTCGAACCAATATTTCAATGGCGTGGAACGTTGTGCCGCGGCATTGGATGAGGTTAAGAGACATAAGGCTATTGCAGCAAACAATTGTCGTTTTTGTCGCATCTTCTTTCGTTTTTAGTTACATGACTCAGTTTAATTCACAAAGTTAATGATAACAAACGAGAAAACGGGAAATGTTCGCGGAAAAATGTATCACAAAAATGTTTCTCCGATGCGCGCGCGTCATTTGACGGTCACCTGGTCTATCAAGTAGCGCGACGGTGCCACCTTCTTGTCGCAGCCCGGCAACGGCGGCGCGGGCTTTTGGTTTGGCGTGTTCCTGTCGGGCAACTCGCGATAGGCGCCGGTGCGGAAGCTCAGGCGCTCTACGCTCTTCACCGCTTGGAGCGGAGCCATCGCCACGCCATTCACATTCACCTCGTTGCCGTCCACGACAATGGAGACCTTCTTCCATTCGCCCACCTTATAACTGCCGCAAGGCTTGCCTGCCATCGACATTTGACCATCGTGGAAGCTCAGCGACACGGCACGCGCGCCATGCCTGTCGGTCACGTCCACCTCGAAAGGCTCATCGTGTTCCTCCTCCACCTTTATGTCGAAACCTATGGTTGCCCTCGCCGTCTCCTCGAAGACGCGAATGGCCCGCGCATAATCGTAAGGATCCTCATCATTGAGACTAAGATGGTGCTGGGCATCGACCGCTACTTGGCACCACTGCGGGCGGTAGATGTTCCAGTTGGGTATCGTGCCGCCCACGGCAACGTCGTCGAAGTTGTCGTCCACGGGCCCGCTCCATGTGGTGCGCGCCGGCAACTGGACACGGCTCACCCAGATATCCTCCTTGTTGACGCTATACGTAAGCCACATATTGTTTCCTGGCGGAGTCTGCTCGCCTTCGGTTATTCCTCGGACATAGCACGGCCCGAAGTCCTTGTTCTCACCCATGAACCGGCGTGGCGGCACCTCGCCATGCACGACGCCTATCGAGTCGAACACTATGCCGTCGTCGCTCGTCATCATGGTGAGCGGATAGCGGTAAGGCTGCGTCTCTATAGGGTTGAACGCCAAGGCGTAGCGGCCGTCTGCCGTGCGCTGTCCCCACTGCTTGCCGCCTGCCATTATGAGCGAAGGGCAACGCACGGGCGTTGACCAGCTCTGCCCCTCATCCGCCGAGAGGGCGGCGTAAGACCATTTCCACAACGCCACCGTCTTGCCGTCGCGCCGATGGAAATAGCTCGTGGCTTGCACGCGGTTGATGGAGTCTTTCAAGGCGTAGAACCCGTCCAAGCCCCGGTCCTCGTCGATCCACTGCAGCGTCTTGAGCCTGTCGGCAAGCAAAGCCCTGCACGCCTCCTTGAAACCCTTGTCCTTGGAACGCTCAAAGAAGGGGTAGCTCGTGTTTGTCTCGTCCCACTTGGCGTGCGATGAATAGCGCACGAAATAGATTGGCCCCATCGTGCCGTCGGCCTTCATCTCGCGCACCACCCTGCCTATGCCACCGCCCTTGAACGGGTCGTAGCTGTGGCCATAGAAGCCCACCACGAGCAACCTGCCGTTGGGAGCGGTATAGAAGCCCATGCGCTGGTGCATGATGTAGCCGTAGTAAGGCTTGGGAATGGCCACGCCCTTGGGTGCCTTGTACATTGGGAACACCACGAAAGGCTTGCCCCAGTTGCGCCCGTCCTCAGACGTGACGAGGAGCGTGTGCCCGGGAGGCTGCTGCTCGTCCTTGGGGTTTGTCAGGTATTCAAGATAGAACTTGCCTTTCCAGTAGGTGATGTTTGGCGCGTGGTTATATGTCCAACCAATGCTGTTCACCGAGTCGGCGACGTTTGGGTCGGTCACGGCACCCTCGGCACGATTAGCCCTCATCACCTGGATGTTTTCCGTGCCTATGACATAGCGGAAGCCGCCCTCGTGCAGCCGTGGGTTGCATATCTCGCCGCCCACATAGCGCACGGGTTCCGACGGCGTACCAGTCTGGGAAAAGAGTTGCAGCGGCGCGATGGCGCACGACAATGCGAGGAAAAAGAGACGATGGTTTATCATTAGCTTTAGGATGAAGTTTTAGCCTTCCTTTATTTTCCAGTCGGCGATGGTCCTTTGCTTGCTGTCGAAACTGATGCCTACTTTTACGAGTCGCTTGCCGTCGGCATGGTAAGGCAACATATAGCCTTTCTCGTCTATCTGCGCCAAGGCTTCCTCGGCGCTCTTGTCCACCTTCAACTCGAACACGTAGATGGTGTCGGGCATGTGCATCACGGCATCAGCCCTGCCTATGGCACTCTTCACTTCCGTGTGGATATAGATGTTCAGGAAGCTGAACATCAGGTAGAAGATGGTTTGATAATGCTTCTCTGAGTGGTTCTCCAAGTCGTATGGAATCGTTGCCATATAGGTACGCATGTGCTCCAGCGCGACCTCGATGTCGTTGCGATACACCGCCTTGCAGAAACCCAAGAGAAAGGCATCGTTGTCTGCGCGGCGAGGGTTCACATAGTGAGGAATCATGGAGTTGAGCAAGCCGTCGCGCACCTCCTTGTTTGGTATTCCAAGGGTGTACTCCCTGAACATGGGTTCGTACTTCTTGATGGTGAGGTATCCGCTCTGATAGAGCAGGGGCAAGGCATCCGTCATCTCCTCTGGCGAGAGGTCAAACGAGTTCAACACCACGTCTTGGCTATCCAAGTTGGTAAGGTTGGTGTTAAACTTGTCCAACTGCTTCAAGAGGAAGGTCGGCGTGCCAGAGCCAAACCAATAGGAAGCAATCTTCTGGGCATTCAAAGCCTTCACCAAACTGAACGGATTGAACACGTCTTCCGAGTTTTCGCTGAAGTGATAGCCATCATAGTAGCTTTGCAAAGCATCCAGGCATTCCTCGTAAGTCATGCGCAACGCCCTGCCCAATCCCTCCACGTCTGGCTTCATCACGGTGGTGAGCTCCGTCTTGCTGATGCCGCATATCGCAGAGTATTGGTCGAACATGCTGATGTTGTCGAGGTTGTTCAGCTCGCTGAAGATGCTGAGCTGAGAGAACTTTGTGATTCCTGTGATAAACGTAAATTCCAAGTATGGGTCTAGCTTCTTCAGAGGGCTGTAGAAGTTTTGCATGATGAGGCGAAGAGCATGCAGATTTTCCTTTTCGTGCACCACGTCGAGCAACGGCGCGTCATATTCATCGATGATTACCACCACCTTCTCGCCAGTCTGCTCATAGGCACGTTCAACGATTCCCATCAAGCGTTCGTTGGGATAAATCTCGTTCTCTGCTTTTCCATACAACTTTTCGTATGGCAGAAGAATGAAGTCGAGATAATGCTTCAAGCCCTCTTCATCGAAATGTTTTGCACCACTCATGTCGAAGTGTAGCACAGGATGCTTCACCCAGTCCTTCTCATAATCGGCGATGGCAAGTCCCTCGAAGAGTTCTTTCCGACCCTCGAAGTAAGCCTGCAAGGTGGAGGCAAAGAGCGACTTGCCGAATCGTCTGGGACGACTCAGGAAGACATAACTCATCCCTTTCTTTCGGAAATCGACAATATATCTTGTCTTGTCAACATAGAGATAGCTACCCTCCCTAATCTTCTCGAAAGTCTGCACTCCCACAGGATATTTATTTACGATTTCTGCCATGTTCTTGCTTGCTTTTACGTTTCACGGCGTTAAAGTACAAATAAATTCCGAGCCCACAAAACTTTTCTTTCCGAAATGATGCAGATACCATAAATTATGATGATGAGCCACGCCTCTCTTTGTAGCCTTTATGAGAATGACAAGTGCGATTTCTACCTGTTTAGATATTTCATGAAATCGTCTATGCCTATCACTTCCACTTTTGGAAAAGGAATCATTGCAAGCTCATTGAAATGCTTGTCCTCAGAAACAATAAAGACGGCGTTGCTCGCTATCGCGCAATCCACGAACTTGTTGTCATCTTCGTCAGCCTTTATCAGCCCAAAGCTATAGTGAGGGTCTGTGAACTTGACATTAGGAAGAACTTGCATATAAGCCAACACTATCCTCGCCACTTTCGGGCTGATATTTCGCCCTAAGACCTCTTCGTATTCTTCCAGAATCTCATTGGAAACACACAACACATATTCACCCTTTACGAATTTCCGCCAAATCTCGGAATATGGGTTGCGGGCGGAAAGCGACATTACCAAACAGTTTGTGTCGAGCACAACTCGGTCTCTCAACATGGCATTGGCGTAGCCTTATGGTAAGGCGTCCTTTCATGTAACTTACGGAACCCCTCTACTTTCTCGTCATTGAGCGTTCCGTCTGCCCATAGCCTGTCAAGTTCGCCTTTGAGCTGAGTCTCCAAAAAGTCGGTGATTACTTTGCGAAGTCCCTCCAGCTCTTCCTTGGAGTTCATGATAGACACAAGGTCGAGCAATTGAAGCTGGGCCTCGTTGAGTACTGTATGCTTTGTCATCATATTTATTCCTCCATTATTAATGTTACACATTTTGTACTAATGTGTTGCAAAGATACGCCAAATATTCGAAAATGCTAAATATTTCAAGTCTTTTCTTACTCCACCATCCCACTGTTTCTCATGACCAGCTCTGCCACGCACTCGCTCTCCGTCACCTTGGTGGAGAAAACGTAAAAATCCGCAACGCCTATTTACGGGCATTGCGGATAGGGAGGTCATGCTGCCTTAAGTTTTAGCGGACAGCATGGTTCTGTATAACATCCGATTATTTCTTAAGACTTACGCTGATAGTCCAAATCTTTGTCTTGCCGTTGGCAGCCTTCACCGAATACTTGTGAGGAGTAGACCAGTCTGCGGGCGTACCGAGCTTTGGCGCATCGTCAAGTGGTGAGATAACAGCCGCGGTAGAGATGTTGACAGCCACAACGAGGTTGTTGATATTTACATTAGCCTTCTCCGTGTCGGTGAAGCTGCTTGTCACGGCGAACTCCAGGGCGCAGGTAGCGGCTTCGGTGTCAATTTTCTGTGACGTTGTTCTCAACTGCCTCTGGATAACCTGCTGCTCTCCACTTGCATTGATAGTGTTGCTGTTTTTATAGCGATACCATGCGTAACCGGCATCTATGTCGTTTCCTTCATATGTGCCGAGTTCCTCGAGATTGCTCTCCAGACATGATGTGCAGCTCAGAGCCATCACTAAGGTGGCTATTATGAATTTTAAAATCTTCATGTTCTTCAATATTTAAGAATGTG
>CAVKWN010000043.1:0-27789 GCA_963660075.1 Lachnospiraceae bacterium
TAATTCTTAATGAACTTACATGTCTCTTCAAACGGATAATCCTTTGGAGAAACCAACCAAACGGAATCGACCTTCCCATTTCCATTCACTATAAAATTCACGACAACGTTATCTTGAATCTTGAGTACTGTTTCGATGCAATGTGTAGCCAGATAATTAAGAAGGCTGTCAGTAAACAGTTTTCTTTTCCTCGCGTATTCCTCTTCGTTGATTTCTGGTTCTGTTTCAAATACTTCATTGTCCAGAGTATCTACAAATACCTCCTTGGCCTCTACAGGACCTGCACATACTATTGTGGTATGGGCTAACAGAAATAAAAAGAATATCAAGCCTTTCATATCTTCGATTTATAAGGATTTTCCTTGTTAAAATTATACTGTAGCTGCATTTTTAACATTCGCCTCATAAAGATTGCGCTATCCAACACGGTTTTCAAACCAGACCATAGCTTGTCTGCCTTTGGCTCTACTCGTCTATTATGGCTGCCGTGAACATCCATTTCACCAATCTCACCTCTGGGGTTGAGAACTTTCCTACCGGCAGTTTCAGCAGCAGCTTGTTCCATCCTTTATCGAGCGTGATCTCTACCGGTGGACGGGAAACGGCATTCTCGTTGCGCAACGCGATCTCGTTGGAACGGAGGGTATTAGTGTTCTCCCATACGGGAGGCATGATTTCCTTGCCATTGAGCCAAGCCCTGCTGCCATTATAATCCCATGTTCCGGGGCAGGGCGGCAAGTCGCTTTCCGACCTGCTGTAGTTTTGGAATTCCAACA
The DNA here is from genome assembly GCA_963660075.1 of Lachnospiraceae bacterium. Taxonomy (GTDB): domain Bacteria; phylum Bacteroidota; class Bacteroidia; order Bacteroidales; family Bacteroidaceae; genus Prevotella. Next base: position 777 of record CAVKWN010000043.1, read on the forward strand.
ACAACCTTGCCTTTCGCTTCTTTTTAGAATAAATCCAAGACGTGGCGTATGCCGTATGGTTTTCCTGAGGATTGGGATAGAAGCCGGGAACAAGATTTCCCCATACATGACGAAGGTAGATGCCATTGCCCGTGATTTTGTGAACCTTGTAAGTCTTACCCTCATAAAGATAGGCAGAATCATCAGGGCAATCCCTGCCCTTGTTTATCTCGGGAGGGAAAAACTTGCCAAGGTCGCCGCCGTTAGGAAAGGCATCCGTGATAAGCCAGTGGGTTTTGGTCTGGCATACATAAGGGAACGGTTCGCCTTTCAACCAATGGTTCTTCTGCCACAACAAGCGGCTCTCAAACTCGGCGAAGGCGGCAAGCTGCTCGGGCTCATCGTCCCAAAGCAACGTGCCCTTACCGTCAAAATAGCTGTTGCCGCCACCTCGCCAGGCACGCTCCGCCAAGGTAAGCATATATGGATAGAAATTGTTTTCCGCCATCATCTGTGCCACGTTGTCTATATGGCGATCGTTCCAGAAAGCCAAGACGCAGCCTGCCAAGTCGTCACTCCCTTCGGGTTGGTTATATATTCGACTGTTGAACAAGGCTACCAAGTCGGCATAGCCGTCATAATGATTGGCATAATGGAAGCGACAGTCGATGGCAGGAATACCCTTCTGCGCCTTTCCACGATAGCTCCACAATTGCGTCATGTCGATCTCGTCTGGTTGATAGTGCCACCCGGGATTCCAGGATATAACCTTCTTGCCCTTGTCGCGAATGTATCTCACCATTTGGGGAACGAAGTTGGGGTTGGTGAAGTTCACCTCGTCGGTGCCGATATGTATGTAAGGCACGTCGAAAGTGGCACATACCTCATCCAATATGTCCTTGAGTATCAAGATGCCTTTCTCTGTTTGCATGCCATAGCCAAAGGTCCGCTCAAAGGCGGCACTATGCCCGGGCATGTCTATCTCGGGAATCAAGAGCATCTGGTGACGCTTGCAATAATCCACGAGCTGGCTCGCGTCTTCCAAGGTATAGAATTTGCCTTTCTCCCGCTCCATGTTCTCGGGCAGGTTGAGTTGCGGATAGCGTTTGCTTTCCAGCCGCCATGCCTGGTTGTCCGTGAGATGCCAGTGGAAGACGTTGATCTTGAATCTGCTCAAGAGACTGATTTCACGCTTGAGTTCTTCCACGGGTATGAAGCCCCTGCCCACGTCGTGCATGAAACCCCTTATCCTGAAAGCGGGCCAATCGATGATTTCGCCCTGTGGCAGGTAAGTTTTCTTGTCGTTAGTGGTCTTCAGCTGTTCCAGGGTCTGCCTTGCCCAATACATTCCCTTGGGAGTGGTGGCCTCCAGCAATATAGTCTTGGATGTAATCAATATATGGTATGCCTCTTCTTGGAATCTCGCGCCTTCCACCTTGTCCACGTATCTTTCCACCACGCTTTTCCGCCCATCCACCATCTTGCCATTGAAGCTATACTTCTGGGGCATGGGCAAGAGCGGTAGCGTGCATGGTGTCGTCGCGGCCAACGACACCAAGCCGCAAGCGAGGGTTAACAGGATCACCAAGAGATGCTTCATACCTATAGCGTTTAGCCTCCGCTATTTGTATTGACCATTCGTTATTTGAGCGATGTTCAACTTTACGAACCTGATGTCGTAATAATCATCCGGCTCGGTCTCCGGATGACGGAAGGCGTTCTCCTCCAACAGGAAGAAGATGCTGCCATCCTTGCCTTGCACCATCGTGGAATAGGCCGACGTGGTGTCGCTAACCTGATAGCAGCCTTCCCAATCCTTGGCTATGGCCTCTGGGGTGGCATAGTCGGAAGGAGATTCCAACGCCTTGTAATAGATGCCCACGTTGGCACGATTCGGGCCGCAAGGAACACTCTGGAGCAACAGTTTCACCTTCTTGCCGTTCTTCTTGGCATCCACCAAGATTACCTCGCCATTGCAAGCGTTGTCCTTGGATTCCACGCCATGATTGGCGACGCCCGAGAATGCCACCTTGCCCCAAGAGCCTGTGGCAGATTTCTTGTCATCGTAAGAGAAGACATTGAAGAACCTTCCGCCCATCACGCGGCTGCTAAGCAACACGTTGCCATTGGGCAGTTCCTCTATCTTGGCCTCATCGCCCTTTGGGGCCGACTCTGCCACGTTCTTGCCAAGCATCGCCCAGGTCTGTCCGAAGTCATCGCTATACAATATCCGGTTCCCACTGCGCGTGGTCAGCACGGTATAGACCCGATAATAGTTTCCGACCTTTATTTTTTTGCTCTGGCATATCCTGCCACTGGTAAAGAAAGCTGATTCCACCTCGGGCATCAAGGCGTATATTTGACTTGTCACTTCCCCACCCGTCCATGTCTTGCCTTCGTCGTCGCTATAATATCTTCCCATCATGAGCGGGTTCTTGCGAGACGACTCCCAATAGCCTATGCCTCCCGAGGCGCACATCAGCAGTATCCTGCCTGTCTTCCTGTCTACCACCGTGGCTGCATCGCCATGCGCGCAATCGAAGTTGGTGGCAACGCCACTGCCTCCCTTTGCCACCATCTGCTCGGCTGCGCTCCATGTGGCACCCTTGTCGAGGCTGGTCTTCATCACGATGTCCAAGTGGCGTCCGCCGCCAATGTCCCTGTTGTCGTAACGATGATCGGTAAAGGCAATCAGCTTGCCCGACTTGCATTCCACTATTGCCGGAATGCGGTATTGCGCGTCACGATTGGAAAAGACCGTTATGCCACGACTCTGCTTGACGCTTGCCGCCTGTGCCTCAACAGGCGCGACGGAAACCTCTGCCGATATTTGCGACGGCACGAGAAGCGCCACTCCCATAGCCGACAAGAACAACGCCTTGCTGGCCCTTGTCGAAAACATGTTATTGTGATTTTTCATGGTTAATTAATAATTTTGATTATAGGTGACTATTGCAAAGTTAGGAAAAATCAATGACGCCAAGGCGTTTTTCATTGATAAATATCCGCGCATATCAAATATTCTTCATAACTTTGCGATATCCGGATTGCGTCGCAACAGATTAAAACAAAATCAACCATGGCTATATATCTCGACCCTAAGGCAGACCTCACGTTCAAGAAAGTCTTTGGTGAGCATAAGGAACTCATGATAAGTTTTCTCAACGCTATGCTCCCACTTCCCGACAATGGGCAAGTGGCGTGGATTGAATACCTTGAACCAGAGCTCATACCCGACCACCCGTTGAAGAAGGACACCATCGTCGACGTGCGTTGCCGCGACGCGCGCGGTCGCCAATTCCTCGTGGAGATGCAGATGATATGGACACCTGCTTTCATGAAGCGTGTGTTGCTCAACGCTACGAAAGCATATTCGCGACAGTTGGACAAGGGCGACCACTATGAGGACATCCAACCCGTCTACTCGCTGAACCTTGTCAACGACACGTTCCGCGACGACACCGAAGACTACTATCACGACTATGGCATAATGGACATCAAGAACCCCGACCAGACCATAGACGAGATGCACCTCATCTTCATTGAGCTGCCGAAGTTTAAGCCACACACCTTCCACGACAAGAAGATGATGGTACTGTGGCTGCGCTATCTCACGGAGATAGACGAAAAAACTCGCCAGGCTCCCGCGGAGCTTCTTGAGAACCCCGACACGTGCAAAGCCCTCGACATAGTGAAAGAGTCGGCATTCACCGAGGCTCAAATGGCAGGTTACGAGCGTTTCTGGGATGCAGTGAGCACTGAGCGCACCTTGGTGGGAGCCGTGGAACGAGCCAACAAAAACCTGCAACAGGCCCTTGACAAGGTTGACGAAGTGGAAAAGAAACTGCATAAAGCACAAGCGGAAGCGGAACGAGCACAAGCAGATGCGGAACGTGCACAAGCAGATGCGAAACTGGCAAAGGCGGAGGGCGAGAAGGCCAAGGCCTTAGCCATGGCTCACAACATGATTGCCGACAGCGTGCCAACAGAAGTTATAGCAAAGTATACAGGACTTACGGAGGAGGAAATAAAGTCGCTCTTACAGTAATAAAACAGTTTGCCCGCTAACGTGAGCCATACGGTTCACGTTAGCGGGCAACATGGTTCTCGTCCGTGGGCAATGCGGCTCACGTTCGCGGGCGGATAAGGTTTAGATGTAGTTGTCGCCTTTCTTCAACTGCACCTCGTTGACATACTTGCGAACCAGGGCTGAGGAGTCTTCCTTCTTGCAAATGAGCAACACGTTGTCTTTCTCAGCCACGATAAACCCTTCGAGGCCGCTGATAATGCCCAAGATGCCTTTCGGAAGCTTTACCACGTTGTGGTGGCTGTTTTCCATGTAGACGTCGGAGTCGATCACGACATTGTCGTCGTTGTTCTTGGGCAAAGCCTCGTATATGCCATGCCATGTGCCCAAGTCGGCCCAACCGAAGTCGCAACTCATCACGCACACGTTGTCGAGCTTGTCGAGCACCCCTCCCTCGATAGAGATGTTGGGATATGATGTGAAGCTCTCCGACATGTAAGCCGCCTCCTGCTCAGACGTGGCATCGGGATTCTGCTTGTCGAAAGCTGATAGCACGGTGGGCAGGAATTTGGAAAACATTTTTTGTATTGTCTTGGTGTTGGAGACGAAGATTCCCGTGTTCCACAGGAATTCGCCACTGTCCATGAACATCTGGGCAAACTCGCGGTTGGGCTTCTCGGTGAAGCTCCTCACGTTGAAGATGTTTTCCTTCTTCGCCTTGTCGGTCTGTATGTAGCCATATCCCGGCTCCGGCCGCGTGGGCTTGACGCCCATTGACATGAAGGTGTCGTGGGAGGCTGCGAACGACATTGCCGTCTTTACGTTCTTGCTGAAAGCGTCCTCGTTGAGAATAAGCTGGTCGCTTGGCACCACTATCAACACCGCGTCCTTGTTGTGCTTGGTTACATGGTGACTTGCCCACGCCATGCTTGGCGCGGTGTTTCGCAATATCGGTTCCACGAGAATGTTCTCCCTTGGCAATTCGGGCAATTGCTGCCTCACGATGTCAAGATATTGCGCGTTTGTGCTGAGCAAGATATGGTCAGGTGAGATTATTCTTGCCATTCTGTCCCATGTCTGCTGTACTTGCGTCCTGCCTGTTCCGAAGAAATCCAAAAACTGTTTTGGACGGCTCTCACGGCTGCATGGCCACAAGCGCTGGCCTCTTCCGCCTGCAAGGATAAGGCAATATTTGTTGTTGGAAAATGACATCATAAGTAAAGATTTATAGTTTATTTTCTTCAAAGCTATATATAAAAAACGACTCGGCAAAAGAATTGTTACACCTTTGCCTTATTTTTCTTTATTCTTTAATATAAAAGACGATTTTTTTGTTTTCACTTCGCCGCCTATCCTTTTTTTAGTAATTTTGCACCGTCAAAGCTTTATGACATCATTAAAGCCCATTCCAATTCATGGCTAAGAAAAAGATTCTTCTTATCAACGACATATGCGGTTACGGCAAGGTAGCGTCGGCCGCAATGCTTCCCATCCTGTCATACATGGGGCACGTCACCTATAACCTGCCAACCGCATTGGTGTCGAACACGCTCGACTACGGCAAGTTCAACCTCCTCGATACCACCGACTACATCACAGGCGTCTTTCCCGTATGGAAAGAGCTCGGCTTCCGCTTCGACGCCATCGCCACAGGCTTCATAGCGTCTGAGCGCCAGGCGCAGATAATCTCCGCCTACTGCCAAGAGCAAGAGAAGCTCGGCACGCCCATTTTCGTGGATCCCATCATGGGCGACGAGGGCAAGCTCTACAACGGTGTGACACCGTCGACAATACAAAGCATGAAAGAGATGACCGCCATTGCCGACCTCATATACCCCAACTACACAGAGGCGTGTTACCTCACCGGAACGCCTTACAACCCTGACGGGGTGGACAGGGCCACGGCATTCCATCTTATAGACGAGCTTCACGCCAACGGTGCAAAGTCGGTGCTCATAACCTCCATCACCGTGGACGGCCAACACTGCGTGGCAGGTTTCAACCATGCCACGGACGAGCATTTCTTGCTGGGATACACCGAGATACCGGTCCACTTCCCTGGCACTGGCGACATTTTCTCGGCCGTGCTCATAGGCCATTTGCTCGACGGCATGGAGCTGAAACCATCGGTGAGGAAGGCCATGGACGCCGTTTACTCTCTCATTGACCTAAACAAGGCAAACAAAGACAAGAACGCCGGAATACCGTTGGAGAACTATCTCAACATCTTGTAAAAGGCAATTCGCAAAAAAGGCAATGAACTATTTCTCGTCCCTTTTTACCATCCATTCCTCCATACAAACGGTGGTGGTAGTGTCGCTCATCATCACCGTGGGACTCGCGCTTGGCAAGGTCAAGGTCAAGGGCATATCGCTCGACATAGCCTGGGTATTCTTCGTTGGCATCCTGGCTGGAGAGCTGCGCCTGTCGATAGACAGCAATATCCTCGACTATATCGAGACGTTCGGACTGTCGATGTTCGTCTATTGTCTCGGCCTGCACGTTGGCCCCAACTTTTTTGGGTCGCTTCGCTCTGAAGGCATGGCTCTGAACATATGGAGCCTCGCCGTGATATTGCTTGGCACGCTGTTTTCGCTCGTGCTGATACCGTTTACCAACGTGAGCCTCCCCGACATGGTTGGCTTGCTCTGCGGCGCCACCACCAACACGCCCGCGCTTGGTGCCGCCACGCAAGCCCTTTCCCACTACGGACTGCCGAGCAACAGCGTGGCGCTCGCAACGGCCGTGACGTATCCTCTCGGCGTGGTAGGCGTGATCATAGCCATGATCATAATAAGGAAGGTTTTCGTCAAGCCACAAGACATGGAGGCAAAGCCGCTGTCGGACGATGACCAGACATACATCGCGCAATTTCTCGCCATCAACCCCGCCATCGTGGGAAAGACCATTGCCGACCTGGCACACATCTCAAAACAGAAGTTCATAATCTCGCGCATCTGGCGAGGGAAAGATGTCATTGTGCCAATGGCAAGCACGGTGATACACGTCAACGACTCCATGCTCGTGGTGACAAACAAGAACGACGAGAAGTCGTTGGAACTGCTCTTCGGAAAGCGTGAAGACCACGACTGGAACAAGAGCAACGTAGACTGGAACGCCATAGACGCCAAGGTGGAGAGCCGCATTTGCGTGGTGACGCGCTCGGGACTCAACGGCAAACGCCTGAGAGACATACACATGAGGGCAGGATACGGCGTAAACGTGAGCCGCGTGGTGCGTGGCGACATCAAGCTCCTTGCCAGCGATGACCTGCGCTTGCAATATGGCGACAGGGTTACCATAGTGGGCAAGCACGAAGACCTCGACAACGCGGAGCACTTCTTCGGCAACTCCGTGAAGACCCTTGAGGAACCCAACATAGGCAGCATATTCTTCGGCATCATCCTCGGCCTCGCGCTTGGAGCCGTTCCAATAGCCATACCGGGCATGGACAGCAGCCTGCGTCTCGGCATTGCCGGAGGACCAATAATAATGGGTATCATCGTGGGCGCATTGGGTCCAAAGAGCCACATCATATCCTATACCACGCGGTCGGCTTCGCTCATGTTGCGCAAGCTCGGGCTGGCGCTGTACCTTGCCTGCCTGGGACTCGACTCCGGCAAGGACTTCGTGACGACCATCCTGCGACCGGAAGGCGCGGCGTGGGTAGGCATAGGTTTCCTCATAACCGTGATTCCAGTGCTCATCATCGGCGTCATAGCCCTGCACACACACAAATACGACTTTGGCACCATCTGCGGCATTCTGTGCGGATCGATGGCGAACCCAATGGCGTTGAGTTATGCCAACGACAACTGCAAGGGCGACACGGCAAGCATATCCTACGCGTCGGTATACCCCATCGGAATGTTTATCAGGGTCGTGATAGCGCAGATGCTCATCATGATATTCACGTGAACATCCACACCACATGAACAACCCTTTCTGCTATTCTCCATCGCCGGAGTGCCTCACCGCTACCAAGGAATTGGCAGCTTGGCTTGAGGGCAAGCCTTCGCCTTTCAGCAACACACGCGTGGACGATGCCTTCAGGAAAGAGATAAGCAAGGGAAAGATGTTCGGAATATTGGTAGTGGACGGACACGATGACTTGACGAGAGGGGAAAAGGTTAGATACATAGCGGGCTATAGTGGCCAAATATGCGGTCGCGCCGATTGGGACGGATTTGTGCCAGCCGTGTTCGACTATCTTCAACCCGACGGTTATTTCAAGCGACACGAGGCGGAAATAACCCATCTAAACAAAGACATAAAAGCCCTGTCGTCACGCATTGCAGACATGGATTCCGCCCATCAGCAGGAACGCGCGGCAGACAAGCGACCTGCGTTCGTGAAAGCAAAACGCGAGGGGGAAAGCGACGACGACTATATACGCAGACGACAATTTGAGAACGCGGAGCTGCACAGGTGGAAACTAAGGCAAAGGGAAGCTGAAAAAGACATCCAAGAAGAGAAAGACCGCCTGGCAAGCCTCAGAACCCTGCGGCGGCAAAAGAGCGATGACCTGCAAACATGGCTTTTCCGCAATTTCCGCATGCTCAACTCCAAAGGCGAGAGCATGGACTTGATTGACATACGTGACGGGGACATGCCGCCAGCAGGCAGCGGAGAGTGCTGTGAGCCTCGATTGCTGCAATATGCCTTTCTGCACGGCTTACGCCCGAAGGCCATGGCGATGTTTTGGTGGGGCGAGAGCCCAAAAGGCGAAGTGCGGCATCATCTGCATTTCTACCCGGCTTGCAACGGCAAATGCAAGCCTATACTCAAATGGATGATGAAAGGCATGGACGTAGACGCCAATCCATTGGAAAGCAAGCAGGAAGACGACGGCTTGATAGCCCAACTTCAAACCATCTATGAGGACAGCGAGATATGCATTGTGTGCAAGCCCGCCGGACTGCTTTCGGTGCCAGGCAAGAGCGAACGCGCGAGCGTGCTCACGACCATGAGACACCGATTCCCCGACAGCCCATCACCGCTCATAGTGCACAGGCTCGACATGGCCACAAGCGGACTCATGATAATAGCCAAGACCTTGCAAGCCTACCACGACCTGCAACGGCAGTTCGCAAACCACGAGATAAGAAAACGCTATGTGGCGATATTGAGTCGTCCACTGCCTGATGGCACGCCCAAGGAAGGCATGATATCTCTACCCATCCGGCCAGACCTCAACGACAGGCCACGACAGGTAATAGACAAGGAACACGGCCGTGAGGCGATAACATATTATAAACAGGTGGACACAAACCGCCTTTGGCTGTGGCCGAGGACAGGACGCACTCATCAACTCCGATTGCATTGCGCCCACCAACTGGGATTGGGCGACCCCATAAAAGGCGACTCGCTCTATGGCACCGACAGAGGCCGCCTCTACCTCCACGCAGAGACCATAAGCTTCCGGCATCCCGCGACAGGCAAAGCTATGACATTCACTAAAACAGCTCCTTTCTGAAAAATAATTAGCAAATTAGCACACAAAAGTTTGCCAATATCAACATAAAAGGCTAACTTTGCAAACAATAGGACAACAAGACACTTGTAAGAGAAGGAATTCCGACATTCCAAGAAAGAATGTCGGAATTCTTTTTCGTATGTCTGTTTGCATAAATAATAACCATTTAACTAATTATTTAATACTGTTTTTATTATGGCATACATGTCACAGGAAGGTTACGACAAACTCGTGGCCGAAATACGCAGACTCGAGTCTGTGGAGCGCCCTAAGGCTTCTGCGGCCATTGCCGAGGCAGCCGACAAGGGAGATTTAAGCGAGAACTCAGAATATGACGCGGCAAAGGAGGCCCAGGCTCATCTCGAGGCAAAGATCAACGAGATGAAGCTTACCATAGCACAAGCCAAGATTGTGGACGTAAGCCGCTTGAAGACCGACGAGGTGCAAATATTGTCGAAGGTGAAAATCACGAACCTGCAAAACAACAAGCAGATGGCCTACACCATAGTGTCGGAGAGCGAGGCAAACCTCAAGCAAGGCAAGATTTCCATCAAGACTCCCATAGCCCAAGGCCTGCTCAACAAGAAGGTCGGCGACGTGGTTGAGATCAAAATCCCACGCGGCACTATAAAAGTGCGTATCGACGAGATCAGCATCGCTGAATAAGAGAGGTTGATATAACTAATTAAATCAGGAGGATAAAATATGTCTACTATTTTCAGCAAGATCGCGGCTGGAGAGATACCCAGCTACAAATGCGCCGAGGACGACAAGTTCTACGCTTTCCTCGACATCAACCCCGTGAAGAAGGCCCACACACTCGTGGTGCCACGCAAGGAGGTTGACTACATCTTCGACATGGACGACAACGACATCGCCGCTTTCGAGGTGTTCGCCAAGAAGGTGGCAATAGCAATACGCAATGCGTTCCCATGCAAGAAGGTGGCACAGGTGGTGCTTGGCCTTGAAGTGGATCACGCTCACATCCACCTCATCCCTATCGACACAGAGGCTGACGTGGATTTCCACAAGCACGTTAAACTCACCGAGGAGGAAATGAAGGACACTGCCGACAAGATATTGGCGGAGTTCAAGAAACTCTAAATATCTTGCATTCTTAGCAAGATTACAATCTTAGCAAACAAGAGAAAATACAGGCCATACAATAATGAAATGCAGCAATGATTCCGGCAAGTTGACCGGCTATCATTGCTGCATTTCTTTTTTGTATGTCTTTATTGTATGTTATTGCTGCATGTCGTGAAGCTTATGATAGTAGCCATCCTTGGCCATGAGCTCATCGTGGGTGCCACGCTCCACTATCCTTCCCTCGTGGATGACGCATATCTCGTCGCTGTTCTTGATGGTTGACAGCCTATGCGCCACGGCAACGGTGGTGCGCGTTTTCATCAAGCGGTAGAGCGCGTCTTGCACCAGTCGCTCGCTCTCGGTGTCGAGGGCCGAGGTTGCCTCATCGAGGATAAGTATGGGAGGGTTCTTCAATATGGCTCGGGCAATGCTGATGCGCTGCCGTTGTCCGCCCGAGAGACGACCGCCACGGTCGCCGATGTTGGTGTCGAAACCGTTTTCGGTCTCCATGATGAAGTCGTAGGCGTTGGCTATCTTTGCCGCGCGCATTATCTCCTCGTCTGTAGCATCTTCCTTGCCGAACTTGATGTTGTTCTTGATGGTATCGTTGAAGAGTATGGCCTCCTGGTTGACATTGCCTATAAGAGAGCGCAAGTCGTGTATGCCAAGATCCTTTACATTTATTCCGTCAATGAGTACCTCACCTTCTTGCACGTCGTAATAACGTGGTATGAGATCGAGCAAGGTCGACTTTCCGCTACCGCTTTGCCCCACTAGCGCGACTGTCTTGCCCTTGGGTATGACAAGGTTTATGTCTTTCAACACATATTGCAATTCGTCGGTATGCGTGTCGGTATAGGCAAAAGACACGTGACGGAACTCTATCTGGTGGTCGAAAGACTTTATATGCACCGGATTCTCCTTATCCTTTATGTCAATCTCAGCCTTCAATATCTTGTCTATGCGCTCCATGGAAGCGAGTCCCTTAGGTATGTTGTAGCTTGCCTTGGAGAAGTCTTTCAGCGGATTTATGATGCTATAAAGCATGACGAGATAATAGATGAACGTCGGGCCATCGAGCAACGATTTGTTGAGCACGAGAATGCCTCCCACCCACAGCACCACGATGATCATAACCGTGCCAAGAAACTCCGACATCGGGTGGGCAAGCTGTTGCCTGATGGTCACTTTCAGCAACTGTGTGCGATAAGAAGAGTTTACCTTGTCGAACCTGTCGTTCATCTTCTCCTCGGCGTTGAACGCCTTTATAATCCTGAGTCCGCCAAGCGTCTCTTCCACTTGGCTCATGGTGTCGCTCCACAGGCTTTGGGCAATAATGCTCTTGGCCTTGAGTTTTCTTCCCACGAAGCCCATGAACCAGATGAAGACGGGCGCGAAGATGATGGTGAAGATGGTGAGCTGCCAGGATATGACAATCAACGTGACCAGGTAAGCCACTATAAGGATAGGATTCTTGAAAAGCATGTCGAGCGACGACATGATGCTGTTTTCCACCTCCTGCACGTCGCCGCTCATCCTGGCTATTATGTCTCCCTTGCGCTCTTCGCTGAAGAACGACAACGACAGTGACGTAATCTTGTTGTAGAGCATGTTTCTTATGTCTTTCACCACGCCCGTGCGTATAGGCATGACCGTCGCCGACGACAGGAAATAGGCCATGGTCTTGAGAAAGGTGGTGAAGGCGAGAAAGAGACCAATTATCAACAATGTCGTTGTGGCAGACGTGCTTATGATCATCTCCTGCACATAATACGACAGGTTGTTCTGCAACACATCCCTGTCGAAGGCCCACGGCAAGAGTTCGTTGGCACGCAAGCCACCGTCGACCTGGAAAAGGATTTGCAGTATTGGTATAAGCGCCGCGAAGGAGAAGATGTTCAGCAATGCCGAAAGCACATTGAAGAACACCGAGAGGAACAGGTACTTCTTGTATGGCGGCAGGAATCTCCGCAACACTATCAGGAACTCTTTCATAAGTATGCTCTTAATGGATGGTTAAGACAAGAGCTCGCCTATCAGCGTAGCCGACGAGCTGCCCGTTATTCTCACTCTTACCGTTTCGCCTATGTGGTGGTTGCCCTTTGGTATCACCACAGCCTTGTTTTGCGGCGTGCGTCCCATGAGCTGCTCACGGCTGCGCTTTGAGAATCGCTCTATGAGAATGTCAAACTCCTTGCCCTCGTCTTCCTTGTTTCGCTCGGCAGAGATTTCTGTCTGGAGACGTATGAGCTCGTTGAGACGGCGTATCTTCTCCTCCTCGCTCACGTTGTCGGGCAGGTGTTTGGCGGCATAGGTGCCTGGACGCTCAGAATACTTGAACATGAAGGCTGAGTCGAAACGCACGGTCTTCACGAGCGACAGCGTCTGCTGGAAGTCGTCCTCGGTCTCGTCGTGATAGCCTACGAATATGTCGGTTGTAAGTCCGCAATCGGGTATTATCCTGCGTATCGCGTCAACCTTCTCAAGGTATTCCTCGCGCGTGTATTTACGGTTCATGTCGCGCAGCACCTTCGAACTTCCGCTCTGTGCCGGGAAATGTATGTGGCTGCAAAGGTTTGGCTCATCGGCGATGGCATGGAGAATGTCCTCTGTCATGTCCTCCGGGTTGCTCGTAGTGAAGCGCACGCGCATGTCGGGCACCGCCTGTGCCACCTTGCGCAGCAGTTCGGCAAACGAGCACACGTATAGCTCCTTGCCACCCTCTTCCGCTATTATGATGCCATTCTCCGGTCGCTTGCCGTTTGGCAGGAGACCATAACTGTTTACGTTCTGCCCAAGCAGTGTCACCTCCTTGAAGCCTCGGTCGCGCAAGTCGCGCACCTCGGCGAGGATGCTCTCCACGTCGCGCGAGCGTTCCCTGCCCCTGGTATAAGGCACGATGCAATAGTGGCAGAAGTTGTTGCAACCACGCATTATGCTTACAAAGCCGCTCACGCGGTTTCCGCCGATGCGGGTCGGCAACACGTCGCGATAAGTCTCGGTGGTAGACAGTTTCACGTCTACGGCAGGCAGCCCTTGCTCAGCCGCCGCCATCATCTCTGGCAAGCTAAGGTAGGCGTCAGGACCGCAAACTATGTTGGCGTGATGGTTCTCCACGAGGTCGTCCCTAACGCGCTCTGCCATGCATCCAAGCACTCCAAGCACCGTATTCGAGCCTTTTTTCTTCTTGTCGGAAAAAAGCTGGTCGAGCCTCTGGTATATCTTGTTCTCGGCGTTTTCCCTCACCGAGCACGTATTGAGGAATATCGCGTCGGCTTCCGCCTCGTTGTCGGCAGGCTCATAGCCCGCCATCTTCATTACCGATGCCACCACCTCTGAGTCGGCGACATTCATCTGGCAACCATAGGTCTCTATGTATAATTTCTTCATGAGTCGTTCGTTGATGTGAATATAAAAAAATAAGTCAGTTGGCTAAATCGCCTTCCATTTGGCGACGCCTGCCCAAAGCGCGTAGAAAAGCACTCCCGTCACCAGACCGCCGATAGCGTCCACGGCATAATGGGCGCGGATATAGACCGTCGCGAAGAATATGCCGACACACAAAGGCAGGAGCGTGAACACGAGTATCTTGTTGCGCGTGCGCAAGGCAAGGATAAAGCACACTATGGCGATGCCTATGTGTGAGCTTGGGAAGGCACCCGTGGGGCGCTCGTTCTCGTGCACGTCGGCAATCAATTGATAGCCCAGTCCGTCTGCCCACCCTGGAGGTTTCATTATATGCCAGTTGCCAGCCATGTTGTCGCCTACCATTGGGAACACTCCCTTGACGACATTCTCCATGCCTATGGCAGGATAATAATACATGGGACCAGCCACGGGGATAAGGTCGAATATAAGGTAATAGGTGAAGAATGAAGCCAAGACTATGAAGCAGCACTTCTCAAACTCCTTGTTTCTCGCGAAGAAATAGAAGACGCACACCAATATGATGATGGGATAGTATGACACGTATGATAGCTCGAAAAACTCGCTCAACACCGGTTGCGTGCATTTCTCGGCGAAGACGAGGGCGGGCTGGAAGCCGAAGATGGCCTGATCCCATGACGCGAACACGTGGTCGAGGTTTGGGAAAAGCGAGTTTATCTCGCTCGTGTCCAAATACCACCATGCCAACAACGACATCTGGATGGTGACACGAATAAACTCCGTCATCTTGCAAGGCATGAACCTGTATACCGCCCACAACCCCATGGTGATGGCGGCCACACGCACACGTCCCCAGATCATCGCCTGGGGATTGTCTATCTTGGTGAAACAAAACAACACTACCAAAAGCGTGATAGCCGCGTAAGCAAGTATCACCCATTCAAGTGCCAAAAGACCTTTGCGCGGCCTTTCCTCTATCGTGAATAAATCTTTTAACTTCAAGGTTGACAATCTATTAAACGTCTAAAGCCAATGATTCTCCTTGTACCACCCTATTGTTTTCCTCACTCCCTCGCGAAGCTTGAAGTGTGGAGTGAAGCCCAGCTCGTCGCACGCCGGCTCGATGTTGCACCTCCAGTTGCGCTGCCTGAGAATGTTAAACTTGTCGTTGTTGAGCACTATCAGCTTTCCCGTTGCCCTGCCCACATACTCTCCAACGAGCGTGACGAGCCTCAGCACCCATTCGGGAGCGGTTATCCTTATCCACCAAGGCTTGCCCAATTCGTCGTGTATATAGTCGCTGAAAGTGGAGCTTTGGTACACGTCGCCATCAGAGAGGAAATATTTTCTTCCCGACATGCCATGGTCGAGCGCGAGAAACACCGCCTGCACGAGATCCTCCACATAGATGAAGGTTATGTCTTGGCGTTGATACCCCACCGCGAAATCCACATGGTCGCGTATGCTCTTCGCCATCACGAAATAGTCTTTCTCGCGTGGCCCGTAAACGCCCGTCGGGCGAAGCACTATGTAATTGAAATCGTTACCTATCGAGTCGAGAAACTGCTCTGCCATGAGCTTGCTCTTTCCGTAAGCCGTGTTAGGCCTTGGCGTGTCCTGCTCTTCTATCTCCTGGTAAGGCTGCTTCTCCTTTATGGCACCGAAGACACTGAGACTGCTCAGGTAGACAAAGCGCTTGACAGGCATGTGGAGCTTGAGTATGGCATTGACAAAGTTCTTAGTGCCTTCATAGTTCACCTTTACAAAATCGTCCTTGTGCAGACACTTGGTGACACCCGCCGCGTGAACCACGTAGTCGAAGTCGTGACCACGGAGCGCCTCGGTGAGCGCGCGCTCGGAAGAAAAGTCAAGGTCTATGAAATGAATGCGATCGTCTTGCAGATACCGGCGCGAACTGGTGCTCCTCACACCTGCCCACGTCTCAAAGCCGCGTCGCAACGCTTCCTCTACAATAAAACTGCCAATAAAGCCGCTGGCACCGGTTATTAATATCTTCATAATCAATCAGGTTACAAAGTTAATACATAAATCAGAATATTTTGCAAAATAATGTGATTTAATTAGGATGGTTGAAAAGTTTTTCGTTAATTTGCAGATAAATACAATTCAAATCTTTTTATATTATGGGAAAGAAGGACCATCAATCCAAAAAAGAGCGTCGAGGCGGCAAGCACATGACAAAGAAGCAGCTTGCAAAGGTTCTTGAGGCATTTTTCAGTTCGCAACCAGACAAGACCTTGACCCTGAAAGAAATATTCCATTCGCTTCGCCTTACCACGCATCCCTTGAAAATGCTCGCCATGGACATCATGGACGAGATGACGTGGGACGACGCCATAACCAAGGTAAGCGACAACTCCTACAAGCTCAACACCAACGGGCAAGTGCTGGAGGGCCGCTTCGTGAGAAAGTCGAACGGCAAGAACTCGTTTATACCCGACGATAGCGACAAGCCCATCTTCGTGTCGGAGCGCAACTCCATGGCGGCTCTCACGGGCGACCGCGTGAAGGTGTCGATGATGGCGCGCCGCCGCAACCACATCAAGGAGGCGCAGGTGATAGAAATCCTGCAAAGGGCGAAAGACCAGTTCGTGGGCAGGCTGAGGGTCGACAAGGACATTGCCTTCCTCGTCACGGCGGAGAACACCCTGGCGCAAAACATCCTCATACCGAAAAACAAGCTCAAGGGCGGCAAGACCGACGACAAGGCTGTGGTGAAAGTTACGGCATGGCCCGACAGCGAACACAACAACATCATTGGCGAAGTGGTCGACGTGCTCGGCAAGACAGGCGACAACGACGTGGAGATGAACACCATCCTCGCGCAATATGGCCTGCCATATAAATACCCGAAGAACGTGGAGGCGGCAGCCGAGAAAATAACCGGTGAGATAACCGACCAGGACGTGGCGGAGCGCGAGGACTTCCGCGACACGTGGACTTGCACCATCGACCCGAAAGACGCCAAGGACTTCGACGACGCGCTGTCCATAAAGAAGCTCGACAACGGGCTCTACCAGGTTGGCGTGCACATAGCCGACGTGAGCCACTACGTCACCGAGGGCTCCATCATAGACCGCGAGGCGGTGAAACGCGCCACGTCTGTCTACCTTGTAGACCGCACCATACCAATGTTGCCGGAGCGTCTCTGCAACTTCGTGTGCTCGCTCCGTCCCAACGAGGACAAGCTTTGCTACAGCGCCATTTTCGACCTTGACGAAAACGCCGACATAAGGGCCTCGCGTATCGTGCATACCATCATACGCTCAAAGCGCCGCTACGCCTACGAGGAGGCACAGCAGGTGCTGGAAGACAACGGCGTGGTAGACGGCACAGGAGAGCCAGCACCCAACCCAGGCAAGGACGGCTACAAGGATGAGTATGGCTGGGAGATATGCACGCTCGACAGGCTTGCCAAGCTGCTGCGCAAGAAGAGGTTCAAGGATGGCTCGGTGATGTTCGACACCGAGGAGCTCCATTTCGACATCGACGAGAAGGGTCACCCCATCAGCTGCTACTTCAAGCGCTCGAAAGACGCCAACAAGCTCATCGAGGAATTCATGCTACTTGCCAACCGCACCGTGGCAGAGAGCGTTGGACGCGTGCCTAAAGGCAAGAAGGCCAAGGTGTTGCCCTACCGTGTGCACGACAATCCTGACCCAGAGAAGATGGAGACTCTCAGGAAGTTCATAGCGCCGTTTGGCTTGAAGGTAAAGACCGACGGCACGCGCAAGGCCATGATAAAGAGCATCAACAAGCTCATGAGCGACGTAGGGGAGCAACGCGAGGCAAAAGTGGTGCAGAGCGTGACGCTGAGGGCCATGATGAAGGCCAAGTATACCACTCACAACATTGGACACTTCGGGCTCGGATTCGACTATTACACCCACTTCACATCGCCAATCCGCCGCTATCCCGACACCATGGTCCACCGCTTGCTCACCAAGTATCAAAACGGCGGACGCTCTGCCAACGAAAAACACTACGAGGAGCTGTGCGAGCACTGCTCAGGCATGGAGCAACTGGCGCAAAACGCCGAGAGGGATTCCATAAAGTTCAAGATGGTGGAGTTCATGGGCGACAAGATAGGCAACGAGTACGACGCCCACATCTCGGGCATCACGTCTTACGGCATCTACGCCGAGATCGACGAGAACCACTGCGAGGGCATGGTGCCAATGCGCGACCTCGACGACGACTACTACGACTTCGACGAGAAGAACTTCTTGCTGCGCGGACGCAGGCATCACCACAAGTATCAGCTTGGCGACCCAATACGCATAAAGGTGGCAAGGGCAAACGTGGAAAAACGGCAGCTCGACTTCATGCTCGCCGATTCCACGCAAGGGAAAGACAAAACCAAGCACGCGGACAATAAAAACTGATTGCCGCCCTAAGCCTTGACTCTGACAGGAATAATGATATCCACAATGCTTTCGAGTATTGTGGATATTTTTTTGACTCATACCATCTAAAAAGGCAAATCCCCGACTCAGCGCTCTGAGTTGGGGATTTGTGTTAACCTAAAAAACTAACTTTTAAACCTAAAAACTAAAAACCTATATGAAACAATCTACTAACCTAAACTGTGTATATGAAAAATGTCTAATAAGACGACCTTCTCACGAAGACCATTGTCTGTTCGACGCTGCAAAATTAGCCAGAATAGCATTACGCGCCAAATATTTTCAAGGAGTTTATGTATTTTTTCCAATTAATTTTGACTTACGTCAAAACCGTAAACACTAGCATATAATAGTTAACACTCGTTCATATTCCTAACAACCTTAAATTTTTATATCTATCTGTTTATTAGGTGATAAGAAGAATGAACATTTTCAGTGTGTGCGCACACACATTTTTGACATATATCAAAAATAAAGCAGAAAAACGAATAAAACACGAAAAATAATTTGAGGCTATTGATAATCTGCCTAACTTTGCAGTGTCAAAAGGAAACAAGTACTCCTTGAAGGAGTTCAACCCTCGCGAGAAGGTCATTCCTTAAACGACACGCAAAATTTTAAGATTAGTAGATTGTTTCATATAGGTTTTTAGTTTTTAGGTTTAAAGTTAGTTTTTAGGTTTTCATTAGGTCTTAGTTAGTTTTTGGTAAATAGATTAAGATTGTTTTTTAGGTTAACACAAATCCCCAACTCTGAGCGCAGAGCTGGGGATTTGCTTTTTCCGGCTGTCCATGAGCCTTTTCATGTCATCCAAGAATCTTTCCATGCCATTTGTGAGCCTTTTCATGGCATATATAAAGTGGTTTCGGCTTTTCACTGTAAAGTCGTTGACATATCACTGAAACGCCAACGGCTTACCACTGAAATGCCGATGCCTTTTCAGTGGTAAGCCGTTTTGCCCTGCGGAACCTGCTGTGCAACGCAGATTGTTCGCTTACTGATTTTCCTCAAACGCGGCTTTCTCTGCCGCGGCTATTATGTCCTCACGCTCGCTTTCGCCTTGGGAAGTGATGGCTTCGCGCTCCTCTGCCTTGGCGCTTTCCTGCTCAGAGTAGACACGCTCACGGAAAGCCGTCTCGTGCTTAATCTCGTCGCTTGCGGAAGTATCGCTGTTCATGAACACCTGCGTGGAGTCGAGGTTTGGAAGAGGGTTTACGGGTTCTTCCTCCATCTTCGTGCGCTCACCCTTTGCCTTGAACACCGCGTCGATGAATTGTGGCTCGCGCTTCAGTTTCTCAAGCGTTTCCTTTGAGGCCTTTTGCTGGCTTTCCTTCTTTGAGAATCCGTCGCCCGTGCAACCTTCCACGCCCTCAAGCAGTATCTGATAGCTGAAGATGGGGTTGCCCTGCTTGTCCTTGCCACTGTTGAGGAGCTTGAACTCAAGCTGCACCTTGTTTTTCTGCGTCCACTCTATGAGCTTAGACTTGAAGTTGACTTCCTTGTAAGCCACCTTGTCTATGTTGATCATGTTGGAGAGTATACGCTTCTTGATGAACGTCATGCAAGCGTCGTATCCCCTGTCAAGGTATAACGCCCCTACGAGAGCCTCGAAGGCATTGCCTCCAAGATAGCTGTTGTGGGTGTTTGAGCGGCTGCTGGACAAGATGAGGTTGCATATGCCCATGTCCTTTGCCAACTTGTTGAGCGTTTCGCGCTGCACGAGTTTGGACCTCGTGTTGGTAAGGAACCCCTCACGCTTTCCGGGGAAATGGCGGAAAACTATGTCGCCAACCGCGCAATCGAGCACGGCATCGCCAAGGAATTCCAGTCGCTCGTTGTTGACGGGCTTTCCCTTGTTGTTGCGGTGCCTGACGCTTTTGTGCATCAGCGCTATCTTATAATAAGAGATGTTGTGAGGATATAGTCCTATTATGGAATACAATGAAGAATAAAGCTCCTTCTCCTTCCGGAAAGGGAGCTTTATGCGGTCTATTATGTTGACTAACATAAAGAGTTATTCAGCAAATTTCTTGAAGATGACACAAGCGTTGTGGCCGCCGAATCCAAACGTGTTGGAAAGGGCCGCGCGCACCTCGCGCTTCTGCGGCTTGTTGAACGTGAAGTTCAAGTTATAGTCGAGCTCTGGGTCATCGTCGCCGTCCTCATGGTTGATTGTAGGTGGCACCACGTCGTTTACCACGCTCAGCACGCTGAACATAGCCTCTGCCGCGCCAGCAGCGCCAAGCATGTGGCCGGTCATTGACTTTGTGGAAGAAATGTTGAGCTTATAAGCGTCGTCTCCGAAGAGTTCCTTGATGGCCTTCGACTCCGACAAGTCGCCCACGTGGGTTGACGTGCCATGCACGTTGATGTAGTCGATGTCTGACGTTTCCAGACCTGCGTCCTTCAACGCTTCCTGCATGACGAGCTTGGCTCCGAGGCCCTCAGGGTGAGAGGCTGTGATGTGGTAAGCGTCAGCGCTCATTCCCGCACCTGCCATCTCAGCGTAGATGTGCGCCCCGCGCTTCTTGGCGTGCTCCAGTGTCTCGAGGATGAGACAAGCCGAGCCCTCACCCATGACGAAGCCGTCGCGGCTGCCGCTGAATGGGCGGCTGGCGTGCTCGGGGTCGTCGTTGCGTGGAGACAATGCCTTCATGGAGCAGAAGCCTCCAAGGCCACACTCAGTGATAGCCGCCTCAGCGCCTCCGGCCAAGATGATATCCGCCTTTCCAAGACGCAGCAAGTTGAATGCGTCGGCAAGGGCATGGGAAGAAGATGCGCAAGCGCTTGTCGTCACATAGTTGGGACCATGGAATCCGAAATGGATGCTGATCTGACCTGCCGTGATGTCGGAAATCATTTTGGGGATAAAGAATGGGCTGAACTTGGGGGCATCGTCCAAATGCTGGGCATAGTACATCACCTCCTCCTGAAAAGTCTGTATGCCGCCAATGCCAATGCCATAGACCACGCCCACGCGGTTCTTGTCTACGGTGTCGAGGTCTATCTTGGAGTCGGCCACAGCCTGAACAGCCGCTGCCATGCCAAGTTGGGTGCAACGGTCCATCTTGCGGGCTTCCTTGCGGTCGATATAGTCGGCAGCCTTAAAGTCCTTAACTTCACAAGCGAACTGTGTTCTGAACTTGGAAGCGTCAAAAAGCGTAATAGGAGCCGCGCCGCTCTTGCCCTCGAGGATGTTTTTCCATGTCTCATCCACGCTTTTGCCAAGCGGAGTAAGGGCGCCAAGTCCTGTTACTACTACTCTGTTCAATTCCATTTGAAAAACTTTCGTTAATACAAAAAAAGCGTTTAATGGCTATCATTAAACGCTGGGCATGACGCCAAATTTATTTATTTAGCGTTCTCGTTGATGTAGTTGATGGCATCCTGAACGGTCTGGATGGTCTCAGCCTTGTCGTCAGGGATAGAGATGCCAAACTCCTTCTCAAACTCCATGATGAGCTCGACAGTGTCGAGAGAGTCTGCGCCGAGATCGTTGGTGAAACTTGCCTCTGGCTTAACGTCTGCCTCGTCAACACCAAGCTTATCTACGATGATTGCCTTAACCTTTGATTCAATTTCTGACATAATTGTAGTCTTTAATTTTATTAATTAATAAATGAAATTTCAAAACATTTTTTCTCAAAAACGTGTGCAAAGTAACTAACTTTTTGGCAATTACGCAAATAAAACATTGAAAAAATGAACTAATAATGCACAACAGATGCTATATTGTGCATTTACATTGCCATTTCAGTTGATATATATCACTATTCGCACATTATTTAATCAGTGAAAAGGTTGGATAGTTCGAAATAAGTTATTAATTTTGCAATAATCTAAAGACAATAAATTCAAGTATGTCGTTTACTCAGAAATGTAATGATATCTTCAATAAAGCCATTGAGGATTACCACGTGAAAAACAATATTGACACCCCTATCAGCAACCCTTACGGGCACGACACGATAGAGAACCGCCTTTATCTGAAATGTTGGATCGATTGCGTGCAATGGCATATGGAGGACATCATCCGTGACCCACACATCGACCCGCAGGAGGGCATGCAGCTCAAACACCGCATCGACCGCTCAAACCAGGACCGCACGGACCTCGTTGAGCAGATCGACTCGTGGTTCAGGCAGCATTTCTCTGACGTGACACCAAAGCCCGAGGCACGCCTGAACACCGAAAGCCCGGCATGGGCAGTGGACAGGCTCTCCATACTCGCGCTGAAGATTTACCACATGAGGGAGCAGGCCAACCGCCAGGACGCCACACCGCAGCACCGCGAGATGTGCAACGGAAAGCTCAACGTGCTCTTGGAGCAGCAGAAAGACTTGTCGCTGGCCATAGACCAGTTGCTGGACAACATCAAGGAGGGAGACATATACATGAAAGTGTATAGGCAAATGAAGATGTACAACGATCCGAGCACCAATCCCATACTCTACCAAAAGAAGTGAAGACCGACCATATACTGATAATACGCTTCTCCGCCATGGGCGACGTGGCCATGACGGTTCCGGTGGTATGCGCTCTGGCCAAGGAGTATCCAAACCTGCGGGTGACAGTGCTCTCGCAACCCTTCGCAAAGCCTCTCTTCGAGAACCTCGCGCCGAATGTCAGCTTCATGGAGGCTGACATAAAAAATGAATACAAGGGCATAACTGGGCTCAACGCGCTGTACAGACGGTTGACGGCAAAGCACTTCACGGCGATAGCCGACTTGCACAACGTGTTGAGGTCTAGCTATCTACGCATGAGATTCAACCTCGGCCAAAACAAAGTGGCCCACATAGACAAGCACCGCAACCTGAGAAAACGCCTCACCGCGACGAAAGACAAGGTGATGGAGCCTATACCAACCGCTTTCGACAACTATAAAGAGGTGTTCGCCAAATTGGGCTATCCCATAAAGAAAATCGCCTTCAAGTCCATATTCCCTTCCAAAGGCCCGTTGAGGTTGCTCCCGGCGGAGATAGGCGAGAAAAAAGATTTCCAACAATGGATAGGCATAGCGCCTTTCGCGGCGCATGAGGGCAAGGCTTATCCTCTCGACAAGATGGAGGAGGTCATCAGCGACATCCTGAAACGCCATCCATCAGCACGTGTTTTCCTATTCGGCGGCGGAAAACACGAGACTGAACTTTTAAGAGACGTGGCGAAGAGGCACAACTATTGCACCGTGGTGCCAGGCTTGCTCCACGGCTTGCGTGAGGAACTCATACTCATGAGCAACCTCGACGTGATGGTGAGCATGGACTCCGCCAACATGCATCTCGCCTCGCTGACAGGCACACCCGTGGTGAGCGTGTGGGGAGCCACGCATCCCTACGCCGGATTCTTGGGGTGGAACCAAAAAGAGGAAAATGCGGTGCAGGTTTCCATGCCCTGCCGCCCATGTTCCATCTTTGGCAACAAGCCATGCCAAAAGGGAGACTACGCCTGTCTAAGACAAATAACCCCATCCACCATTGTGCAGAAAATAGAAAACAACTTATAAAGAAATACAGTGGATAACACTGTGGATAAGGCTGTGGAAAACCATTACGATTTCCACAGCCTTATTGTTTCACAACAGCAGCTGGGGATATCAACATGGTTATAAAAGCGTTTTCAAGGCATTTTCAACACATTTCAACAGGCAAAAGTTATTCAACTTATACTTATCAACATTTTAGTGATTTTGTGGAAAACCACGTAATCTACTATAATAAAGCTTTTTGATATTATAAACCTATGCTAATAATCCCAACTCTATGGTTTATAACTTATGAAGCAAATATTCCAGCAATAAAGTATCAACATATCAACAGCCTATCATCATACTATTATTTTTCTTTTAAATTTTAAAATAGAATAGATAATAATAATAAGGTTGTGGAAAAACGTTAACTTTGCATCCATGCAAGGATTGTCTATTCTTATCCCGGTCTATAGAGACTCATGCGTGGCGCAAGTCGTGGCATTGCACGCCCAATGCCTGGGCTTGGACAAGCCATGGGAAATAGTGGTGGCAGACGATGGTTCTCCGTCGCCTTGCGATGCCTTGAACGATGAAATAGCCACAGTGACGCATTGCAGGCTTATAAAGCGGCAGGAAAACGTCGGAAGGGCGGCTATAAGAAACTTTCTCGCGCGTGAGGCACGGTTCGATACATTATTATATATAGACGCTGGAATGATGCCTTCTGAGGGCTTTGTGGCAACCTATGTGGAAAACATGGGCAAAGCCGACGTGGTGGTAGGCAGTTTGAAGGTGGCAGAAGGCAGTGTTGACTTGTCAAACCTAAGGTGCAAGAATGAGATGAAGGCGGAACATGGCTATTCGGTTGTCAAGAGCAATGAGAGCCCGTACAAGAACTTCCATTCGGGCAACTTCATGGCAGAGCGGCAGGTTGTGCTCGACAATCCTTTTCGTGAGGACATAAAGACATATGGATATGAGGACACGCTCTTCGGGAAAGGATTGGCTGACAGGCACATAAGCATACTGCATATACAAAACCCATTGCTATTCGTGAGGTTCGAGAGCAATGAGCGTTTCTTGGAGAAGACAAGGGAAGCCATGCTTACGCTTTACGCTTACAGGCATGAACTGAAAGGCTATTCCGCCCTACTCCACCTTGTAGACCGTTTACAACGTTATCATTTATTGTGGATAACTGTGTGGATAAACCGGTTGATAAGCACAGCCGTAAGCCGAAGGCTTATGGGAGACAAGCCGAGTGTGTTTCTGTATAATGTTTTCAGAGTAGGTTGTCTTTCAAACAATTATATGGATGGTTTCCGCCAAAATCATTAACTTTGCAGATTATAAGTGGTGACGAAAATAACAACATTCAACAAATGAATCAAATAGCAGAAAAGGAAGAGCAAATATTGATAAGCATAACAGGTCAGGACAGGCCAGGTCTCACTGCGTCTGTCATGGCTATTCTGGCTAAGTATGAGGCACAAGTGCTCGACATAGGCCAGGCTGACATCCATTCCACCTTGTCGCTCGGCATCCTCATGCGGCTCGACGCGATGCACTCGTGGCAAGTGATGAAGGAGTTGCTCTTCAAGGCTACGGAGCTGGGCGTGAACATAGACTATTCACCCATCAGCGACGACGAGTATGAGAGCTGGGTAAACCAGCAAGGCAAGAACCGATACATACTCACCATCATAGGCCGCTCGCTATCCGCACGCCAGATAGAGGCAACCACGAAGATAATAGCGGGTCAAGGATTGAACATCGACTCCATATTGCGACTCACCGGAAGGATGAGCATAAAGCAGCCCAAGCGAAACGTGAGGGCGTGCATAGAGTTCTCGTTGCGAGGCAACCCGGCAGACACGGCAGCCATGCAGAAGGAGCTTATGAACATGTCGCAGGAAATGGCGGTCGATTTCTCGTTCCAGCACGACGATATGTATCGCAGGATGAGGAGGTTGATATGTTTCGACATGGACTCTACGCTCATACAGACAGAGTGCATTGACGAGCTGGCAAAACGCGCCGGAGTGGGCGACAAGGTTAAGGAAATCACTGCACGGGCCATGCGTGGTGAAATAGATTTCAAGGAGAGTTTCAAGGAGCGAGTGGCGTTGTTGAAAGGTCTCGACGCAAGTGTTATGAAGGACATAGCAGAAAGCCTGCCCATCACCGAGGGGACAGACAGGCTCATGAGCGTGTTGAAGACT
Organism: Lachnospiraceae bacterium; assembly: GCA_963660075.1. Lineage (GTDB taxonomy): Bacteria > Bacteroidota > Bacteroidia > Bacteroidales > Bacteroidaceae > Prevotella. The sequence goes on from CAVKWN010000043.1 coordinate 26,854, forward strand.
TGTGGATACAAGATTGCCATCCTCAGCGGAGGCTTCACCTATTTCGGTGAATACCTGCGTAAGAAATATGGCATAGACTATGTTTATGCCAACGAATTGGAGATAGGCGACGACGGCAAGCTCACTGGCAACTATGTGGGCGACATTGTGGACGGTCATCGCAAGGCAGAACTCCTCAAGCTCATAGCGCAGGTTGAAAAGGTAAACATTGCCCAGACCATTGCCGTGGGAGATGGTGCCAACGACTTGCCGATGATAGGTGAGGCAGGACTTGGCATAGCCTTCCACGCCAAGCCTCGCGTGGCGGCAAACGCCAAGCAGAGCATCAATACTGTGGGCATTGACGGCATACTCTATTTCCTTGGATTCAAGGACAGTTACTTGGGTGAGCAAGGCAAGCTGTAGGCTGATAAATGTATGAGTAGGCAACTTTGGATAGACTTGCTTCGTGGATTCTGTATGTTGATGATTGTCTTCGACCATACGGAGGTATGCTTCACGGGGAACAACATCATACCATACGAGCTATATGTGCCTGATGTCCTTATGGCGTTTTTCTTCCTGTCGGGCTATCTTTTCTACCGTCCACAGGGATTTGATGTGCGCCATAAGCTCATGTCGGTGTTTCGGTCATTGGTGATGCCTTATTTCATCTTTGTCACTCTCCTTGCCCTTCCAAAGGCTCTTCTGCATGGCAATAGCGTCGTGGTTTCGACAATGGCATGGCGGATTGTGTCTGGTCAAGAGTCGTGGTTCATTGCGGCCTTGATTGTATGCGAACTCGTGTTTAGCCTTATCCTTTGGCTTACAAAGGAGAAAATGCCTGTCTTGATGTTTTTTTTCGCTGTCGCAATGGCATTGAATATTGTTGTAGGCTCAGGCAATATGATGTCAGTGCAAGACTATTGGCATTTCAATGAAGCTTCTATATCCTTT
>CAVKWN010000044.1:0-25971 GCA_963660075.1 Lachnospiraceae bacterium
GCGTTGAGCGTTCCGCCGCCTTGAAGGGTTGTGGGGCATGCCAGCGACAGAGCCGTCTGGTTGGACGTGATTTTGTTTTCGCCCGTTATGTTTATTACAAGGCCGTTGTCAGCATAGTTTGTTATCGCTTCAGTGTTGCCTTGCAGCGCTATTGTGGCGTTGTCGAGGGTGAGGACATTGGAGTTGGGATCGTATGTCACTCCATTCACACCCGTAAACGAACTTATTCGGGAGTAGTTGTCTGACGTAATGTCGACTCCGGCAATCTTCAGGCCATAGGTTTTCTGCGCCTTGGCTTGTGTCGCGCCCACGAGCATGAGAAGTAGCAGCAATGCTGATGCGCCACCTGTCCTTGCGAGATTGAGTAATTTGTTCTTCATAACCGATAGTTTTTCATTCTTCAATGGCATTTTGCCACCTGCAGAATGCTTGATATAATGTAGTTGGATATTTCCGTTTGGCCGATTTTCGTGCGCTGCCGCATGGGGTTGCGGCATAAGCGTTTAGTATAGATGCAAATTTAGGTAAAAATAGTGGTTTCAGCATTATTCTTCCCTGTTTTTTTTGGATATAGCCTGTAGTTTTTTCTGTTACACGCACATATTATAATATAGCGTCAGCGGCAAGCCCATGCGGGGCGTTTGGCATAGCACTGGAAAGGCAACGGCATTGCAGTGCTATGCCATCGGCTTTTCAGTGCTATGTCAACGACATTGCAGTGGAAAGCCGCGGCGGTTTGCGGCACACCTATGTGGCACGCCACATTCGCCCAACAAATCAACGGGTTTCGGCGCAAAGTCGCAGCACTGTTTTAACCAAAACGACTTAACCCTTTGATAGACAAAAGACAACGAAAAAGTTGGAAAAAAGAAGAAAAAACTCCTCCAACTTATCAAACTTTTTACTACTTTTGCAGTCGGAAACGAACAAAAATCGACAACTTCGGGAAAGGTAAAAAGAAAAAAGTTATCCAAAACGGAAAACTTTTGCTTCTTAAATTCAGAAAATGTTTCCCGTTTTTGCACATGAAAAATATTACAAAACTGCCATGATCCAAGTTAGAAAGCGCGACGGCAAGGTAGTGCCGTTCGATTTGACAAAGATTCAAGTCGCCATCAAGAAGGACCTCAAGGCCATAGGCCACGAGGGCGACATCGAAGAAATATCTCGCGAATACGCCGACAAGGTGTTCGCTCTTTGCGAGAAGAAATACCTTCCCACGACCGACACTTTCGAGATTGAGAACATCCAGGACACCGTGGTCGAAGTGCTTGCCAAAGAAGGCGAGACGCGTGCCGTCATAGCCTACTGCGAATATCGCTACCAGCACAAGCTGGAGCGCGAGCAACGCGTGAAGAAGGCTTACGAGGACAAGCTGATGGCGAAGAACGTGGTCAACCAAAACGCCAACATCGACGAATACTCAGGCGGCGGACGCTCTGGCGAGGCTGCCAACGTGTACGAGAAGCAATACGCCCTCGACCACTGCATGTCCGACATGGCACGCCGCAACCACGAGAACAACGAGGTGTATCTCCACGACCTCAACAAATATGCCATCGGCTTCCACAACTGCCTGTCGATACCTTTCGACGACCTGCTCTCCAAGGGCTTCCACACGCGCCAAGGCGACGTGCGCCCCGCCGGATCGCTCAACACGGCCATGCAGCTCGTGGCAGTGATTTTCCAGCTCCAGAGCCTCGACCAGTTTGGCGGTGTCTCTGCCACGCACCTCGACTGGACCATGGTGCCGTATTTCCGCAAGTCGTTCTTCAAGCACTACATCACCGCTTGGGCGAAAGACCAAAAGGAGTTTGCCGGCACCGACTTCCTCTCGCTCTACGACGAGACATACCAAGACACCGTCGGCGTGACGAGGTCGGCTTTCGAGCAATGGAGCGACAAGGTAAAGGAACGCTTCTTCAAGGACACACGCCTGACACGTGATGACTTCAAGCTCGCCAACAAGGACAGGCTTGACCAGAAATACTACAACTCGGCTCTGTGCGACACCATCCAGGAGCTGCATCAGGCCGTGGAGGCAATGTACCACAACCTCAACACGCTGCAAAGCCGCTCGGGCGACCAGCTGCCCTTCACCTCCATCAACTACGGCACTTGCACCCTGGAGGAGGGCCGCCTCGTGACACGCGCCCTGCTGCTCGGCTCGCTTGAGGGCATCGGCTTCCACCACAACACGCCGATATTCCCCTGCGGCATATTCCAATACATGAAGGGCGTGAACGACAAGCCCGGCACGCCCAACTACGACCTCAAGCAACTCGCCATGCGCTCAACGTCGCAGCGCCTGTATCCCAACTACGCCAACGTAGACTGGAGCGGCAACGAGGGATTCGACATCAACGACCCGCGCACCTATTTCTCTACCATGGGCTGCCGCACGGCAAACGGCTGGGACGTGAACGGCCTCGGCCAGCTGAAGGACGGACGCGGAAACATCTGCCCCACCACCATCATCATGCCAACGCTCGCCATGGAGGCGGGAAGAGACGTGGAGAAGTTCATGGAGCTGCTCGACCAGAAGATTCATGAGGCCAAGGACACGCTCATAGAGCGATTCAACTGGATTTGCTCGCAAGACCCCAAGACCGCGCCCTTCATGTGGGACAACCACACCATGGCAGGCTACATTCCCGAGGAGGGCATACGCTCGGCCATGAAGCACGGCACGCTCGCCATGGGACAGCTCGGACTGGCGGAGACCCTCCAGCTTCTCGTGGGATGCAACCACACCAAGCCCGAGGGAATGGCACTGGCCAAGCGCATAGAGACCTTGTTCAAGAAGCGTTGCGCCGAGTTCAAGGAAGAATACAAGCTCAACTTCGGCGTCTACTACACGCCAGCCGAGAACCTGTGCTACACCGCCATGAAGAAGTTCAAGGCAAAATACGGAGAGATAAAGAACGTGTCTGACCGCGACTACTTCACCAATTCAATCCACGTGCCCGTATGGGAGCGCATGACTCCTTTCGAGAAAATAGACATAGAGAGCCAGCTCACGGGATATTCGTCGGCAGGCTGCATCACCTACGTGGAGCTTCCGTCAACCACGAAGCACAACGTGGAGGCATTGGAGAAAATCATCGACTATGCCATGTACAAGGACATCCCTTATTTCGCCATCAACGTGCCAAACGACACGTGCATGGACTGCGGCTACACCGATGAGATAAACGACACGTGCCCCATCTGCGGATCAAGCAACATAAGGCGCCTGCGCCGCGTCACCGGCTACCTGACCACCGATTACCACAACTTCAACCTCGGCAAGCAAGCTGAGGTGAAAGATCGCGTGAAGCACCTGCGCTCGTTCGCCGACACCAAATGCGGCGGATGCGCCGACAAGCCGTTGGCAGAGAAAAACAAGAAAGTGGCAGCGCCTTTTCAGGACATGTAAGTCAGACTCCCATATATTTAAATAGGTGTAACGAAGAAAGAAAAGGGCTTATGCGATTTCACGACATAACAAGTTGCGACGTGAACAACGGCGAGGGATTCCGTGTCACTCTTTGGGTGGCAGGTTGCACCCACCATTGCCAAGGATGCCAAAACCCCGACACGTGGGATTTCAGAGGCGGACGACCATTCGGCAAGGAGGCACACGACTATCTTTTCGCAGAACTCCAAAAGCCATACATCCAAGGGCTCACGCTCTCGGGCGGCGACCCCTTGTGCTCGCCCGACGACACCACGGCATTGGCCAGGGAGATAAAGGAGACCATGCCCGGCAAGGACATCTGGCTCTACACCGGATTCACCATTGAGCAGATACAGGCCAACGACAAGCTAAGCCAGATCCTGCCATACGTCGACGTGATTGTCGATGGCGAATACGTGAAAGCCCTTCGAGACGTCACGTTGGCGTTCAGAGGGTCGCGCAACCAGCGAATAATACAGATTAAGGACTGTAACATCGTTAAAAAATGACAATACGGCGAAAATATTACAACAATATTATCGCCTTTCAGAATTTTTGCTTAATTTTGCACCATCATCGTGAGATGACATCCATTTAAGTTTCATTAGGTTAGTAGTTTGATAGATTTTTAAGGTAAACGGGATTTATGTCGTTTTTCAAAATATTATGACATAAATCCATCAAAAGGCAGAGCAAGTGATTGTTTTGCCTTTTTTCAGTTTTGATACGCTTTTGATATGCAAACATTACAAAACAAACATATCATTTTATATTAAAAATCATAATAAAAAGGAAAAACCGCACATAATTGTTCTATTCTTCGTAAATTTGCAGCTAAAAAGTAAATAAACGCAATGGAAAAACTGTTTTCGCACGTCGTTATCATCATGGCAGCCGTGCTATCGCTAACATCCTGCCTGGGTGACAACAATGATACCGACACGACATATTACACCGACACCGCCATCAGCTCGTTCACGCTCGGCACGCTGAACCTGATAAACCATACCACGGCGCACGACGGCGTGACAGACTCGACATACACCACGACATTCTCGGCAAGCACCTACGCATTTGACATAGACCAGTTCGCACAGACCATAAACAACACCGACTCGCTGCCCAAAGGCACCGACCTGGAGCACGTTCTCGCCACTATCAACACCACCAACAGCGGCACGGCGCTACTCGTGTTGAAATCGAAAGACGACAAGGACAGCCTCGCATATTACTCGTCGTCCGACTCCATCGACTTCTCTAACCCTGTGCGCGTTCGCGTATACAACATGATGGGTTCGGCATACCGCGAGTACACCATCAAGGTGAACGCTCACAAGGAGAGCGAGAACGAGTTTAGCTGGAAAACAGCTCCCATCGATGGCTACGCCGGGCTTGACAACCGCCAGTTCGTAAGCAGTGAAGACAAGTTGTTCCTCACCGGCCTTTACAATGGCACTACAAGCGTGTTCAGCAACGAAGTGACGTCTTGGAAGAAAACTGACAAATCCATAGCCAAGGACGCCAACGTGATTGGCTCGTCCAAGAAATACCGCTACGGCATAATAGACGGCAAACTAATGCGCGCCAATATCAACGGCGGCGAATGGACAGAAGAGGCTCTCGACGACGACGCCTCTCTGCTGCCAAGCGAGGGCGCGAGCTTCATAGCCGCCCCAATGGTCAGCGATCCTTCATATTACAACCTGCTCATCATAGGCAACAACAACGGCAAGACCGTGATGTGGAGCAAGGTGGAAGACGATGGCGACAAGACGCAGAAGTGGACTTACTATAATGAGGACGAATATCTGCAAAAGAAGAAGTTGCCTTATCTTGAGAACATGAAAGCCGTGTTGTACGGCGACAGCATAATAGCCACTGGCGGAGACTTCTCGCAAGTCTACACAAGCCCCGACTGGGGACTCACGTGGACCAAGAGCACACTCCTCAAGTTGCCTACCGACTTCGGAAGCCAGGCAGCCAAGTTCGACATGGCCGTAGATAAGGACAACTACCTTTATATCTCACGCGACGGCTCATCTACCGTATTGTACGGCCGCCTGTCGCAGCTGGGATGGAAAGAAGACCAGAAGATATTCACGAAGAGCGCGGCAAGGCGCAAATAGCTGAAAGGCGCAATCGCCAATGGGCAACAGAGCCAAGACAATAGCAATAACGGCAATGACAATGCTGTCGCTGACATGCGCAGCTCAAGACGATCCCGAATATCGTTATGAGGTAGGCGCGGGCGTGGCCATGGCAGGCTATCTCGGCGACTACAACGGAAGCCTGACACGCGGGCTGCAACCGGCGGCGAGCCTCATGGGGCGATACAACATGAACCCATGGATGGCACTGAGACTCAACATTGGCTACGCCAAGCTGAAAGGATCATCAAGGAATGTGGAAACGTGGTATCCCGGAACAGACCAAAGCGGATACACGTTCAACAACAGCCTCTACGACCTTTCGCTTGCCTACGAATACAACTTCCTGCCGTTCGGCACGGGACGCGACTACAGGGGAGCCAAGCGGCTCACACCTTTCGTGCTAGCCGGATTGGGAGTGGCAATGTGCAAGACCACGGGGAAGACACGCTCGGCAATGACGATTCCCTTGGGAATAGGTATGAAATACAAGATAAGCGAGAGGGTCAACGTCGCACTGGAATGGGCCATGAACTTCACCACAAGCGACTGGCTCGACGGCGTGAAAGACCCCTACGACATTGAAAGCAGCGGAATGTTCAAGAACAAGGACGCCTATCATAGGCTGCAACTGTCGTTGACCTATAGCTTCTCGCCAAAATGTCTTAACTGTAACAAAGAGTAACAACATACAAAGAGCATGAGTTCGTGCAGTAACCAACAATCCAACACGGTGAACGCCCCTGTTCCCGAGAGCGTTGCCATCATCATGGACGGCAACGGCCGCTGGGCCACGGAGAGGGGAAAGGACCGCTCGTTTGGCCACCAGGCAGGAGTTGACACCGTAAGGCGCATTACCTCAGAATGCGTGCGCCTCGGAGTGAAGTATCTCACGCTCTACACCTTCTCCACGGAGAACTGGAACAGGCCACAGCCGGAAATACACGCCTTGATGGGCCTTGTGCTGACAAGTCTGGAAGACGAGATCTTCATGAAGAACAACGTGCGCTTCCGCGTCATTGGAGACCTGAAACGCCTTCCGGAAGAGGTCCGTGAAAAGTTGCGCGAGACAGAAGAACACACGCGCGACAACACGGCAATGACAATGGTGGTGGCGCTGAGCTACTCTTCGCGCTGGGAGATAACGGAGGCCGTGAAAGACATAGCCAAAGAGTGGAAGGACACGGGGAAATCGCTCGACGACATCGACGAAGACACCGTGACGCGGCATCTCCAGACCAACTTCATGCCAGACCCAGACCTTCTGATACGCACAGGAGGGGAATATCGCATAAGCAACTACTTGCTATGGCAAATAGCATACACGGAATTGTATTTCACGCCCGTGTATTGGCCCGACTTCTCGGAGGAAGACCTTCGCAAGGCCATCGAGAGTTACCAAAAGAGGCAACGCAGGTTCGGCTTGACCGAGACGCAAGTTGACTCCACATTGAATAAGTAAGAATAAGAACAAAGAAGAATTTGGGAGAAGATCTGACGACATCGCGACACAAACGAGCCACAGCTTTCCTCTCTTCAATCCGCAACAAGTAATAAATGCACTACAACAAGAAGAAAGTAGCAGCTGCAATCGTCGCCATGGCATGCAGCCTTGGCTTAGAGGCACAAGAACGCATCGTACACCCCGACATCACTTATGCCGGCACGCCACGCAACCTGACCATCGGAGGCTTTTCCGTCTCGGGCATGGAGGGCTATGAAGACTATATGCTGACAGGCATATCAGGACTTACCGTCGGACAAAACATCACCGTGCCGGGCACGGAGATTACCGATGCCGTGAAAAGGTATTGGAAGCACGGACTTTTCTCTGACGTGCAGATTTCTGCCGACTCCATCATCGGCGAGAAGATATTCTTGCATATAGCCTTGAAACCAAGGCCAAGGGTGTCGACCATCAACTATTTCGGATTGAAGAAGACCGAGCGAGAGGACATGGAGAAGAAGCTCGGCATACTGAAGGGCGGACAGATCACGCCCAACATGATAGACCGCGCGAAAATCCTCGCTAAGAAATACTTCGACGACAAGGGTTACAAGAACGCCGACATAGAAATCAACCAAAAGGACGACCTCTCAAAGAAGAACCAAGTAATACTCGACATCGTCATCGACAAGAAGTCGAAGATGAAGGTGCGCAACATCTTCATCGAAGGCAACGAACAACTGAAAAGCTCGCGCATCAAGGGCGGCTTGTTCACGAAAGGCGCGTTCGCCAAGACGCATGAGGCTGGAAAGTTGTCTACATTCCTCAAGTCGAAGAAGTTCACTCCCGAACGTTGGAAAGAAGACAAGGAAAAGCTCATTGAGAAATACAACGAGCTTGGTTATCGCGATGCCGCCATTCTTGGCGACAGCGTGTGGAACAACGACCCCAACCACGTGAACATATGGATCAAGGTGTCGGAAGGACAAAAATACTTCATCCGCAAGATCCACTGGGTGGGCAACACCGTTTACAGCACCGAGTTCCTGCAACAAGTGTTGGGCATGAACCCTGGCGACGTATACAACCAGAAGCTCCTCGACAAGCGATTGAAGAGCGACGAGGACGCGGTGGGCAACCTTTATTATAACCACGGCTACGTGTTCTCTAACATAGATCCAGTGGAGCAGAACATAGAGGGCGACTCCATCGACCTTGAGATGCGCGTACAGGAAGGCCCGCAGGCTCACCTGTCGCACGTGCGCATCTACGGTAACAACCGCCTTTACGAAAACGTGGTGCGTCGTGAGTTGCGTACCAAGCCGGGCGACCTTTTCTCAAAGGATGCCATCATGCGTTCGTATCGTGAGATAGCGAGCATGGGACACTTCGACCCAGAGAAGATCAACCCTGACGTGAAACCTGACTACGAGTCGGGAACGGTAGACTTGAACTGGCTGCTTGAGCAAAAGTCCAACGACCAGATAGAGTTCTCTCTCGGTTGGGGTCAGACAGGTGTCATCGGACGTATCGGTCTTACCCTCAACAACTTCTCCATGGCAAACCTGTTCCGCAAGAACAAGGAGCGCCGTGGCATACTGCCTATTGGTGACGGCGAGAAACTGTCGATAAGCGCGCAGACCAACGGTACTTATTACCAGAGCTACAACGCCTCCTACTCTACCAACTGGTTCGGCGGAAAACGACCAAACCAGTTCTCTGTGGGCTTCTACTACTCAAAGCAGACCGACATCAACAGCAACTACTGGAACCAGTCGGCATACAACAACTACTATTACAACTTGTACGGATACAACTCGTACGGCTACAACTATTCCAACTACGAGAACTATTACGACCCGAACAAATACATACAGTTGTTCGGAGCGTCTCTTGGCTGGGGTAAGCGCCTGCGTTGGCCAGACGACTACTTCACACTCTCCGTGCAAGCGGCGTACACACGCTATATGCTGAAAAACTGGCGCTACTTCTACCTCATGACAAACGGTAACGCCAACAACCTCAACTTCAGCATCTCGATTAGCCGTGCCTCTACCGACAACCAACTCTACCCAAGAACGGGCTCAGAGTTCACCGCGAGCGTGACTCTCACCCCGCCATGGTCGCTTTGGGACGGCAAGGACTACAAGCATCTTGCCACAAACTCCAACTCACCGACTTACGTCAACGAGCAAAAGACCAAATACAAATGGATTGAGTATCACAAGTGGTCGTTCAAGTCGAAGACTTACACTGCCCTCACCAACGGACAGAAGTGTTTCGTGCTCATGACAAGGGCAGACATCGGATTGCTCGGCAACTACAACAAGTACAAGGAGTCTCCATTTGAGACCTTCTACATGGGTGGTGACGGCATGAGCGGCTACTCTTCATACGCTGGCGAAGAGACCATCGGACTCCGCGGATACGAGAACGGCTCTATTGCCTACAATGGCTATGCCTACGACCGCTTCACCTTGGAGCTGCGTTATCCGTTCCTTCTCGGCAACACAACCATATATGGACTCACCTTCCTTGAGGGCGGTAACGCATGGAGCAAGATAAGCAAGTTTAACCCATTCGACATGAAACGTTCGGCAGGTGTCGGCGTGCGCATCTACCTGCCAATGGTCGGACTCATGGGTATCGACTGGGGTTACGGCTTCGACAAGGACAACGTGAACAACCGCAGGGGCGGCTCTCAATTCCACTTCGTCCTGGGACAGGAGTTCTAAACATTTCATGACATAGAGCGTAACAAAAGACACAAATCATTCGTCTAAAAGAATAAACATAACAAAGATGATGAAAAGAAACATTTTCAAATGTATTGCGCTTACGGCGATGATGATCGCGTTGCCCCTTATGGGACATGCGCAGAAGTTCGCTCTCATAGACATGGAATATATCCTGAAGAACATACCTGCCTACGAGCGTGCCAACGAACAGTTGAACCAAGCCACAAAGAAGTGGCAAGCTGAGGTTGAAGCCCTCAACACCGAGGCATCAACCATGTACAAGAACTACCAAAATGAGCTCGTGTTCCTATCGAAAGAGCAAAAGAAAGCAAAGCAAGAGGAGATAATGAACAAGGAAAAGGCTGCGGCAGAACTCAAGCAGAAATATTTCTCACCCGAGGGCGAGCTATACAAGAAGCGCGAGAGCCTCATGCAGCCCATCCAAGAGGAGATTTACAACGCCGTGAAGGAAATATCCGACCTTCGAGGGTACAGCCTCGTGCTCGATCGCGCCTCCGACACCGCCATAATCTTCGGCTCGCCAAAGGTCGACATCTCCGACGACGTGCTGCGCAAGCTCGGATACTCGCCACGCTAAAAAACAAGATAATAAACAAATAAAACAAACAACAATGAAAAAACTCTTATTATTCATCATGTTGATGGCACCGCTTGCCACTTTCGCACAGAAGTTTGGCAAAGTAAACACCCAGACCATCATGCAGGCGTTGCCCGACATCGCAAAGGTTAACGGTGAGCTTCAGGCTCAACAGAAAACCTATGAGAACGACCTCAAGAGCATGCAAGACGAGCTTACACGCCAAAACGAGGCATACGAGAAAGGAAAGAGCACAATGAACCCCACTCAGCAGAAGCAGAAAGAGCAGGAGCTTCAGACTCTCTACCAAAAAATTCAGCAGACTTACCAGGACAACTCACAGGCTCTGCAGAAGAAGCAGCAAGACCTCATGCAGCCTATCGTGACAAAGGTGCGCAACGCCATTGACGCTGTGGGCAAGGCTGGTGGCTACACGTTCATCTTCGAGGATGGCGTGGCTGTCTACACTGGCTCTAATGTCGAGGATGTCACTTCAAAGGTGCAGGCCGAGATCACAAAGATGAAGTAAAACAAACCCTTTGGGAACAAACAAGGGCGGCAATGCTATGCCGCCCTCATATTTTCAGACTTTTAACCACCATGAAGAAACTCATCCTCTTTTTCATCGCCACGGCAACAATGCTTTCAGCCAATGCGCAATCGGACACAACAACGCGTGAGCAAACCGCTATGACCATCAACCAAGATGGCCAACAGCCTTCAATTCGCTTCGGTTATCTCAGTTGCGACAGCGTTCTCCATGCCATGCCAGAATACAATGTGGCAATGAAAAACCTCAATGAACTGAAAGCGAAATATGATAGCGAAATGAAGCGCGTGGAAGATGAGTTCAACAGCAAATACGAGCTCTTCCTTGAGGGACAAAGCGACTTCGCGCCATCAATAAGGCAGAAAAGGCAAGCCGAATTGCAAGAACTCATGGAAAAGAACAGGGCTTTCAAGAAGGAAGCCTCGCGACTTCTTGAGCAGGCCAAGCAGGAAGCCATCACCCCACTGAAAAAGACTATCCAAGCCAACATAACGCGCATTGGTCTACAAAAAGGTCTCGCCTTCGTCGTTAATACTGATGGAGGCAACATGCCCTACCTCAACACTATAATGGGCGAAGATATTACCGAAGAGGTCATCAAGACCTCAAAATAATAGTATGCAACTGGAAGATACTATTCTTTTCCCACAAGAGCCAGGACCAATTGGTGTCTTCGACTCAGGCTATGGAGGCTTGACCATCCTTCACGGCATCAGGCAGACTTTGCCTCAATACGATTACATTTACCTTGGCGACAACGCCAGGGCACCATACGGCCCTAGGTCTTTCGACGTGGTTTATGAGTTTACGAGGCAAGCCGTGGAGCGATTGTTTTCCTTAGGCTGCCAACTCGTTATCATAGGCTGCAATACCGCGTCGGCCAAGGCTTTGCGCTCAATACAACAAAATGACCTGCCCAAGTGGGATCCCAAAAGGCGCGTGCTCGGCGTCATAAGGCCAACGGCAGAAATCATAGGAAACGTTACAAGAAACAATCATGTCGGGTTGCTCGCCACGGAGGGGACGGTGAAGAGCCAAAGCTACGACATGGAAATACACAAGTTGTGGCCAAACATCAAGGTCACAGGACAGGCGTGCCCATTTTGGGTACCTTTGGTGGAATACAACGAGGCTGACTCGCCCGGAGCCGACTACTTCGTGGAAAAGCGAATAGACCAGCTACTGAGAAAAGACTCCGATATCGACTCCATAATACTCGGCTGCACGCATTTCCCATTGCTCATGCCGAAGATACTCAAGTACACTCCGCCTGGAATTACCATCGTGCCACAAGGAGAATACGTGGCAAGCAAACTGAAAGACTATCTTGGAAGACATCCTGAGATGGAGACTCGAATCACCAAGGGGGGAGAGGTGAAATACTACTCTACGGAGAATGCGACAAAGTTCATGGAATCTGCGTCAATATTTCTCCACGAGAAGGTGGAAGCGACACACATAGAATTATAACACACAAACAACACATAAAAGACATGCAAGAGACAAGACAAAACAAGATAGCACGACTGCTGCAAAAAGAACTGGCTGAAATTTTTCAAGGCCAGACGCGCCAAACCCATGGCATCCTCGTAAGCGTGACGCGTGTAAAGGTCAGTCCAGACCTGAGCATCTGCACTGCGTATCTCAGCATCTTCCCGCCTGAGAAGGCAAAAGACCTTCTAGACAACATATGCAAGAACGAGAAGACCATACGCTATGACCTCGGCAAAAGGGTGCACAACCAGCTGCGCATAATCCCAGAGCTGCGTTTCTTCCAGGACGACAGTCTCGACTATATCGAGCGTATTGACAGCCTGCTGAAAAAGTAACTATCCGTTAGACAAAAATCATCACCAAAGGTGAATTTCCCTTTTTTCATAGCGCGACGTTATCTCTTCTCCAAGAAGAAGACTCATGCCATAAACGTCATTTCCTCTATATCCGTCATTGGCGTGTCGGTAGCTACCATTGCTCTCGTCGTCGTCATGTCGGTGTTTAATGGTTTCCACGACCTCGTGGCAAGCTTCTTCACAAACTTCGACCCACAGCTCAAAGTGGTTCCCGTCACGGGAAAATCTGTGGCTGCCGACGATTCCGCGTTGTATAAAATAAAGAAGTTGCCACAAATAGAAGTGGCAACAGAGACTTTCGAGGACTTGGCCCTTGCCGTGTACAAAGGCCGACAAGCCATGATTACAATAAAAGGCGTGGACGACAACTTCGCTGACTTAACACACATCACCGACATTCTCTACGGTGACGGGCAATTCCAACTCCACACGGCAAACCTTGATTACGGCACCCCTGGTATCCGCCTTGCCAACAACTTAGGGCTTAGCACAAGATGGGACAACTACCTTCGCATATATGCCCCACAACGACAAGGACAACTCGACATGAGCAACGTGGAAGGCGGATTCGTGGTAGATTCATTGCTTGCCAGCGGTGTAGTGTTCACCGTAAACAACAGCAAATACGACAAGAACTACATTCTCACATCGCTCGGCTTCGCAAGAAGGCTCTTCAACGCCCAGGGCGAAGTGACGGCATTGGAACTGAGACTGAAGCTTGGCTCCAACTTCGAATCCGTGAAGAGCAAAATACAGGACATCGCAGGCAAGCGCTTCAAAGTGGAGGACAGGTATGAGCAACAAGCCGACACCTTCAAGATAATGGAGATTGAAAAGCTAATGGCGTATATCTTCCTAACGTTCATCCTCGTGGTGGCGTGCTTCAACATCATCGGCTCGCTGTCAATGCTCATCATCGACAAGAAGGAAGATGTTGTTACCCTTCGCAACCTTGGCGCCAGCGACAAGCAAATCACGAGGATTTTCCTCTTCGAGGGCCGCTTGATATCAATCATCGGTGCCTTCTTCGGCATTGGCATCGGGTTGCTTCTCTGCTTGCTCCAACAACAATTCGGGTTGGTAAGCATGGGAAGTGGCGATGGCTTCGTGGTCAACGCCTACCCTGTCAGCGTACATTATACTGACGTGGCTATAATATTCCTCACCGTCATTGCCGCAGGTTGGCTGGCAGTGTACTATCCGGTAAGAGAACTAAGCAAACGACTATTGAAATAGCAAATACATAGAAATTGTTTACACATTAAAATAGCAAACGCTTAATAAAAAGGTTGTCGGCTTTGTTGGCTGACGACCTTTTTTGATTAATGATACTTTCTTGTATATTATTTCCCTATTGTATAAAATCAAACCAAGAAACACACCGTCCATCTCGTTAACCTTTGCTAATTTTCTTGAATTTTTCGCAATTTAGGGGGGGGGGGTAAACAAATATTCACTAACTTTACGGCATAAAACCTATAAATGCCTAAGCATAAACTAAAAATTATACCAATCGGAAAATAAAATTAACCAAAAACTAAACACATGAAGAAAGATCTATCTTTTATACACTCTTCACGAGTGTACATGACAGGCTTACTCTTGGGGGCGGCCATCACGGCAAACGCCCAGACTAATGTCAAGGGCGTCGTGACAGATTCCTCTGGCGAGCCCGTTATAGGCGCGACTGTCAAAGTGAAAGGTTCCAGCAATGTCGGAACAGTGACAAACATGGATGGAGACTTCACGCTCAATGGCGTACAAAAAGGGCAGACTCTCGTCATTACCTACATTGGTTGCGACCCACAAGAAGTGAAATACACAGGTCAGACCATAAAAATCGTGATGAAGGACAGTTCGCAATCGCTCAACGAGATTGTGGTCGTGGGTTATGGCACGCAAAAGAAAGCCAACCTCTCCGGTGCCGTAGCATCAGTTGATGGTAAAGTACTTGAGAACCGTCCAATCACCAACATCGGACAAGGACTGCAAGGTGTCGTTCCAAACCTTAACATCACCATGAACAGTGGTGGTGCTCCAGGTGCTTCATCATCATTCAACATCCGTGGTAACACGTCGCTCAACGGAGGCTCTCCACTTGTGCTCGTTGACAACGTGCAAATGGATGCCAACCTTGTCAATCCAGAAGACATCGAGTCTATATCCGTACTGAAAGATGCCTCCTCCGCAGCCATCTATGGCGCGCGAGCAGCATACGGTGTGATCCTTATCACGACCAAGAAAGGCAAACGAGGCGACAAGCCCGTCATCAACGTTAATGCTACGGGCTACTGGCAGAACCCTACCAAGTCGTTCCACAACGTCAGCTCACTGAAATATCTTGAGATGATGGATGAGGCTTACCATAACGATGGCAACTCTGGTCACTACTTCAACCCTCTCGTCTACGAGTATGCAGAGAAATACGCCAACGGCACATACGACAGCCCCGTGTTCTACGACAAGTCGTATGACCAAAACAAGTATGGCTATTGCGGCAACACCGACTGGTGGAACGAGTTGTACAAGACGTCGTTCTCGCAGATATACAACGCTAGCATCAGCGGCGGTAGCGAGCGCACCACATACTATGCTTCCGTGGCAATGAACGATCAAGGTGGTATGCAAAGGTACGGTGATGACCAATACCGCAAGTACAATGCCAACATCAACCTGTCATCAAACATCACGAAGTGGTTGAACGTGTCTGCCAAGATCATGCATACCTATACTACCGAGAATCACCCTTCAGGCGGTAACACCGTGATGAACCCCAGAGCATACTCTGGTCTTAGCGCATACTCTGGTATCTTCAAGAACGACCTCAACCCTCTCATGCCAGTGCGCCATCCTGATGGCAACTTCGCCGGCCAAGGCTCTTACACCAACCCAGCAGCAGTGCTGTCGCAAGGCGGACGCGCAAGATACAAGCAGAACGACCTTTGGATGACAGGTGCCATCCGCATCACCCCCTTGGAGGGACTCGTCATCAACGCCGACTACACATGGAACTTCTACGGACAAAACACGAGCCAGCACGTGCAAAGGTACTACGACTATACGGCTGTCTCTGGCACGGAAAACTATTATCCATGGACAAACCCGAACTCCGTGGCACTCGCAAGCACCAACGACTATTACAACGCATTCAACGCCTTCGCTGAGTACGCATTCTCGCTTGGCAAGAAAGCCCACAACATAAAAGTGCTTGTAGGTTACAACCAGGAGAAGAAGCACAACAAGTATTTCTACGGCGGTCGCACGAACCTCATCGACAATACCAACCCTTCGCCCAACCTCGCCACTGGCGACATGACTTTTAGCGGTAGCGAAAGCGACTGGGCTACCAACGGATGGTTTGGCCGTATCAACTACGACTATATGGGCAAATACCTCATCGAGTTTAACGGACGCTACGATGGCTCATCCAAGTTCCCGAAAGGAGACCGCTACGCCTTCTTCCCCTCTGGCTCTGTGGCATGGCGCATTTCGGAAGAAAAGTTCTGGGAGCCGCTGAAGACATGGTGGGACTATGCTAAGATTCGCGCGTCTTACGGTTCATTGGGCAACCAGGCCGTGTCGGGCAACTTCCCATATCTCGCCACTTACGGCGTGAATACAAAGTACGATGCATTGCTCGGTGGCTCTCTGCCTGTGGCAGTGAGCGCCCCTGGACTCGTGAGCTCGTCGCTCACATGGGAGACCGTGAACCAACTCAACTTCGGTGTTGACTTCGCTTTCCTCAACAACCGCTTGAGCGCCAGCTTCGACTGGTATCGCCGCGACACCAAAGACATGCTCACCTCCGGTCAGGCTTTGCCAGCAGTGCTTGGCGCATCAGTGCCACGCGAGAACGCAGCCGACATGAAAACCACAGGTTGGGAGCTTTCCATTGAGTGGAACGACCGCCTGAACAATGGCTTAGGTTACCACGTCAAGGGCGTGCTCTCCGACTATCAGTCGGAAATCACCAAGTTCGCCAACCCGACTGGAACACTCAGCTCCTACTACGTAGGCCGCAAGATTGGCGAAATATGGGGCTTGACATCATACGGACTCTTCAAGACTGATGCCGAGGCAGCGGCAGCCAACCAGTCTTACCTCTCCGGTGAGAAATGGTCGGCAGGTGACGTGAAATTCGAAGACCTTGACGGAAACGGCAAGATCGACTACGGCAGGTACACTCTCGATGACCACGGTGATCTCAGCATCATCGGCAACAACACTCCACGCTACTCTTTCGGCATCACAGCTGGAGCCGATTGGAAAGGTGTTGACTTCGAGATGTTCTGGCAAGGCATTGGCAAGCGCGACGTGGTGCCAAGCGGCGCACAGTTCTGGGGATTCACCGACCAATGGTGCACCCCGCAGACATCGGCAACCGACTATTGGACAGAGAAGAACCAAGACGCTTACCTGCCAAAGTTGCACCACGCTGGCGTAAACGGCGGCAACCACGCCACATCCTCACGCTATCTGCAAAATGCAGCCTACATTCGCCTGAAAAACATCACGCTGGGCTACACATTCCCGAAGGCCATCACACAGAAATGGTATATCAACCGTCTGCGCGTGTACGTACAAGGCGAGAACCTGCTCACCTTCACTTCCATCAAGTACACCGACCCTGAGACATTGAGCAACATGACATACCCTCTCAGCAAGAAAATCGCGATTGGTGTGAACATTACATTATAATAATCGTTGGAAAACCCATAAAGTGAACATTACAATGAAAATCAGAAATATATTATTGGCGACGGCAATGCTTGCCGGAACTGGCATCACCCTTACATCATGCGAGGATTACACGGATTTGTCGCCCCGTGATTCTTTCACCGACAAGTCATACTGGAATACCGTTGACGACTTGAAGATGTATGCCACAAACTTCTATGGCGTACTCTCAAGCCCCTCTGCCACACTCGACGGCACAAGCGACAACTTCGTGTCTAACTACGCCAGCGGATGGCTCTTCGACGAGAGCACGGTGCCCACCAACGCAGGAAGCGGAGTATGGTACTGGGACGACATCCGCGACTGCAACTATTTCTTCTCCCGCTATCAAACCGTGCAAGGCACAGAGGCAGACATCAACAAGTATGTGGCAGAGATGCGCATGTTCCGCGCCATGCTCTACTATTCCAAGATACGCCAATACGGTGACGTGCCATGGTATGATCACGATCTCAGCACCGGTGACACCGAGGAGCTCTACAAGGCTCGCGACCCACGCGACTACGTGCTCGGCAAAATCATCGAGGACATGCAATACGCCATACAGTGGTTGCCAGAGAAGGCATCAGCTGAGCAGGGGCGGCTCCACAAGGATGCCGCACGCCAGCAGCTCGCACGCATCTGCCTCCATTATGGCACTTACATGAAATACCATCATGAAACTCCCACAACCGAATGGACTTCCGACAAGCTCCTGCAACTGGCAGCCAGCATGACCGACGAGATTATCAACAGTGGGAAGTACGACATAGTGAAGGCTTCCGACGCAGATGCCGACACCAAGTCGCAGGATGGCTATCCACTCGACTACGCCAACCTATTCGTGACAAAGGATCTCAGCAAATGCGCAGAGGCCGTGCTCGCCCGTTTCTATGAGGAGGGCGTACTCTGCCACGAGACTGGCCGTCAGGAAGGCGAAAACGGCTATGGACTGACAAAGGACTTCATCGAGTCGTTCCTTATGAAGGACGGCACGCCTATCTACAACGCAGGCTCTGGCTATAAGGGCGACAACAACCAAGAGGACGAGATTGCCGGCCGCGACCCACGTCTCTATCAGCTCATCCCCAACAAGCACAAACCGCA
Organism: Lachnospiraceae bacterium; assembly: GCA_963660075.1. Lineage (GTDB taxonomy): Bacteria > Bacteroidota > Bacteroidia > Bacteroidales > Bacteroidaceae > Prevotella. The sequence goes on from CAVKWN010000044.1 coordinate 18,593, forward strand.
GCTCGTGCTGACCGACGGAACGGTGCAGTTCCCCGTGAATGCCGACGTGACCGCCAATAAGGGTGTGACCGGTTATCCCTGCACGAAATTCCACTCTGCCAACTCCAAGCAGGCCGAGGCACGCAATACCTACTACGATTGGTTCATCTACCGCTACGCTGAGGTGCTTCTCATCAATGCGGAAGCAAAGGCCGAGCTTGGCACTTGCACTCAGGACGTGCTCGACAAGACCATCAACAAGCTGCGCGACCGTGTGGGCATGGCTCACCTGACAACGACTCCTGTTGCCGACGCCAAACCTTTGGACTATGGCTACACCCTGTCAAACCTTATCTATGAGATTCGCCGCGAACGCCGCATCGAGCTTGTACACGAGGGTTTCCGTCTCGACGACCTCATGCGTTGGAACGCTATGAAGCTCCTCGACAACCCCAAGACCATGTTCGGCTTGAAGATTACCGATGACGTGAGAGCCGAGTATGCAACGGCTGGCATCGAGTTCGGCAATGGCAATAATCAGCGCCCAACGGCAGAGTATGACGGCGCGGAGTATCTCTACCAGTATCCTTCACGCAGCATCGACGCTACACAGTCGGGTCGCCACTGGAAGGAGAACGACCGTCGTTGGCTCGACCCACTGCCAACAACCGAGCTCGTCCTCAACCCCAACTTGAAACAGAATCCTGGATGGTAAGCCAACTGTTCGCAAGGACGCCTTGCTACATGAACGTTTTGACATACATTATTTAATTGAAAAAAGGCTGTCAGCTCTATGAGCTGGCAGCCTTTTCTTATGTTCTTGCCTTATGGCTTAGAAGTCGAGTTCGTTCAAGTTCTTGTCAACGGCCATACCCTTCGGGGCCTGCTGCTTCACAGTGAACGTGCGTACAGCCTTGAAATGCAGCACGCAGAGCGTTTCGTCACCATTAATCGTGGCTTGGTTGCCCACGTTGGCAAACGTGGGATACAGCACTTGCGATCCATCGCTGTGATGCCTGTCGTAGGTCATGTTGCGCATGTCCTTCGCCGCCACCGCCTCTACCTTTACAAACCTCATGTCCTGCGGACGATAAGGAAGCACGAAGTTGAACGCGTTGACCGACTGCATGCCTTGGCCTTTCACCTTTATCGTGACATCATCACCAGCCTTATAGGTCTTCTTGTCGTACTCATAAGAGAACTTGCCGGCCAATGGCTCGTTGTGACCGTCATCATATACACCGCCGTCGAGCTTTGTCGTCACGTTGGATATGTCGTAAGCGTCTATCAAGCCGTTGTTGTTCACGTCGCCCACGGAGATATAACCGTCGAAGTCGGAGTCTCCCTTCTTCAGACCCGTATAGTTCATGTAAGAAGTCAAGTCGTTTTCGTCTATCTTGCCGTCGTTGTTCACGTCGCCAGGAATGAGCGTCTTGGTGCCAGGCACCTTGAACACGAACAACTCGCGTCCTGAGCCGAATCCGCCAACGGCATCGAGCACCTTCACCTTTACATATCGTGCCTCTGGATGCGATTCCAGCTTCACCTCCTTCGTCTGCGCGTCGCGCGCCCACGTCTGCTCGCCTATCTCCGTCCACGTCTTGCCGTCACGACTCACCTGGATGTCCACACGCGTTATCGTGCCGTTGCCAGCGTTGGCGCGAGGCAGATACTGGATCTTGTCGAGCGTGTTGATGCTATGAAGGTCTACCGTGAAATCAAACGGCACCGCCTTACTATAATAATATGTGTGCCAGATGTCGCCCGTCGTGGCAAAGTCGAAGAGATGCTCTATGCCAAAGCCTTCCATGTCCTTTGCCGTAGATGTGGCCGTGAGGCCATGAATGGCAAACTCCAATGGGTTGACAGCCGTGCGAACATGGAGCGGCGTCCACTCTCCCACTCCACTGGCGTTGACCGCACGCACCTTGAAGTCGTAATCGGTCTGCGGCGTGAGGTCATTAAACGTCAGCTCGTTGCCGCGAATCGTGGAATAGTTCTCGCCCAGGAACTCCACCTCATAATAGTCGGCATTGTCCACGCTCTTCCATTTCGGCGTGACGGAATATGGCTGCACGTCGGCATTGAGGAGTTGCGGCGCGGCAAGGCTGCCTGTGTTTTTCTTCAAGCCGTTGTCCTTTGCCAACTGCTCAAAGCCCTTCACGGTCAGCGTCAAATCGTTTGCCACGATGTCCGTCTTCGCTATGCGCACCGTTATGCACGCGTTTTTCTTCACGCTGAAAGCTGCGCTCTGCGAGCCAGGCGTTGAAAAGCGGTTAAGCTCCGGAGCCTCGTCATAGCTCCAGGTGTTATCGCCCGAGGCGGCCTCGCTCAACGCCACTTTCTTTCCGCCTACGGTAACTATCACCTTAGAAGGCTTGGCATTGCTATTGATTATGAGTACCGTTCCCTGCTGAGTGGTCTGACCCTCAAACGTGCCTTGCGTCTTGTCGATATGTATGGTCAGTTCGCCCTTCGCCTTCAAGTCTGAGGTGATGAGCGTGGTGGCAGAGTCGCCCTTCAGGTAGTTCTCCGTCACGCCGTCGTCGTCGTAGAGGGTGAACGACGACTGACCGTCGGGATATATCTCAAACATGCGTGTCGACTTGTCTATCTGCGAGGGGTTGTTGTTGGCATTGTTCATCGGGATAATCGCTCCTGCCTTTACAAACAGCGGCAACTTCCACAATGGAGCCTCAAACTCGTTGATTATGCGTCCGCCCTCATAGGTCTCGCCGCTGAAGTAGTCGTACCACGTGCCCTTGGGCAGGTAAATGCCGTTTCGCTTGTCGTTGCCATCCTTGTCAGCCGACGTGTTCTGGTATATTGGCGCCACGAGCAGCGAAGGCCCATACATATACTGGTAGCGTGTGGCTATGCCATGCGTATAGTCGGAAGGGTCATCGAGGAACATCGCCCTAATGAGCGGCTTGTCGGTCACAGCCTCGTGAGCGCAAGAATAGGTATATGGCAGAAGCATCGACTTGAGCTTCAAGTAAGAGCGGTTTATGCTCGTCGCCGGCTCGCCAAGCGCGTTGGGGTATTTAGGGTTGGTGCCCCATCCGTCCATGTTGAGCTGCATGGGTGAGAGTGCCTTCCACTGGAAGTCGCGGATGTTGACAACAGGGTTCTTGCCACCGAAGATGCCGTCCATGTCGCTCGTGATGTTGCTCATGCCCGACAGTCCCGCGCCGATATAGGTTGGGATGTGGAAACGAATATACTCCCATTCGCCACCTGTCTGGTCGCCTGTCCACACGCCACCATATCGCTGCGTGCCTGCCCAACCGTCGAGCGTGATGATAAACGGGCGCGCGTTGTTGCCATAATAAGGCATGATGCCCGCCACGTCGTCGATGCCGTTGAGTCCGAACGAATAGCCGTCGCCAACCCACGCCACGTCGGTCTTGAGCACGCGCACGCCAGCGTCGCGCACCTCTTTCACTATGTCACGCTGAAGCAACGCGGGGATGGAGTCTATGGGATGGAGGTTCGACTGTGTCCACAAGCCTATTTCCACACCGTTCTTGCGGGCGTAGTCGCCAAAGCTCTTCAGGTTGGCTATGTTGCCGTCGAGCGTAGATGTCTGTCCGTAACCAGCCCCGTAACCGTCGTTGGGCAACACCCAGCCCAATGGCATGTCGCTGTCCTTGTATCTGTCTACCACCGCGCGGGCTGAGAACTGGTAGTTGTCCTTCTCCCCGTTCAGGCTCTCCTTGATGCCCCCATTGTCTTTCTGGCTTTCCTTGTATCGTTTGCCATCCTCAAAGAGTATGCCTTTCTCGTCGGTGGTCTCTTTCCAGTAGTCGCGGTTGTAAGCATTGAGGTGTCCCTCATAGAAGGCGAACTTCGGCAGGAGCACGGGGTTGCCCGTCAACTGATAGTAGTCGCGCAACAAGGCGGTAGGCGTGCTGTCCACCATGAGGAACATGTCCAGGTATGACGTGTCGTGGGTGATGGTCACCGTCGACTTGTCGGAACTTCCGAAGTCGTATTCGCCTGGCTTGAAGGTGTAGGGCATGGCTGCATAACCCATCGTTGACCAATAGAATGGGGCTGGCGAAGCCACGCCACCATCCGTCCAACTGTTGCTGTTCACTATCTCTATGCGCTTGCCGCGGTGCGAGAAACGACCGTTCTGCACTCCTCCGCCATAGAAATACTCGTCGTCGTGGTTGCGAAGGCTGAACGTGGTGCGCCCTTTCTGGAAGTCCACTTCCTTGGTTTCCTCCGCCACAACCTTGCCGTTTCTCAAGTCGGTGACGGTCATCAGGCCTGTGTGGCGGTCAAAGCTTACCTTTATCTCGGCGGTGGCCACGGAGACCGACTTGTTGTCCTCCGCCACTTCCAACGCCCCTACTTCGTGCCGTGGCGTGTCAACGAGAATCCTGGCTGCAGGTTCGCTCTGTGGGTCACGTATTATTCCACCGTTGGGGTCGTGGAACACGCGGAAGATATTCTTGCCATAGAAATCAAGCGTCAGCATCTTGCCGTTGCCATACAAGATCTCGACCGTCGTCGGGTTAATCTGCCGTATGCCTGTGACAGGTGCGTTTGCCGCCTGCGACATACCTCCTGCCAACAATGCAGAGAGCAAGGTTGTTAGATGTTTCTTTGTACTCATTTGTCGTACACTTTTTTATTATTGGTCCTATATTTTGGTTCTTTTTATTAAGGTGTCTCCCTTCTTGTTTTCAATCAATATACCAAGTTTCAAAATTACAAAACCTTTTTGAGAAACCAACAAAAATCGCCCACTAAATAAGGCCAACCTTGCCAAAACATCCACATTGACCGATAATAATGGTTCCACGTTGATTCGTGTGGATAAATATACTTTCTTGTGAATCTTCTCACACGGATTTGAAAGATTTTAAAGATTGCTACGCCGCAAGCGCCTACGCGACAACACTAACGGCTTGGCCGTCCGCACCCCGAATGGCAAAAGGCGGTTGGTAGACGGTATGCGTAATCGGCGAAGCCGAAATCTTTCAAATATTTTTTATCCGTGTGAGATGATATATGCGAAAGAAAGGCAGACAGGTTGCCTGAAGCTCCCTGCCTGCCTTTTATCTCCTCTAGGATTGTCCCAATGTGAAGCGTTACCTTCTCAGGTTCCCGAAACTCTTGTTGTTTGTGGCACCGTTGTTCACGTTTGCCTTGCCATTGCCCATGTTGTAAGAACCGTTGTCCTTGTTGTAAGAACCATTGTTCTTATTGTAATTGGTGTTGTTCGGCTGCTGCGACTTTTGCGTCCCAGCATGATGCTTGCTGCTCGTCGTATGCTTTGTCACCTTGCTGCTTGTCCAGTTGTCGCTCTTGGTAGACCGTGCGCTTGGGTACTTGGTATAGACGTTGTATACGTAGGCGTTGTTGCTCCAGCTGACAGGACGGTAGAAGTAAGACGCTTTCTTGTAGTTCTTCCACTGCGAAGAAGTGAGGATGCTCTTCAGCTGGGTGTTGCGCTGCTTCCAAGCCTTGGAGTTGATGTCGGTGTAACTGTTGATGCCGTTCATGTAGGTGAGGTTCGTCTGATAGGCTTTCTCCCTTTGCGAGCTGCTCAATCCGAGTTCTTCCACCATCTTCTCCGTGAGTACGCGTGCCTCTGTGTAAGCATTGTCTATTCTCTGTGCCGACACTGATGTAGCCATCAATATCACTGCGACCATTGCCATAATCATTCTTTTCATAACTCGTGTCATTTAAAGGGTTACTATTCTTGTTTGTACAACTTGAGACTGGTTTCTTTTACGAAAGCTTATCTCTTGTTTTCTATGGCAAAGTTACGCTGATTTTGTTTCCCGCCAAAGGGAAAAACCATAAACGGCGCGTGGTTTTTCCCTAAAGCGGTTGAGGATTTTCCCCTTATGGCCTAAGCGTCTTGTGACCTTTTCTTTACTCGTTTCGACAGGCTTATGGCACCTGTCGGACACACGTGGAGGCAGAGAAGGCATCCCGCGCACTTGGCTCCCTTCACATGCGGCATGCGGTTGTCGTCTATCGTAATGGCTTGATGTCCACCGTCCTCACACGATATGTGGCACCTGCCGCAACCTATGCACTTGTCGCGGTCGATGCGTGGATAGACCACCGTGTCGCGATCCATTTGCGATGGCATCACGAAGTTTGGAAGCTCTTCGCCTATTACCGCGTCCAGACGGTCGAGGCCGCGTTGTGCCAAATAGGTCTGCATGCCGTCTATCAGGTCGTCGATGATGCGGAAGCCATATTGCATCACCGCCGTGCATACCTGCACGTTGGTGCAACCCAGTTGGATATATTCCAGGGCATCCCGCCATGTCTCTATGCCGCCGATGCCGCTCAGGGGAGTGTATTGCAAGATGGGGTTCTTCGCCATTTCAAGGATATAGCGCAGGGCAATGGGCTTTACCGCACGTCCCGAGTATCCCGAGATGGTGCGCTGGTGCGACACCATCGACGAGTCGGACATGGTGACGCTCTTTATCGTGTTGATGGCGGATATGGCGTCGGCGCCTGCCAACGATGACGCTGCGGCTGGCACGCTGATGTGCGTTATGTTGGGTGTCATCTTGGTGATGACGGGGATGTTCACCCTATGCTTTACATAAGATGTATAGTGCATCACGAGTTCCGTGTTCTGCCCCACGTCGCTTCCCATGCCCTCAAGTCCCATTTGCGGGCACGAGAAGTTGAGCTCCACGGCATCGAGCCCGGCATCTTCAGCCATGTGCGCCAGCTTTGCCCAATCCTTGAGCGTCTGTCCCATGATGCTCGCTATCACTATCTTGTTGGGATAGTCTTTCTTCAGTCGTCTCAGGATGTCGAAGTCTACCTCGGCAGGGTTCTCGCTGAGCTGCTCCATGTTGCGGAAGCCATAGAAGCGGCCCGTATCTCCTTGCTCGCCAACGGAGTCGAAGCGCGGCGACACCTCGTGTATGTCCTCCAGGCAAATCGACTTGTAGAACACGCCTGCCCATCCAGCCTCGAAAGCCCGTGCCACCATCTCATAGTTGGTGCAGATGGCAGACGAGGCGAGGAAGAAGGGGTTCTCGCATTTCATGCCGCAGAAATCTATTTCCAGGCTTGGTTTTCCTTTCGCGTCAGGTTCTTTCCCCTCAAGGCTTTCGCCCACTGCCTGTGGCAGCCCCTTGGCTATCTCGCGTATGCGAATGGGGCGGTCGTAATGGATGCACGCCTTCTCGGCTGCCTCAAGGTCGGCGTCGGTGCAAGACGCTATCCACTTGCCTGCGTTCTGGCTGTTGTCAAAGCGTATGGCACGCAACATACGCGCGGGGTCACCGTTGTTGCACGCGGCGGTGCAGGGAGCGTTCTCGCACAAGAGGCATCGTGCCGCCTCTTCTTTGTAAAGGTTCTGTTTCATAATGTTTTTGTATTAGGTAGTTTAGATCTTCAGTGTT
>CAVKWN010000044.1:26207-27576 GCA_963660075.1 Lachnospiraceae bacterium
AGGTATATGGCAATGGTGAAGAACGTGAAGATGGAGAATGTCTGGTTGAACCAGGCGAAATAGCGCCACAACACGTCAAACTTCACGAACAGCAAGATTATGCTTATTACAAACACCGGCAAGCAGATAGCTATACGCTTCAGCACCTTGTCTTGCTTGAGCTTCAGCATGTCGGCAAGGATGAGACGGGCGCAACGCAGGGCGGTGTCGCCGGTGGTGATGGGTGCGATGACCACGCCGAGAATGGCAAGCACCGCGCCAAACGACCCAAGCCAGCTGTTGCATATCCTGTTGACGAAGATGGCGGGGTTGATGGATCCGTTGGCATCGAGCATGGCATTGTAGATCTTCTCGTAAGGCGTGTTGCCCACCACGTCGAGCTCGTTGGCAAACTGCAAGGCGGCAGCCGCCCATATCAGCGCTATCACGCCCTCGGTTATCATCGCTCCATAGAACACGCGCCTGCCATAGCGCTCGTTCTTGATGCAGCGTGCCATCAGCGGACTTTGCGTGGCGTGGAAACCGCTTACCGCTCCGCAGGCTATGCAGATGCACATGCAGGGGAACACGGGGAGACCGCCTCCGGGATAGTGGTTCTCGAAGGCGTCGGTTATCTCGGGTATGGGCTTTCCGCAGTGCAGGAATATACCCACGAAGATGCACAGAGCCATGAATATCAGCACGACGCCAAACACGGGGTATATCTTTCCTATGATCTTGCTGATGGGCAAGGTGGCGGCTATCAGGTAATAGAGGAATATCACCACGACCCAGAACATGTAGCTGTCGCCGGCAACACCCGAGGTGAGGTTGGCGAGCAGACCTGCCGGGGTCTTTACGAACACTGCCACCACGAGAATCATCAGCAGCAAGGCGAGGTAGCGCTGGGCGTTGCGCGCCACGCTTCCCATCTCGTCGCCAACGATCTCAGGCAGCGAGGCGCCGTTGCGCTTCAGGGATATCATGGCTGCCATATAGTCGTGGGCGGCTCCTCCGAAGATGCATCCGAACACAATCCAGAGATATGCCGAAGGGCCGAAGAGCAGGCCTTGTACCGTTCCGAAGATGGGGCCTGTGCCCGCGATGTTGAGAAACTGGATGAGATACACCTTCCATGTGGGCATGGGGATGTAGTCGACCCCGTCTTGCATGGAGTAGCATGGCGTGGGGCGCTTGGCATCCGGCTCCATCACGCGTTCCACCACCTTTCCGTAGATGATATATCCCAGTATAAGACAAATCAGACTAATAATAAATGTGTACATAATTGCTTTAGAAAGATTTCTGCAAAATTACGCTTTTTTTTACTGAATGGGTAAACATTATCAACCAAATTGCGCACCAGCTGTCTTTTCTGCGTATTATTGTT